>CASFXA010000061.1 GCA_949298535.1 uncultured Oscillospiraceae bacterium
GAGCGTGTCGAAAAAGTTCGACACGCTTCCAGGGGGTATCCCATACCCCCTGGATACGATTCTGGTTCCAGAAGAAACCAGAATCGATACCCCCGGTTTCGCGCCCCTGTGGGCGCGGGTCGGGGGATAAAAATCAGGCGCCTGTCCTGATTTTTATGATTTTGAATGTTGTTTCCATTTTGAAGGTGGGTTTTTCGACAGCCTGGCAGGAGCCTCCGCATCACAGATGCGGAGGCTCCTGTTTTTGTTTCGCGCCCCAAGGGGATTTCAGGGCTGATTCTTCAAATAAGAGGTGATGTTGGTTCGCTCCGGATTGATATAGGAGAGGGTATATTCCACCAAGCGTCCGGAGGTGTCGGAAACCTGATGATTGATGCAGAAAACGGGGCTGTTGTCAGGCAGTTCCAGCAGCTGTGCGTCTTCGTCCGTGAGAACGGTCACCATCAAAGTTTGATGGGCCTTGGCCAAAATAATATTGTTTTTTTCAAAGTTGTCATAAAGGGATTCCACTGAAAAATCAATTTTTTCCACATCGGGAATCAGAGAGAAGGGAAAATAGGTATCGTCAATGACAATGGCATGAGCGTTTCCGATCCGCACCCGGGTCAGATGATACAAGGGAGTTCCAACAGGCAGCTGGAAACAGCGGGAGAGCTTATACCCCGCCGGAACCTGCTGGGCGATCAATACTTTGCTGGTGTGAACCACTCCCTGGGCTTTCAGCTGGGTACCGAATCCCCTGATGCTGGAGAAGTTCAGACGCATCCGTGCCGAGCGCACAAAATTTCCCCGCCCCTGGTGGGCTGCAATCAACCCCTCCTGACGCAGATTTTTTAGGGCCGCACGAACCGTCAGCCGATTGATACCATAGATTTCTGCCAGCCGCCGCTCCGATGGAAGGCAGGTGCCGATGGCGTATTCCCCGCTGGCAATTTTGTCCCGAATCAGATTTTCCAATTGAACATGAATGGGTAGTGTGTTTTGCAAAGACAGGGAACCTCCTTTGCTTTAGGTTGAGCCCCTCAGGACTGGGGAACTTCTGTAGCAGGTGCTGCGGCTGGGATTTTTGTACACCGAGTACTCAAAAACGTCTCCGAACTGGCTAAGGGTTTGACAGGACAGAATCATCAGCGGTTCCCGGGGAGCGAGATGGAGCAGCTGACAATCCTCCTCGGTGGGGGTGCCGATGAGAAAATCCAGAAATTTGTTATCGGCTTCGATGCCATATTCCTGTTCCAGCACATCATACAGGGAGCGGGAAGAAAGAGCATATTTCTGCAGTTGAGGAAAACGGTTTTCCGACAGATAGGAGGTAATCAGCACACAGATCCCTTCCTCAGATTTCCACAGCTGGCGCAGACAATACACGCTGCTGCCAAGGGGCAGATTCAAAGCGTTGGAGACTACTTTGGAGGCCTCCACCACGGAAAGGGACAGCGCGTTGGTAAAACTGAGGGAAGGAAGCCCGCCGGAGGAAAGATTATTGGAGGGCCAGCCCCAGGCGTTGAAAACCAATCTGGAAGGGGCTACCAGATATTGCCCCTCCTCGGGGTTGCCGTCCAAAGTACCGTCATAAAAAAGCTGGAGCAGGGCTCTGGAGGTCAGGTCTTCGGGAAACAGCAGCAGCTGTGAAAGTTCTTTTACAGAAGGCAGAGGCGCACCTGGCTGCAGCTCTTCTTCCGCGATCAGCTGGACGATACGGTCCATCGCCCCGATGACAGTGGGATTAAAAAGGCTTCTCACCGTATGCTTCCTCCTTCTTGAGGCGCCCATATGCGGCGCCTGGGACTTATGGTACTAGTATACCATAGAAAGGGTCACAAATGAAATAGCTCTTATCAAAAACTTTACCAATTCCATTCTTTTGCTTAAATGACAGAAAATTGCCCTCAAATTATGTATAGTTTTAATTTTAGTAGTGAATATATTTTTATTGACTTTGCTTACACAGGGTGGTAAACTTATATCATAAACTGGTATGAGACTATACCAGTTGCAGAGAGGAGGAAACAGATGTTTCGTATTATCGGTATCGGAGACAATGTGGTGGACCGATACCTCTATAAAAACAAAATGTATCCCGGTGGAAATTCCGTCAACGTACCTGTTTTGGCCAAACGTTCCGGCTTGGCGGAGGCGGCATACATAGGCTGCCTGGGTACTGACGCAGCCGGAGCTCATGTGCTGGCGGCTTTGCGCAGCGAGGGGCTGGATGTCTCCCGGGTTCGTGTGATGGAGGGCCCCAACGCTTATGCCAACGTGACGCTGGTGGATGGGGACCGCACCTTTTTGAGCGGCGATCAGGGCGGTTCAATAGGTGTTTCCCACAACATCGTCCTGGACAAGGAAGATGAGGCGTTCATCGCTACCTATCAGCTGATTCACACCAGTGTTTACAGCGGTATCGACGGTATGCTTCCTCAGATGAAGGCCATCGGGCCGGCCATCTCCTATGATTACTCCGATCATCTGGACCTGGAGGAAATTAAGGGCACCCTGCCCTATGTGGATTTCGCCATTTTCTCCGGCGGCGATGGGGATGAAAAGGTTCTTCAGGACTTTATCACCAAAGTGGCGGAGATCGGTCCCAAGCACGTGCTGATGACCAAAGGCTCCAAGGGCTCCATGCTTTACCGCGACGGTGTTTATTACCACCAGGGCATCTACCATATCGATCATGTGGTGGATACCATGGGAGCGGGAGATTCCTTCATCGCCCGGTATCTGGCCGGCATTTATAATGGAGAGGAAACCCAGCAGAGCATGGCAAACGCCGCGGAATTTGCCGCGAAAAATTGCCTGGTGGCCGGTACCTTTGGTTACGAGACCGACATCCGTTGAACAAGGCGTTCGCAGCGCGGGGAATCTTTCGGCAATACCGCGCTGTAGCATATGCACAAGCCAACAACACAAAAACAAATGACAGGAGGACTACAACGAATGAAAAAACTGATATGCCTGCTTCTGGCACTCGCATTGACCCTGGGTCTGGCCGCTTGCGGCGGCAGCACCGCCTCTTCCTCCACGGCCTCATCCACTGCCAGCAGCTCCGGGGAAGCAGCCTCCGGAGGCTCCGGTGATCAGATCACCCTGAAGTTCCTGCACAAGTGGCCCCAGCCGGAGAACGTCGGTTATTTTGACGAGATCGTTGCGGCTTATATGGAAGAGCATCCCAACATCACCATCGTTTCTGAGGCTGTCGCCGATGAGCCCATTAAGGATAAGCTCCGCGTGATGATGGGTTCCGATGACCGTCCCGACGTCTTCTTCTCCTGGAGCGGCGAGTTCGCCAGAAAGTTCATCGCTGCCGACGCGGTTCTGGATCTGACCGACGCCCTGGACGCTGATGACGGCGCCTGGAGAAGCACCCTGATGGAAGCCGGCCTGGAGCCCTTCAGCTCTGACGGCAAAAACTATGGTATTCCGCTGCGCCTCAACGGCAAGTTCTTCGTTTACAACAAGGAAATCTTCGAGCAGTACAACCTGACTCCTCCCACCACCTGGGATGAGTTCCTGACCCTCTGCGAGACCCTCAAGAGCAACGGCGTTGCTCCTCTGGCCTTCGGCAACCAGTATCCTTGGGCTGCCTGCCACTACATCACCGGCCTCAACCAGAAGCTGGTTGCTCAGGATGTCCGTATGAAGGACTATGAGAAGAGCACCGGCGAGTACACCGATCCCGGCTATGTCACCGCTCTGAATATGTTCAAGGAACTCAACGACAAGGGTTACTTCAACGAGTTCCCCAACTCCATCTCTCACGATATGGCTCACCAGAACTTTGCCATGGGCCAGTGCGCCATGCTCTATGTGGAGCTGGAGGAGTTCAACACCGTTAACAACAACATGGAAGGCACTCCTTGGGGCTTCTTCGCAATGCCCGCCATTGAGGACGGAGCCGGCAACCAGAACTTCCTCACTGGCGCTCCCGACGGCTTTATGGTTTCTTCCACCACCAAGTATCCTGACGAGGCCATCGATTTCCTGAAGTATATGACCAGCGTCACCAGCGCTCAGAAGATGATCGATATGCTCGGCTGGCCCAGCCCTGTTGTCGGCGCTCATACTGCTGACAACTCTCCTGAGTACCTCATCGAAGGTATGCAGGCGGTTCAGGAAGCCGAAGGTATGGCTCTGTGGCTGGATACCGATATCGACATCCGGATCTCCGACGTTTACCTGCCCGGTCTCCAGGATCTGCTCAACGGCGACGTCACCTCTGAGGGCCTGATGCAGAAGGTTCAGGAGATTGCTGCGACTGTCAGAGCAGAGGGCTGATTCTTTCGGTCTTGATCTCCCCGCAAAAAGTCTATCCCCCTGGTCCTCAGGGCCAGGGGGGATGAAAAAGGAGGCCAAACACGAATGTATAAATCTAAACGCGGCATTTGGCTGTTCATTTTGCCGGGCTTCCTGTTGATGACAGTCTTTGTATTCTTTCCATTGATTCTGAACTTTGTCTACAGCCTGTTCCAGTGGAGCGCTTTCTCCCAGAGCAAGGTGTTTGTAGGCATTGAATACTACAAACGAATTCTGCAAGACCCCATCATCGTTACGGCACTGAAGAACAACACTCTTTACGCGATTGTTTCCGTTCTTTGCCAATGCGGTATCGGTCTGATTTTGGCCGCCTTGCTGGAAAACCACAAGATGCGCCGCTTTCAGCCTTTCTTCCGCACGGCTTATTTTATTCCGTCCATCATTTCCATTACCGTTATTGGTTTGTTGTGGCAATTTGTCTACAATCCCCAGATCGGTATCGTCAACCCCCTTCTGGAAGCGCTGGGGCTGGGAAAATACACTGCTGACTGGCTGGGTTCCTCTGAAACAGCTATGGGCGCGGTGATCTTTGTTTCCCAGTGGCAGAACATCGGCTATATTATGCTGCTGTACATCGTGGCCATCCAAAAGATCGACGAATCCATCTTTGAATCCGCCACCATTGATGGCGCCACCGGGATTCAGAGCTTTTTCCGTATTCTGGTGCCGCTGGTGAAGGATACCATCCTGGTCACCTGCGTCATCACCGTCATCGGAGCCTTCCGTGTGTTCAGTGAGGTTTACGTCATGACAGGAGGCGGCCCCGGACATACCACCGAGACGCTGGCTTCCTATATGTACCGCGTGGGATTCCGCAATGATGAGATGGGCTATTCAGCCGCTATTGCGACGCTGATTTTCGTCATCCTTTTGGTGCTCACATTCATCCAGATGAAACTTTCCGGTAACTTTAACGAGATGAAGAAGGTGAGCAAAGAATGAAGACGAAAAACCACCTGAGAACAAGAATTTTCCAGGGCGTAACCCTGGTGGTCCTTTCCGCCTATGCAGTCACCGTTATTTACCCGCTGCTGTGGATGATCGTCAGTGGTTTCAAGACCAACAAGGAAATTTTCGGCGACACCTGGGCTCTTCCCGCCAACTGGTCGCTGGACAACTATAAGCAGGCCTGGGACATCGGCGTTGGCACCTATTTTGTCAACAGCGTCATTGTGACGGTTTCCGCCATGGTGCTGACCATCTTTTTCGCAGCCCTGATCGCCTTTGTCTTTGCCCGTTTCCAATTCCCCTTCAAAAAGTTTCTGTTCGCCCTTGTGCTGGGCGGGATGATGCTTTCTCCGGAGGTCAGCTTGATTTCCCTGTATAAAATGCTTCAGAGCATGAAGCTGTATAATACATATTTCGCGTTGATTCTCCCTTATTCGGCGTTCAGGATTCCTTTTTCCGCTTTTCTGATGTGGTCCTACTTCAAGGATCTCCCCCTTGAGATCGAGGAGTCGGCCTACCTGGATGGATGCAGTTCCTTCCAGATGTTCTACAAAATGATTCTCCCTATGAGTAAGCCGGTGGTGGCCACCGCTGCGTTGCTGGCGGCCATGACTTTTTGGAACGAGTTCATGTTCGGCTTGGTCTTTATCGAAAGCTCTTCCCTGAAGACCATCCCCATCGGACTGATGAACCTCCGCGGCACCTTGACCACAGAGTGGGCCATTATGCTGGCGGGCCTGACCATCTCTGCGTTGCCGATGATTGTTGTGTTCCTGGTGTTCCAGAAACAGCTGGTCAGAGGTATGACCGCAGGCGGTGTCAAAGGATAATTTTCAGATTGGTAAAAGACGGCAGGCCGATTCCCGGCAGGCTGTCCAGATAAAAATGGAGGTATCGCTATGTTGAAATTTGACAGAGCCGAGTTCATTGAGAAAGAAAAGACAGCCCTTGGCATGATTCCCCAGGTCGAAAAGATTGTGGACGAAGTGTGCCAGAAGGGCTATTCCAACATTTTCTATGTGGGCATCGGCGGCACCGTTACTTATGCCTGGCAGGTGGAATCCATTGCGAAGTCCAATTCCACCCTCAAGCTGTATGTGGAAAACGCTGCGGATTTCCTGGCGATGGGCAACAAGAATTTTAATAAGGACAGCATCATGGTGATCGAGTCCGCTTCCGGCGACACCAAGGAAGTGGTGGCTGCCGTTGAGTATGCTCACACCCAGGGTGTCAAGGTCATCGGCTTTATCGAGAAGCCCGATTCTCCCTTGGCCAAGATGGTGGACTATCTCATCACCAATGATGGCGGCACCTATTATTACTGGTACGCTGTGACCCTGCGCTTCATGTACAATAATGGCGAGTTCCCCGAATACGACGAGTTTATGGCCGAGCTGAAGAATATGCCTGAGGCCCTTGCCGATGTTCAGGAGAAGAACGATGAGAAAGCCAAAGCCTATGCGGAGCGCTATAAGGATGAGCCGCTGCAGTATCTGATGGGCTCCGGCAACCTGTGGGGCTGGGCTTACTGCTATGCTATGTGCATTATGGAAGAGATGCAGTGGATGCGCACCAAGTCCATTTCTGCTGCTGACTTCTTCCATGGCACTCTGGAAGTCATCGAGCGCGACTCTGTCGTGGTTCTCTTCAAGGGCGAGGATAATGGCCGCAAGCTGATGGACAGAGCGGAGAATTTCCTTCACACCATCTGCAACAACGTCATCGTCTTCGATACCAAGGACTTTGAGCTGAAGGGTATCAGCCCCAAATTCCGTGGCCTGGTGTCTCCCTTTGTTATGAACGCCGCCTGCCGTCGTGTTTCCGTCCATCTGGAGAACGAGCGGAAGCATCCTCTGGAGATCCGCAGATATTATCGTCGTCTCAACTACTGATTGAGCGGGGATCAATGCGGTTGTTCTGACAATCAGCAAAGGGTCCGGAGGCGGACAGTCACAGTCCGCCCCGGACCGAAAATTGATGTTCATTGTATGAAGAAGGAGTTTTTGGTTTTATGAAAGCGGAGCATATTGAACAGTACAAGAAAGCGGTAGCCGCTGTCGGCGCCAAAAAGATCAAGAATATCTATCTGGTAGCCTGCGGCGGTTCCAAGGCTTTTATGAATCCTTCCCAGTATATCTTTGACCTGGAGACGGATGTTCCTGCGGCGGTTTATTCCTCCAATGAGTTTGTCCATCGCTGCCCCAAGGGCCTGGGCGAAGGCAGCGTAGTGATTACCTGCTCTCATTCTGGCAATACTCCTGAAACCGTTAGAGCGACTTCCCTTGCTCGGGAGAAAGGCGCTTTGACCATCGCTTTTTCCAATCTGGTGGATTCTCCCCTGTGGAAAGCTGCGGAGTATCCCATCCATTATGATTGGACTGGCTGTGATTTCGCTGACAGCCGTTATGGCATGATCTATGCTGTTACCTTTGGTATCCTCAATGTTTTGGCTCCCTGCGAGAAATATGAGAAGGCCATCGCCACTCTGGACGTTCTCCAGGCCTGCATTGACCGCGCCAAGGAGCTTCACAGCGTCCGGGCCAACAAGTTCGGCAAGGACCACAAGAGAGACAGCCTGATCTACACCATGGCCAGCGGCAGCAACTATGGCAGCGCCTATTCCTTTGCCATCTGCCTGCTGATGGAAATGTCTTGGGTTAACTCCAATTCCATCCATTCCGGCGAGTATTTCCATGGTCCCTTTGAGTGCACCGATTATGATGTGCCTTTCCTGCTGCTCAAGGGCATCGACCAGTGCCGTCCTTTGGATGAGCGCGCTGAGAACTTCTGCAAGAAGTACAGTGATCGGGTCACCGTCATTGACGCTGCTGAGTTTGACCTCCATGAGGTTCCCGAGGAGCTGAAGTGCTATTTCGCCGCTGTGGTGACCGATTATGTCCTCAGAGACTATGCTGAGGCGCTGGCCGATCACAGAGGTCATCCCCTCACTGTCCGCCGCTATATGTGGAGAATGGAGTACTGATTTTTTTCCCTGATGGTTGACAGAGCAGAAAAACAAGCCCTTTGGACATTGTTTTTTGATTAAAACCTACCCCCGCCCGCTTCAGGAGCTGCTTACCTGAAAGCGAGCGGGGGTCTTTTTGATTTTGACAGACGAAAATTCTCTGTAAGTTTTGTAGAGCGCCATGAAAACGTTTGTATTGTATGGAAACAGGGATTTTCCATCCGCCTCCCTCAATGAACAAAGGATCCAGGCGCCGGGTGAAAAGCGGATATTGCCCGCGTTCCCGCCCCTGAAGCCTCCGGCTTTGCTCTTCCGCCCGATTTTTCAGCGTGTTTCGGAGATGGAACGGGCTTCCGGCAAGGCTGACAACGCAGCTTTCCTCCCCGGCCAAGGGAAAAACGCCGCTGGAGGCAGGTCCGGCTTGGGAAAACGGTGATGCGCCTGGTCCGCAGAGGGTATCAGCTGAGAGGGGAAACCGGGATCTCCGGGTTCCGGGAAAAGCGGCCTTGTGTAGAATGGAAGGAAAATGGTATAATCGGGCTGAAAGGTGAAAATTTTGAAGAATCCCCCAGCGGACAGGCATACAAGGAGGAAAGAATGGAAAATATGTACTTATCCCGCGGCGCTGCCAAAGTGGTGGAGGTGTGTGCCGGGGTACAGGCAGGAGAGCAGGTGTTGGTCATCACCGAACAGTCCCGGATGTCCATTGCCCAGGCGCTGGCGTCCCAGGTCTATCGAGTGGGCGGGGAGCCGGTGCTTTGCGTAATGGAGCCCCGCCGGCAGGATGGCCAGGAACCTCCCCGGCCCATTGCGGAAGCCATGAAAGGAAGCGATGTTTTTCTGTCTGTGGTGGGGAGGTCCATCACCCACACCCACGCGGTCAAGGAGGCCATTGCTGCCGGTTCCCGTGGATTGGTGCTGACCCAGTTCACCGAAGAGATGATGATTCATGGCGGCATTGAGGGGGATTTTAAAGCCCTTAAACCGGTGTGCATCGCTATGGCTCAGGCATTGGCAGGGACGGAAAAGGTGCTGCTTACCACTCCCGGGGGCACCCATCTGGAGTATTCTGCCCGGGGACGCAGGGGCAATCATCTGTACTGTATGGTGGAGAAAGGACAATTTTCCACATTGCCCACGGTGGAGGCCAATGTCTCGCCGGTGGAAGGATCGGCCAATGGGATCATTGTGGCAGATGGCAGCATCCCCTATATTGGAATCGGCGTGCTGGAACAGCCGGTGATTCTCCAGGTGAAAGAGGGCAGGATCATCCATATCGAAGGAGGCCGCCAGGCTAAAATGCTGGCGGAGGATTTGGCTGCCAAAAATGATCCCCAGGTCTACAATGTGGCGGAGCATGGGGTGGGTTTGAATCCCTGCTGCCATTTCTGCGGTTTTATGCTGGAGGATGAAGGGGTATACGGATCCTGCCATATCGGGATCGGCACCAGCATCACCCTGGGAGGAAAGGTGAAGGCCAGCTGCCATTACGATGTCATTATGAAAAACGGCACCATTGTGGCAGATGGCAGAACGCTGATGGAGAATGGAAAGGTACTCCTGTAACAGGTCAGGAGGCAGGGAAAGGAGCAGCAAGAATGTTGTTGGGCGTGGATTATTATCCGGAGCAGTGGGCTCCTTCCATGTTGGAGGAGGATCTGGAACGGATCTGCCAATTGGGATGCAATGTCATCCGTGTGGGTGAATTTGCCTGGGAGCTGATGGAGCCGGAGGAGGGGAGGTATGACTTTTCCTTTTTCGATCATGTTATTGCGAGAGCCAAAGCGAAGGGATTGCAGGTGATTTTCGGCACTCCCACTGCCACGCCGCCCGCCTGGCTGGTTGCCCGTTGGCCCGAGATGCTGTCCCGTTTCCAGGATGGCAGTCCCAGAGCCTTCGGCGGACGCCATGTCTGCTGCTACAGCAGCGCTGTTTATCGGGAATATTGCCGGCGGATCGTTACCAAACTGGCGGAGCATTATCGGGAAGAGGAGGCCATTATCGCCTGGCAGCTGGACAATGAGCTGGGCCATGAGGACAGCGATATTTGCTGGTGTGATCACTGCCTCAGCAGGTTCCGCCAATGGGTGAAGGACCGTTTTGACGGGGACATCCAGCGCCTCAACCAGCGGTGGGGCACCGTTTTTTGGGGGCAGCAGTACAGTGATTTCCAGCAGATCCCCTTGCCCGCCCCCACCATCACCACCCATAATCCCGCTTTGCGCCTGGATTGGGAGCGGTTTCGGGCATTTTTGCTCCGGGATTTTCTGAAGGAGCAGGCTCAGCTGATCCGGCGGGTGATTTCCGGGGCGCGGATCATCCATGATTTTCCCGGAGGCGGTTTGGATAAGCACGCCGATTATGCCGCCATGGCCAATGTGCTGGATCAGGCAGCCTACAACAACTATCCCGTATGGGGCGGTCAGAAGGAGCCTTTGCCTCCCAGCGAAATCGCCTTTGGCCTGGACTATATCCGGGGCCTGCGGCGGGAAAATTTTCTCATTACCGAGGCCATCATGGGCGCTCAGGGTCATGACATTACCGGCTATCTGCCCCGTCCGGGGCAGGGACGGCTGTGGAGCTGGCAGGGTATGGTCAGAGGCTGCGAGGGGCTATTATATTTCCGCTATCGGGGAGCGCTGACGGGAGCAGAACAGTTCTGCTACGGTTTGCTGGATCCGGACAATATTCCCCGGCAGCGTTTTTTTGAAGCGCAGCGTTTTTTCCGGGAGGTCACGGCTTACGAAGATGTCCTTTCCACGCCGGTGGACAGCGATGTCTGTATCCTCTATGATTTTGATTCCCTTGCTTCCTTCCGGATTCAGCGGCAAAGCCTGCTGCTGGATTGCCAGCGGGAGATGAAAGAGATTCATGGAGCCTTTTTCCGGAGCAATCAGATGGTGGATGTGATTCCCGCCGGGGAAGATTTTTCCGGCTACAAGGTGGTGGTAGTGCCCAACATGATCGTTACCGACCAGAAGTTTCTGGCGCGTTTGAAGGATTATGTGGCGGCGGGAGGCTGCGCCGTGGTCACCTACCGCACTTCGGTGAAGGATCGGGATAACAACCTGGTGTTTGGAAAGACCTTGCCGGTGGACTGCGGCGATCTGCTGGGGATCACGGTGGAAGGAACCGAAAGCGTTCAGGAATACCGCAGCATTCCCCTGCGCGCCAAAGAGGGACGGGCAGGGACCGGAGGAGTATTCCGGGATATGCTCAAACCGGCGGAAGCGCAGCCCCTTTATTGGTATGACGATCCTTTTTACCGGGATTATGCCGCTGTCACGGTGAACCAATGGGGCGGGGGCCGGGCTTATTATCTGGGCACCTCCCTGGACCGTCAGCTGCTGGAAGGGGTACTGAAAGAGGCAATGGCTTTTAAAGGGTTGACGCCTCTGGAAACGCCGGAGGGGGTAGAGGTGGTCACACGCCGGCGGGAAGGCAGAAAGGTGCGATTTTTGCTGAACCACAATGACCACCCGGTTTCGGCGCTGGGATGCCGGCTGGAAGCCTTTGGGGTAGCGATGGAGGAGCTTTTGTAACCTTCTTTGCCCCCCGGCAAAAGAAAAACAACCGCCCGTTCCCTCCGGGAAGAGGAGACGGAGGCGGCTGTTTTTGCCTGCGTTTGAAAGAAAAAGCTGCGGACCCATCCCGAAGGGGTGGACGCAGGAAAAAGAATTCCCATGGGAGAGGAAGGAGTTTTTTATGCGCTATTCCCATCTGCTTTTTGATCTGGATGGCACCATCACCGATCCCAAGATCGGCATTACCACCTGCGTTCAGTACGCCCTGGACAGTTTTGGTATCCACGAAACAGACCTGGATCGGTTGGAACCCTTCATTGGCCCCCCGCTGAAAAACAGCTTTATGGACTTTTACGGTTTCGGGGAGGAACAGGCCCAGAGGGCGGTGGAGAAGTATCGGGAGAGGTTTTCCGCGGTGGGTTTGTATGAAAATGAGTTGTATCCAGGCATGGATCTGCTGCTGCGGGATTTGAAAGAAGCAGGGATTCTTTTGGCCATCGCCTCCAGCAAACCCACAGTTTTTGTGGAGAAGATTCTGGATCATTTCGGAATCAGGACCTATTTCCAGGTGGTGGTGGGCAGCGAGCTGTCCGGGGCCCGGGTGGAAAAGGAGGAAGTGGTGAAGGAAGCCCTGGCGCAGCTGTTGGAGAGGCCGGAGGATCGGAAAACCACCGCCATGATCGGAGACCGGAAATTCGACATTCTGGGAGGAAAGCGCCTGGGGCTTCACCAGATCGGCGTGGCGTATGGATATGCCCAGCCGGGGGAATTGGAAGAAGCGGGAGCGGAAATCATCGTTGCAACTGTGGCACAGCTGCGTCAGGTGCTGTTGGGAGAATAAAATTGCAAAGCCGCTGAAGACGGTTCAGCCGGCTGTGATGGGGCGATAGCAGTGGGGGCGGCGATCCCGGTAGAGTCCCCAGTCCAGCCGGAGGCGGGCGGCGGCATCCAGATCCAGGGTGGCCAGCAGAATCTCCTCCTGGTCCCGGGAGGCGGCGGCGATCACTTCCCCTGTGGGATCGGTGATAAAGGAGGAGCCATAAAACAGCAGCTGGGATGCCTGGCCTCCGTTGTCCGCCGTGGGGAAGATTTCCTCCAGCCCGACACGGTTGGCAGCCACAACCGGGAGAATATTGGCGGCGGCATGGCCCTGCATAACCCGGCGCCAATGAGGCATACTGTCCCGCTGCAGGATGGGTTCGCTGCCAATGGCAGTGGGGAACAGCAGGATTTCCGCTCCCATCAGCGCCAGACACCGGGCTGTTTCCGGAAACCACTGGTCCCAGCAAATGCCTACTCCCACCCGTCCAAAGGGGGTTTGCCACACCTGAAATCCGGTGTTCCCAGGGGAGAAATAGAATTTTTCCTGATAATAGTGATCGTCCGGGATGTGAGTTTTGCGATAGATGCCCAGCAGGGTCCCGTGATCCACCATCGCCACGGAATTGAACAGCTGGTTGCCCTGCCGCTCATAAAAGCTCACCGGTATCGTCACGCCCAGCTCCCGGGTCAGAGACATCATCCGTTTCACCGCGGGATTTTCCTCCGCCGGCAGCGCCAGGTCATAGGAGCGATAATTCCGCTCCTGGCAAAAGTAGGGACCTTCAAACAGTTCCGGCAGCAGGATGATCTGCCCTCCCTGAGCGGCGGCTTGGCGCGCCAGTTTTTCCGCCCGGTCCAGATTCTCTTCCCGGGATGGGGAGCAGGCCATCTGAATCGCGGCAACAGCAACCTTTTTCATGGATCTTCCTCCTGTATTTGGGACCTGCTACAGAGTCCCGCGGGATTTTTTTGGTTCAAGTCCTCCGCCTTTGATCCGGCGGGAAGGACGGCCAAGGAAAACGCTCCGTTTTCCTTCCGGGCTTATTGTACCATACCGGCGGATAAAAAGAAAAGGCAGCAGAAGTTTTCTTCGGTTGGCGCCATGGAGGCTGAACAGGTTCGGTCTCAGGCAGGGAAAAGAGAAGGAAGTTGAGCGATTCCGGAATTTTGTGACCCCAAAAGGGATGAAAACTGGATCAAAGCAGGAAAGATCCGGGATTTTTTGCGAAAAGTCTTGCATCTATGAGGAAAATATGATAGTATACATAACAGTATAGGAGTTTAGTTAAAAGAGTGGGGCCACCCGCTCTTTCCTTTATGTATGGGGTTTTTTACTTTTTTGCAGGGAAAAAAGCTGCCTCAGGAACAAAACAGGAGGGAAAAGAATTTTGGCGGAAGGAAAGAAAAGTACGGTTCAGATTGCTGGAGAGTTGGCGGAGCCGGTACTCAATCAGATGGGGCTGACGCTGTGGGACGTCACCTTCGCGAAGGAGGGAAGCGTCTGGGTGCTGCGGTATCTGGTGGATAAAGAGGGCGGCATCAACATCAACGAATGTGAGGAGTTCAGCCGGGCGGTGGAAGAACGACTGGACGCGGCGGATCCCATCCAGCAAAGCTACACCCTGGAGGTTTCCTCCCCTGGTGTGGAGCGGGAGCTGACCCGGGATTGGCATTATGAGGCTCTGATGGGTCAATTGCTGACGGTGCGGCTGATTCGCCCGGTAGAAGGTGTGCGGGACTTTGTGGGCGTCCTCACCGGTTACCGGGACGGGGAGATCACCCTGCTGCTGGAGGAGGATCTGGAGATGACCTTCCACAGATCGGAAACGGCCTATGTCCGGCAGTATTTTGAATTCTGACCTTCCGGTCCGTATGATTTTGCACAAAAGGAACATCCTGTTATTTTATCAGTGAACAATGAAATACGCAATTACGGAGACCATGACAGTAAGGAGAAAAAGGAAATGAACCAGGAGTTTTTTGACGCCCTGTATCTGATGGAGAAGGAAAAGGGCATCCCGGCGGAGTATCTGGTGGAAAAGATCAAGGTGGCCATTGGCATCGCGGTCAAAAAAGACCCGGCGGGCAGCGAAGACAATATTGTGGAGATCGACCCCGCCACCAAGAAGTTCTATGTGGCCATGCGCAAGACGGTGGTGGAGGAGATCGAGGATCCCTACACCGAAATCGTTCTGGCGGAAGCGCAAAAATACAATAAGATGGCCAAGGTGGGAGACGTCATTGAAATCCCCCTGGAGCCCAAGAAGTTTGGCCGTATTGCCGCCCAGTCTGCCAAGCACGTCATCCGGCAGGGCATCCGGGAGGCGGAAAAGGGATTGCTGCTGAAGGAATATCAGAGCCGGCAGCATGACATTGTCACCGCCACCGTCCTGAAATCCGATCCCAAACGGGGCAGCGTCACCCTGGAGATCGGCAATTCCGAAGCCTTGCTGCCCAAGAGCGAGCAGGTGCCCACCGAGGAGCTGCGGGATGGCCAGAAGGTTCGGGTTTATGTGGTGGACGTCCAAAACGGCGAAAAAGGTCCCCGCCTGATGATTTCCCGGACCCATCCCGGTCTGGTGAAGCGTCTGTTTGAGATGCAGGTGCCGGAGATTTACGACGGCGTGGTGGAGATCCGGGCCATTTCCAGAGAGGCGGGCAGCCGCAGCAAGCTGGCGGTGTACAGCCGGGACGAGAATGTGGATCCTGTGGGCGCCTGCATTGGCCCCAAGGGCTCCCGTGTTTCCAGCATCGTGGAAGAGCTGGGCGGCGAGAAGATCGACGTCATCAAGTACAGCGAGGACCCTGCCGAGTTCATCTCCGCGGCTCTTTCTCCGGCCAATGTGCTGGCGGTGGAGATTGTGGATGAGGCCCTCAAGAGCTGCAGGGTGACAGTGCCGGATCATCAGTTGAGCCTGGCCATCGGCAATAAGGGACAGAACGCCCGTCTGGCAGCGAAACTCACCGGCTGGAAGATTGATATTCGCCCTGAGAGCGGTTTCTACGGCGAGGATGAGGAGGATCATCATTCCACCGCTGCGGCCAAGGCCGAAGAGGCGGACCAGTGAGTCTGTAGTCAGCCGTTCCGGATCCCCCTTCTGTTTCCACCGGTACGGCTTTTCAATACATTTGCTGACATTGGAGGATAAGGATGCAGAATAAAAAAATACCGATGCGGATGTGTACTGGCTGCGGCGAGCATTTTCCCAAAAAGGAGCTGGTCCGTGTGGTGCGCTCCAAGGAGGGCTATATTTCCGTGGATTTGACGGGGAAAAAGTCTGGCCGGGGAGCCTACGTCTGCAAAAGTGTGGAGTGCCTCAAAAAAGCAAGAAAGACCAAACGCTTTGAACGTGCATTTGAATGCCAAATCCCCGACGAGGTCTATGACAGGTTAGAGGAGGAAATGGAAAAAGGTGACGAATAATCCAGCGCTTGGGATGCTTTCCATCTGCCGCAAAGCGGGGAAATTGATTTTCGGCTTTGACGCGGTGAAGGAAGCTATTGCAACAGGAGAGGCCCGTCTGATCCTCTATGCGGCGGATCTTTCGGAAAAGACCCGGATTTCCATGGACCGGGTCGCGGCCAGGGAGGAGCAGCCTCCCCCCTGTGTCAGAACCGAACTGACCATGTATGATTTTTCCCTTTTTTGTCCCAAGCCGACAGGCGTGTTGGCAGTGATGGACGAGGGGCTGGCAAAGGCCGTGCTGAAACGGATAACGGCGGAACATGAGGAGGAGTAATATGATTGAAAAATACAGAGTAAGTGAAGTGGCCCGGGATCTGGGCGCTGCCACCAAGGACATTATTTCCATGCTGGAGAAGCGCTTCCCCGGAGAAGCAAAAAAAAGCATGACGGTCCTGAACAAGGAGGAGCTGGATTATGTTTTTGAGCATTACACTCAGCACAAGGCTTCCTCTGATCTGGACAGCTATTTCAAGATGAAACATCCTGCCCCCAAGGCGGCCTCCGAGGCTCCCAAGGTTGCGGAAGCTCCCAAGGCGGCCCCCGAGGCTCCCAAGGTTGCGGAAGCCCCCAAGGCGGCCCCTGAGGCTCCCAAGACTGTGGAAGCCCCCAAGGCGGCCCCCGAGGCTCCCAAGGCTGCGGAAGCCCCCAAGGCAGCCCCCGAGGCTCCCAAGGCTGCGGAAGCCCCCAAGGCTCCTGAGGCGCCCAAAGCGCCGGGGCAGGAAAGATCCGCCCAGGGTGGCCAGCGCCCCTTTGACCGGAACAATCAGGGCGGCCAGCGCTCCTTTGACCGGAACAACCAGGGCGGTCCGCGTTCCTTTGACCGGAACAATGCCCAGGGCGGCCAGCGCTCCTTTGACCGGAACAATGCCCAGGGTGGCCAGCGCTCCTTTGACCGGAACAATGCCCAGGGTGGCCAGCGCTCCTTTGACCGGAACAATGCCCAGGGCGGTCAGCGCTCCTTTGACCGGAACAACCAGGGCGGTCCGCGTTCCTTTGACCGGAACAATCAGGGCGGTCAGCGGACCTTTGGCGGTTCCCGGAGCGCTCAGCCCACTCCTCCCAAGCCCATGCCCGCTCCTCCGGTGTTTGACGACAGCAAGCCGGTGGAGATCAAGATGCAGCAGCCTAAGAAGAAGGCCCCCAAGGCGGAGCGCCCCGCTCACAGCACCACAGCTCCCTCCGCGCCTGTAGTGGTGGATATGCGTTCTTCTGAGGTGAACCTGGATAAGTACAATGAGCGGTACGAGAATATCGCTCCCGCCACTGCTCCCCGGGACACCGGCCTCAAGAAACAGAAGCTCAACCAGCGCTCCGCCAAGAAGGGCAAGGCCTTCATGAGCCGCAAGGAGCGGGAGGAAGAGAAGATGCGCCGTTTGGAGATGGAGCGCCAGCGCCGTCAGCGCCTGGAGGTTACCCTGCCGGAGGAGATTTCGGTGGGCGACCTGGCTGCGCTGCTGAAGGTTCAGGCCAGCGAGATTATCAAGCGCCTGATGCCTCTTGGCGTCATGGCTTCCATCAGTGATATTATTGATTATGACACCGCCGCCCTGGTGGCCATGGACATCGGCGCCAAGGTTTCCAAGGAAGTGGTGGTCACTATTGAGGACCGCCTCTTTGAGCAGGAGGATACCGAGAGCGATACCACGCCACGTCCTCCCGTGGTGGTGGTCATGGGCCACGTGGACCACGGCAAGACCTCTTTGCTGGACGCCATCCGCAACGCCCATGTGGTGGAAGGAGAGGCTGGAGGCATTACCCAGCATATCGGCGCCTATCAGGTGCAGATTAACGGTCATCCCATCACCTTCCTGGACACCCCTGGCCACGCGGCGTTCACCGCGATGCGGGCCCGCGGCGCGCAGGCCACCGACATCGCCGTGCTGGTGGTGGCGGCGGACGACGGCATCATGCCTCAGACCATTGAAGCCATCAACCACGCCAAAGCCGCCAATGTGGATATTATTGTCGCTATCAACAAGATGGATAAACCCCATGCCAATCCCGATAAGGTGAAGCAGCAGCTGACCGAGCATGGTCTGGTGCCGGAGGAATGGGGCGGCGACGTCATCTGCGTTCCCGTTTCCGCCAAGGCCCGCACCGGCATCGACAACCTGTTGGAGACCATCCAGCTGGTGGCCGATCTGAAGGAACTGAAAGCCAATCCCAACCGGATGGCCAAAGGTACTGTCATCGAAGCCAAGCTGGATAAGGGCCGCGGTCCTGTTGCCACCGTGCTGGTGCAGAACGGTACCCTCCATGAGGGGGATGTCATCATCGCCGGCACCGCTGTGGGCCGTGTCCGGGTGATGATGAACGATAAGGGACAGCGGGTCAGCGAAGCGCTGCCGTCCACCCCTGTGGAGATCACCGGCCTGGCGGATGTCCCCTCTGCCGGAGACATCTTCAACGCCGTTGAGGATGAGCGTCTGGCCAGAGAGCTGGTGGAGAAGCGCCGGATGGAAGCCAAGGAGGAGATGTTCAAGTCCTACCAGAAGGTGACCTTGGATAATCTCTTCGACCAGATCTCCGAGGGTGAGATGAAGGAGCTGCCCATCATCGTCAAGGCGGATGTCCAGGGTTCTGTGGAGGCTGTGACCCAGTCTCTGGAGAAGCTGTCCAACGACGAGGTGCGGGTGCGGGTCATCCATGGCGCCGTGGGCGCTGTCAGCGAATCGGATGTGATGCTGGCGGAGGCCTCCGGAGCGATCATCGTCGGATTCAATGTCCGTCCCGATCCCATCGCCAAGGAAAACGCCGAGCGGGCCGGTGTGGACATTCGGCTGTATCGGATTATCTATGATGCCATCGAGGAGATGGAGTCCGCCATGAAAGGTATGCTGGCTCCCAAGTTCAAGGATGTGGATCTGGGCCGCGCCGAGGTGCGTCAGGTCTACAATATCACCGGCGTGGGCAAGGTGGCCGGCTGCTATGTGCTGGAGGGCAAGATTTCCCGGGGCGCCAGCATCCGCCTGGTGCGGGACGGCATTATCATGTGCGACGTCAAGCTGGCCAGCCTCAAGCGCTTTAAGGACGAGGTCAAGGAGGTAGCCTCCGGTTATGAGTGCGGTATCACCCTGGAGCGCACCACCGACCTGAAGGTGGGCGACATCTTCGAGGCTTACGAGAAACAGGAGATCAAGGAGTAATCTGCCCAAGGGGGACGGGGGAGGCGCGGGCCTTTCCCGGTCCCGGGCCGCTCCCAAAGGAGGCTTTTTTATGGCCAATTTCAAAACCCAGCGTCTGAATGAGGATATTCGCCGGGAGCTGACCGATATTTTCCGATCCCTCAAGGATCCCCGGATTGATTCCATGCTTTCCATCGTCAAGGTGGATCTGGCCCGGGATCAGTCTTATTGCAAGATCTACGTCAGCTCTCTGGGGGGGATGGAGCGGACAAAGGAATCTGTCCAGGGGCTCACCAGCGCTGCGGGATTCGTCCGGCGGGAGCTGGGGATGCGTCTGGAGATGCGCCGCAGCCCGGAGCTGAAGTTTATTGCCGACGATTCCATCGAACACAGCGCGGACATCGCCCGGAAGCTCCACGAGCTGCATACACAGCAGTAAAAGGCTGTTGTGGTACAGCCGGTTCCCAAACGGAGCCTGACAGAGGTCCCGAAGGCCGGCGAAGCTGCAGAGGAGGCTCCTCTTTTCCGAGAAAGTACGGTGAAACATGGAAATCACATTGGAACAGGCCGCTGAGCAACTGCGGGGAGGAAATCACATCACCATCCTTTGTCACCGCAAGCCGGATGGAGATACCACCGGCAGCGCTTTGGCCTTATATGACGCCCTGACCGAGCTGGGCAAAAAAGTTCGGATCCGGTGCAGCGATCCTCTTCCGGAATTGTTTCAGTTCCTGGAAGAGAATTATCGGGAGCCGGAAGAGTTTGAGGAAGATTTTGTTGTGGCGGTGGATGTAGCCAGCGTTCCTTTGTTGGGAGATCTTCAGGAGGAATATGGGGAAAAGGTGGATCTGTGTATCGACCATCACAGCTCCAACAGCCGCTATGCCCGTCAGCTGTATCTGGATGGCGGCGCCGCTGCGGCGGCAGAGCTGATCTATCGGCTTTTTAAAGCCATGGAAGTCCCTTTGACAGTTCATCCAGCTCTGTGTATTTATACCGGCTTGGCTACCGATACCGGCTGCTTTTGTTTTTCCAATACCACTCCCGCCAGCCTGCGGATTGCCGCGGAAGTACTGGAACTGGGAGCCCCTGTGGCTGATGCCAACCGCCGCCTTTTTGAATCCAAGAAGCCCAGCCGGGTGGCGCTGGAAGCCCAGGTGCTGGGGAGTTTGGAATATTATTACGAAGGCCATTGCGCTGTAATGCTGATCAGCCAGGAGCTGAAGAAGCGTTTCGGAGTGAATGACGACGAGCTGGAGGGCCTTTCTTCCATCCCCCGGAAGATTGAAGGGGTTTGGGTAGGGGTGACCATCCGGGAGCAGGAAGATTGCTGCCGGATCTCCCTGCGAACCACCCCGGAAGCGGATGCCTGCGCGATTTGTGCCGCTTTTGGGGGCGGGGGACACATTCGGGCTGCCGGCTGTACCATTGAAGGAGGCCCGGATCGTGCCCGGGAGCTGCTGCTGCGGGAGATTGGCCGTCAGGCCTTTCCCGGAAAGCAGCCGGAGATGGACGAATGACGGGAGGCTCCATGACCGACGGAATTATTTGCATTGATAAACCGGAGGGCTTTACCTCCTTTGATGTAGTTGCCAAGGCGCGGGGGATTACCAAATGTCGGAAAATCGGCCACGGCGGAACGTTGGATCCCATGGCCACCGGCGTGCTGCCGCTCTTTTTTGGGCGTGCGGCCAAGGCGATGTCCCTGATGCCGGTGCAGGAAAAGCGTTATACCGCCACCTTTCAGCTGGGGGTGGTCACCGACAGCCAGGATCTTTCCGGCGCTGTCCTGGAGAGATTCCCCGCCCATGTCACCAGGGACCAGCTGGAGCAGGCTCTCATTCCCATGCGGGGGGAGCAAAAGCAGCTGCCTCCCATGTTTTCCGCCGTCTGGGTGGATGGACAACGGCTGTATAACCTGGCCCGGCAGGGCAGGGAGGTGGAGCGCCCCCTGCGGGATGTCATGATCCATTCCCTGGAGCTGCTGGACTTTGACGAGGCCCGTCAGGTGGGCGTAGTGGACGTTCGCTGTTCCAAGGGCACCTATGTGCGGACCATTTGCCATGATATTGGACAGGCACTGGGCTGCGGAGCGGCTCTGTCAGCATTGCGGCGCACCGAGACCCTGGGTTATGGCATTCAGTGCTGCCATACGCTGGACCAGCTGCAGCAGCTGGCGGACGAGGGACGTTTGGATGAAGTGATACTGCCGGTGGAAAGCGCTTTTACCGCCTATCCCCGGATTTATCTCTCCCCTAAGCAGGCGGGAATGTTCCTCAATGGGGTTCGTTTGGATACCAAGCGTATCCGCTGTCCCGCCCGGGGGGATACCGTGCGGGTGATGGCGGATGGGCGCTTTTTGGGCCTGGCGCGGATTGACCGACAGGCGGAAGAGCTGATTATTGTCAAGTTATTTGTGCTGGAGCAGAATGAATAGTGTTTTCAAGCCGATGACAACGGGATCCTGGTTTCAGACAGCGGGATCCCATTCCAACGGAAGAAGGCTTCGGACCGCTTTTGTTTGGAAGCGGATCTGAACAGAGAGGCGGGGAGGTCTACCTTTGATACGTTCACAAGATATTACCCTGCGGCGTCAGCGGGAAGCGGCGATTGCCCTGGGCTTTTTTGACGGAGTCCATTTGGGCCATCGGGCTGTGATTCAGGCGGCGGTGGAGGCAGGGAAAAAAGGCGGATTGGATTCCCGGGTGTTTACCTTCGATCCGGCAGGGGACAAGCCCGCGTCTAAAAATGCCCTGACCCTTCTGCAAACAGAGGAGCAGAAGGACCGGGTGCTGGAGGCGATGGGAGCGGACGAGGTGGTCTGCCCGCTGTTCAGCAGCTTTAAGGATCTGTCCCCTGAGGACTTTTTTTACCATCTTTTGGTGGATATTTTGCGGGCAAAGGTTCTCACCTGCGGGGAAAACTATCATTTTGGTCATTTTGCCGCCGCCGGCGTCCCTCAGCTGCAGGAGATGTGCCGTCAGGCGGGGGTGCGTTTGGTGGTAGTCCCGCCGGTGATGATGGATGGGGAGATGGTTTCCTCCACCAGAATCCGCCAGGCCCTTCGGGATGGAAAGGTGGAGCTGGCCAACCGGATGTTGGGCGCGCCCTTTACCCTGGAAGCTCCGGTGGTCCATGGAAAGCAGTGGGGAAGGACGGTTGCCTGCCCCACCGTCAATCAGTCGTTTCCCGATGGCTTCACGGTTCCCCGCTATGGTGTGTACGCCTCGGAGGTGACAGTGGAGGGACGCAAATATCGTGGGGTGACAAACGTTGGGGTCAAACCCACCATGAAGGACCACAATCTCACCTGCGAGACCTATCTATTGGATTTCAGCGGCGATTTGTATGGCAAAACCATTGGCGTATCCCTGATCCATTTTCTCCGGCCAGAGACCAGGTTTTCCTCGGCTTCCCAGCTGTCGGAGCAGATTCAGCGGGATATTCACAATGTGGAGCGGATTCTGCCGGCGAACCGATAAAGGTTCGTCCCTATTCCAGAAATATATAAAGGAGCATCTGTCATGAAGAACAAAAAGAATCATTCCATGCAGTTTAGGCGCACCGAAGCAAAAGGTTCATCGGCTTCCTCCAAGGCCAAGCTGAAAAAGACGTTGATTATTGTGGCAGTCATTGTGGCGGTTATCGTTGTGGCGGCTGTCATTGACCACGCCATCCGTCACCCCCGGACAGAGAATGAGACGGATGCCATGAATCAGATTTTTGGTCAGGGCGTAATTTCCAATAACCCTGAGATCACCTATGATACCCCTGTCACCATCAATGTTCTGGAGATGGAAACCATTGACGGCAAGGATTATTATCCGGTGGAAGTGATCGCCGGAGATGAGGGAAGCGAAAAGCTCTATGGTCCTTACTATGTCCGCTTGAGCGATTCTCAGATTTTCCTCAAGGATGGGACAACGGGACAGCTGGTACCCTACGGTGTGTAAAAGTTTTCCCGCTCCTTTCCACGGCAGCTCTTTACATTGGGATTTGACTGTGTTATAATACTGCATTGTGGACTGCACTGTTCAGTTTACGCCATCGACCGCTTCTCAGCTGGAGGAAAAAAGCCTTGTTGACAAGGATTTTCACCCGCCTTCCGCTTGGATGCCGGCGAAATATCAGATGAGGTGAAAAAAATGATCGCAAAAGAAACCAAAACCGAAATCATTACCAAGTATGCCACCCATGAGGGTGACACCGGTTCCCCCGAGGTGCAGATTGCCGTTCTCTCTGCCCGCATCAACGAGCTGACCGAGCATCTGAAGGTTCATAAGAAGGACCATCATTCCCGCCGCGGTCTGCTGAAGATGGTTGGTCACAGAAGAAACCTGCTCAACTACCTCCAGAAGAAGGATATTGAGCGGTATCGTGCCATTGTCGCCAAGCTGGGCCTGCGGAAGTAAACAATTTTTGGCCGGAAGGCAGGTGGGGGATGTTCCTGCCTGCCTTCTGCCTGCATAATGCGGACCTGCTTTTCAGGGGAATCGGGGCGGCCGTTAACAGGGGGCCCTGCCTTTGTTGTGGACGTTCACCGGCGGAATACTTCGGTGTTCAGCAGTGAATCGAGGGCCTGTTGGGGACAACAGGAGCTGGATTAATTGCTTAACACAGCGGTATCCGCCGGAAAACCGGAGGCTGCGGTAATCAGCCCCAAGTGAGACTGGAGGAAACTGTTATGTTTGAAAATTTCCGAGTGTTTGAAACCGAGTTCGCAGGGAAGAAGATTTCCTTTGAAACCGGAAAAATGTGCTGCCTGGCCAGCGGTTCGGTGCTGGTGCGGTATGGGGAGACCACAGTGCTGGTCAACGCCACCGCTTCCGCCAAACCCCGGGACGGCATTGATTTTCTGCCCCTGTCGGTAGACTTTGAGGAGAAACTTTACTCTGTGGGCAAGATCCCCGGCTCCTTCCTCAAGAGAGAGGGCCGTCCCACTGACAAGGCCATTCTTTGCTCCCGTTTGGTGGACCGCCCCATCCGTCCTCTGTTCCCCAAGGACATGAGAAACGATGTGTCGGTGGTGATGACTGTTCTGTCTGTGGACCCCGACTGCCTGCCGGAGATCGCCGGTATGCTGGGCGCTTCCTTTGCCCTGTCCATCTCTGATATTCCCTGGAACGGACCTATCGCCGGCATCAATGTGGGCCTGGTGGATGGCGAGATCATCCTCTGCCCCAACGCCGAGCAGCGGGCCAAGAGCGACCTGAACCTGACTGTGGCCGCCACTGAGAAGAAGGTGTGCATGATCGAGGCGGGAGCCAACGAGGTGGACGATGACACCATGTTGGAGGCCATCATGAAGGGCTTTGAGGAAGCCAAGAAGATGGTGCTGTTCATCAAGGACGTTCAGGCTGAGATTGGCAAGCCCAAGTTCCAGTTCCCCTCCCAGGAGGTGGATCCCGACCTGTTCGCGGCCATCAAGGAGTTTGCTGAGGATCGCGTCAAGGAGGCTCTGGACACCAACGACAAGAATGTCCGGGAGGCCCGCCTGGCTCCCATTGTGGCGGACATCCATGAGAAATTTGATGAGACCCATCCTGAGCAGATCCCCATGATCGACGAGTGCATCTACAAGCTGCAAAAATATATCGTCCGCCGCTGGCTGCTGGATGAGCAGAAGCGTGTGGATGGCAGAGGAATGGATGAGATCCGTCCTCTGGCTGCCGAAGTGGGTCTTATTCCCCGGGTACATGGCAGCGGTATGTTCACCCGTGGCCAGACCCAGGTGCTGACCATCGCCACTTTGGGCACCATTCGGGAGGCTCAGATGCTGGACGGTATCGACGGCGAGACCAGCAAGCGTTATATGCACCAGTACAATTTCCCCTCCTACTCGGTGGGTGAAACCCGTCCCAGCAGAGGCCCTGGCCGCCGCGAAATCGGTCACGGCGCGCTGGCGGAGCGCGCGCTGGAGCCTGTGATTCCTTCCGTCGAGGAGTTCCCCTATGCCATCCGCATGGTTTCCGAGGTGCTTTCCTCCAACGGCTCCACCTCTCAGGGCTCCATCTGTGGCTCCACTCTGGCGCTGATGGATGCCGGTGTGCCCATCAAGGCTCCTGTGGCTGGCATCTCCTGCGGTTTGATTACCGAAGGGGACCGCTGGATGACCATGGTGGACATTCAGGGCCTGGAGGACTTCTTCGGCGATATGGACTTCAAGGTGGGCGGCACGCACAAGGGTATCACCGCCATCCAGATGGACCTGAAGATCGACGGTCTGACCCCTGAGATCATCAAGGAGGCCTTCGCCAAGACCCATAAGGCCAGAGACTATATCCTGGATGAAATCATGCTCAAGGCCATCCCCGAGGTTCGTCCTGAGCTGTCCAAGTACGCTCCCAAAATGCTCACCATGACCATCGATCCCGACAAGATCCGGGAGGTCATCGGTTCCGGCGGCAAGGTGATTCAGAAGATCTGCGCCGAGTGCGATGTGAAGATTGACATTGAGGACGACGGCCATGTGTTCGTCTCCGCCATTGATATGGACAATGCCCGCCGGGCGGTTACTGTGATCGAGACCATTGTCAACGATCCTGAGGTGGGCGCCATCTACAAGGGCGTTGTCACCCGCCTGATGACCTTCGGCGCCTTTGTGGAGATCGCTCCCGGTAAAGAGGGCCTGGTTCACATCTCCAAGCTGGACAGCAAGCGCGTGGAGAAGGTGGAAGATGTGGTCGCCGTAGGCGATGAGATCCTGGTGATGGTCAGCGAAATCGACCAGCAGGGCCGTATCAACCTCTCCCGCAAGGATGCCATTGCCGCCATGGAGGCCAGAAAGCATCAGTAATCAGTAACATGGACGCCGGCGAGACGGCCGACGCCTTTCCCTCCGGGGATCAAAACGGAACAAGGAAAGCGAAAGAGGAACGTCTCAGGCTCTGGGTTCAGGGTCGGAGACGTTCTCTTTGCTGTCATAGGCTGATTTTTCCCTTAAAAAAGGGATGAATTGGCGGGAAGAATGAATAAACAGCGAATATTTCGCCCCGGAACTTGTGAGTTTGCCGGGATTCTGGTACAATGTATAATAACGCCTGAAAATTTTTGCTTGTCATTGGGCGGCAGTCAGCCGCTGAAATAAAATTTAATTGAAAGTGGAGTTGGTTTTTTCTTGGGCAGTATGGACTTATCAACAATCGTTATTGTGATCCTTTTGTTGGCGGCTTCCGCCTTTTTCTCCGCCAGTGAGACGGCTTTTTCCTCGGTGAACCTCCTGCGCCTGAAAAATATGGCGGAGGAAGGCAATCAGAAGGCCCGCACCGCAACAAAGATCGCGGCTGAGTTTGATAAGATGCTTTCCACCATCCTTATTGGCAACAACCTGGTGAATATCGCCATTTCCTCTCTGGTTACGGTGATTGCCACCACCTATTTCGGCAGCAGCGGCGTGGCAATTGCCACCGGTGTGGCCACTATTTTGATTCTGACCTTCGGCGAGATTATGCCGAAAAGCCTGGCCAAGGAGAACAGCGAAGTGGTAGTGCTGTTTTCCGCCCCTGTTCTGCATTTTCTGATGAAACTTTTCACCCCCATCAGCTTTATTTTCATCAAGCTCCGGGGGCTGTTCAGCAAGGGGGACGCCAGCGGAAAGCAGCCTACCATCACCGAGCAGGAACTGTTGTATATGCTCAACACCATTGAGCAGGAGGGCGTGCTGGAAAGCCAGGAAAAGGATCTGGTTCAGTCTGCCCTGAAATTTGATGAAACCACCGTTCAGGAGATCCTTACTCCCCGGGTGAATCTGGTGGCCTTTGATATTGAGGACAGCCAGGAGGAAATTCTGCGCGTCATCACCACCGAACGCTATTCCAGAATTCCCGTTTATGAGGAGACCATTGATAATATTATCGGCTTGGTTCAGTCCCGGGACATTCTGGAGGAGATCATCCAGGGGAAAAAGCCGGATCTGCGCAGCCTGATGACCGAGGTGATGTTTATTCACCGGACCATGAAGATTTCCAAATTGCTGGGTGAGTTTCAGAAGAAAAAGAGTCACCTGGCGGTGGTCATCGACGACTATGGCGGCACCCTGGGTATCGTCACCATGGAGGATCTTCTGGAGGAGCTGGTGGGAGAGATCTGGGATGAAGACGACGAGGTGGTCACGGAGCTGACCAACCTGGGAGATAATACCTACCTGGTCAGCGGCGACATGAATATCCATGAGTTCTTTGATGAGATTGGTTATGCGCCAAAGGGCTTTGAGAGCAGCTACAACACCATGAACGGCTGGGCCTTGGAACAGCTGGAACATATTCCCCAGGTAGGGGAGAGCTTTACTTACGCCGGATTGACCGTCACCGTCAGGGAGATGGACGATCAGCGGATCACAAAACTGCTGGTGAAGCGGGAAGTGGCAGAGCCCATGGAGGAGGAATAAGGGGGATGCCTGTTTCTCCGGCGATATTCTGCCTTTGAGGCGGACAATGATCTTCAAGCAAAGGAAGCTGTGGCTATGGAATTTCAAAATGCCCATCGGGTGGTGGTCAAGGTGGGAACCTCCACGTTGACCCATAAAACAGGACATATCAACATTCGGCTGATGGAGCGGTTGGTGAAGGTGCTGGCGGATCTGAAGAACCAGGGACTGGAGCTGGTGCTGGTTACTTCGGGAGCCATCGGCGTGGGAGTGGGAAAGCTGGGGCTGTCTGCCAGACCATCAGATATTCCCGGCAAACAAGCGGCAGCGGCGGTGGGCCAATGTGAGCTGATGTATCTGTATGACAAATATTTTTCGGAATACAATCATACAGTGGCTCAGGTGCTGTTGACCCGGTATTCCCTCTCCAAAGAGGATGGAGAGGAAAATGTCCACAACACCTTTGAAGCGCTGCTGAGGATGGGAGCGATTCCGGTCGTCAATGAGAACGACACCGTGGCCACCGACGAAATCCGTTTCGGAGATAATGACACCCTTTCCGCCTATGTGGCCCGGTTTATCGCTGCTGACAGCCTGGTGCTTCTGACTGATATTGACGGATTGTATACTGCAAATCCCGCGCAGGATCCCAGCGCCACTTTGGTGCAGGAGGTTGCCCAGGTGGACGATCAGCTGATGGAAACGGCAGGAGGCGCAGGCAGCGCCTTGGGTACCGGCGGCATGATTACCAAACTTCAGGCGGCGCGGATCGCCACCGAGGCGGGAGCGGATATGTACATCATCAACGGCAAAAATCCGGAAGGCCTTTATGATCTTTTGGATGGCAAGCAGGTGGGGACTCACTTTGCCGCCAGGCCGGTTTCCGTTCGCTGAACAGAAAGGGAGTGCGTCAGATGGATGCCAGGGAAAAAATGAAGCTGTTGGGAACGCGGGCAAAAGCCGCCTCCAGACAGATGATGATTACCGGAGCCGTTTCCAAGGATCGGGCGCTGCGACAGATTGCGGAAGATCTGCTTGCCTGCCAGGAGGAGATTTTGGCGGCCAACGAGCAGGATCTTGCCAACGGGAAGGAAAACGGCATCCGCACAGTGATGCTGGACCGTCTTCGCCTGACGAAGGAGCGGCTGGAGGGCATTGCCGCCAGTGTGCTGGAAGTAGCGGCTCTTCCCGACCCGGTGGGGGAAATTTTGGATGGCTCCATCCGTCCCAATGGCCTGGAGATTCAGAAGGTGCGGGTCCCCATGGGGGTCATCGGTATTATCTATGAGTCCCGCCCCAATGTGACAGTGGATGCGGCGGCCCTTTGCCTGAAGTCCGGCAATGCCTGCATCCTCCGGGGAGGAAAAGAGGCGATTGCCACCAACACGGTGCTGGCCCGTTTGATGGGTCGTTCACTGGAAAAGGCGGGCCTTCCGGGGGACGCCGTACTGCTGGTGGAGGACACCTCCCGGGAGTGCGCCCGGGAGATGATGCGCCTCAACGGCCTGATCGATGTGCTGATTCCCCGGGGGGGCGGCGGCCTCATCCGATCCGTGGTGGAAAACGCCACCGTTCCGGTGATCCAGACGGGCGAGGGCAACTGCCATATTTATGTGGATTCCCCCTGTGATCTGGAGATGGCGGTACAGGTGACGGTCAACGCCAAATGCTCCCGTCCGTCGGTATGCAATGCGGCGGAGACTCTGCTGGTCCACCGTGAGGTGGCGGAGCAATTTCTGCCCCGGTGCAAAGAGGAGCTGGACCGGTATCATACCCAGCTGCGGGGCTGTCCCGAGACCTGCCGTATTTTGGGGGAGAGCGTGATTCCGGCTACAGAGGAGGACTACGCCACCGAGTTTAACGATTATATTCTGGCGGTTCGGGTGGTGGACAGCCTGGAACAGGCAATGGAGCATATCGCCCGCTATTCCACCGGTCATTCCGAGGCCATTATCACCAAGGATTACAGCCACAGCAGAAAATTCACAGCCGGTGTGGACGCGGCGGCAGTTTATGTCAACGCTTCCACCCGTTTCACCGACGGCGGAGAATTTGGCCTGGGGGCGGAGATCGGTATCTCCACCCAGAAGCTCCATGCCCGGGGTCCTATGGGCCTGCGGGAGCTGACCACCGTCAAATATCTTGTTCTGGGCAGCGGTCAGATTCGCTGAGCCTGAAGAACAAAGGAGGTACCCCATGAGTTCCAATGTATCCAGTAAAAGCAGACGCAACCGGTATGCCGCGCCCATCGGCGGGGTATTCATCATCCTGTGCATCGTAGGTTTTTTCACCGTTGTGGCGGCCTGCTTCAACTTTACCCGCAGCATTTTGGATAATTCCGGACAAAAGCAGGAGTATGAGGAAATGCTGCTGCCGGTGGTGATGTTCGATCCGCCGCCCTTTGAAGATCCGGTGAACCTGCGGGACACTGATCTGCTCCAGTACAGCATCTGGGCGACTGTGCTGGGGGAAAAGCGGGATACCTACGAGTATGACGATGATCTCTCCCTGGTCATTCCATCCAGCGATGTGGATATGACAGCCTATCACCTCTTTGGACCGGACGTAACCCTAAAGCATGATTCCTTTGGCGACTATGAAATCAGCTATTATTATGAGGAAGCGATTAAATCCTACCATGTGCCGGTGACAGCCATGACGGGGTTTTATATTCCCAGCGTGGAGGAGATCGTGAAAAAGGGGGATGTGATCCAGCTGAAAGTGGGATATGTCCCTCCTCAAAACGCTTTGGACGTGGATTTCAGCGGCAAAGGAAACAATGAGCCCGCCCCGGATAAATACATGACCTACGAATTGCACAAAGGCAAGGACGGCTATTATCTCTATGCCATCAAGGATGTGGAAGGAGCCACCTTCCTCACCGGCAGCGACGCGGTATTGCCGGATGATCTGCTGGCCCAGTCGGAGAGCGATGCCGCGGCGGCGCTGCCGGAGGATCCTTCCGGCGGGGACAGCGGTGCAAGTTTGCCGGAGGACGGCAGTTCTTCCGACGGAGAGCCTCAGGAGGACAGCCAGGAGGAATCCGCTGACTCTGCTGAAGAGGGGGCGCAGGAAGACCAGGAGGATGAGGAAAGCCAGGAGGAAGAAACCTCTGAAGCAGAGGAGAGCGCTTCGGAATCGGTCTTTTCCGGGCCGGTGGAGGGATAAAATCCCCTTTCTCCGGGATGCTCCGATCCTTTTCAGAAGCAAAATCCAGAATCATTTATAACAAACGCCATGCCGTCCTTCATCAGCGGCATGGCGTTTGCTGTGTCATTTTTAAGATTGTTCCAAAGGAGGAGCAGAGCTCCATTCTGCCCCCTTTGATTTTGTCCAGCGATTTCCTCAGGAGAAAATGGCCAGACGGACAGGTTCCATTTGGGCAATCCATTCCCCTTTTTCCCGGTTATAAAATTTGGTGTCGGAGTTGATTGCAAAGGGAATTTCCGCGTCTGTCAGCGCCTTGGTGACAAAAGAGGCAAAAACGCATTGCTCATCAATGGAATAGTCATTTCCGTCGTTATAGTTTCCCGGCATCCAGGCGCCTACCCAAGTGGGAATACCAGTTGCCTCCTGCCATTGGAGCGCAGCATTGATTTGATCCAGAATCAACTGTTTTTCCTCCTGGGTGCCGATGGTCCATTGCTTTTTTTCGTTGCTGCGAGAGGGCCCGGCGGCGTAAAAGTGCCATTGGGCCATCAAAAAGCCGTTGTGGTTCGTTGGAATTTTTAATTCATGGAGATAGGCGGGATTGAAGCGCAGCCGGGGAGAGATCATCAGGATCCGCTGGGGGTTTGTTTTGCGGATCTCGGTTACAACTGCTTCGTAGAGCCGATTGAGCGGCTCAGAGTCTTTATTTAAAGCGTCTGTGGCCTCAATCAGCAGGTCAAAAGCAAGCAAAGGAGAAACGTCCTGGTAACGCTCCGCCAGAATGCCCCACCATTGCACGACTTTTGCCAATTCCTCTTCGGTGGGATTATTTTTAAAGTCATCCGCCTGATAAGCGATAATGGGGATGATCCCATTTTCCAGACAGTCGGAAACCTGTTGATCCAAACTTTGGAGCAGTTGGGGGTCCAGTTGATCCCGCACCCTGATGCGAACATGGTTGATGCCGGCTTGTCGGAAATGAAGGACCGCTTGGGAGGAATAGAATGTGCGTCCCTGCTTGGTTTTGCTCCAATCCACATCCATTCCCTTTTTCAGTAGCTTTTGATATTCCCAAGGGGAAATAGCTGCCTGCCCGCTTTGCTGAATCCAATCGGAAGATGGATTTTCCAGCGGGGAGAATACAGGATCGTCGCTGTCGGAGGTGCCGGATGCCCATTCCCCGTCAGAAGGAGATTGGGAGGAAGAGGGTGTTTCTTCTGTGGAAGCACCAGATTGAGAGGGGGAAGAGGAGATGCCGGAATTTTCAGATGAGGAGGGGGAACAGGATACCAGCAGCAGAAAAAGAGTCAGCGCACAGAAAAGTTTTTTCAATCATCAGCTCTCCTTTTTATTTCAATGGCAACAAGATGTTTTTCTTTTATTATATCTGAGAAGAAGAGGGGGTCAACATCGTTTTTTCGTCACCTGCGGAGCATTTTTGTCAAAAAGCGTTTCTGGCGACTTGCAAATAGCTGTGGGAGGGGAAAAAGAACGTTTTTCGTCTTTACAAAGCGCTGAAAAAGGAGTAGAATCTAACTCATAATTATTCGCTGCAAAGGAATAACTATTACATTTCAGAAAGAGCGTGATTTTGGTATGATAAAACCCAGAAAAGTTGCCATTGTGGGCGTTGGCCATGTGGGCAGTCATGTGGCCTCGGCGCTGGTAACCCAGGGACTGGTCAGCGAACTGGTCCTCATTGATACGGATAAGGCCAAGGCGGAGGCTCATGGAGCGGATCTGGCGGACACTGTGTGCTGGATGCCCCATTCCGCCAGGGTGTGGGCGGGGGATTACAGCGATTGTGGCGACGCCGAACTGATGATTATTGCCGCCAGCGGCCCCATCTTTAAGGAGGACCGCCTGGAAGAGCTGGCAGGCAGTTTGGATACCATGGATGAAATCGCGCCCCACATCCTGTCCTGCGGCTTTCAGGGCCTTGTGATGGTCATCACCAATCCGGTGGATGTGGTGGCTTCCTACCTTCGCCGGAAGCTGAATTTTGGGCCAAACCGGGTTTTTGGCAGCGGAACCACCCTGGATTCCGGACGTCTGCGGCGGAATATTGCCCAGGCGTTGGGGGTATCCCCCATGAGCGTGGAGGCTTGGGTGTTGGGAGAACATGGTGATTCCCAGATGATCCCCTGGAGCAGAGTGACAGTGGGCGGTCAGCCGCTGGATATGGTCCCGGGGGGGCTCCAGCTGGATCGCCAGGATATTTGGGAACGGACCATGAAAGCGGGCTGGAGCATTGTGCTGGGAAAAGGCTCCACCGAGTTCGGCATTGGAGCCGCCGCGGCCCAGATCGTCCGGGCCATCTTTTTTGATGAAAAGCGAATTCTGCCGGTATCGGTGCTGCTGGAGGATGTTTGTGGCCAAAAGGGAATCCATGCCAGCGTTCCGGTTTGCCTGGGAGCGTCCGGACCGGAAAAGGTTTGCCTGCCGGTATTGACAGAGGAGGAGAAGCAAGCCTTTATCCGCTCCTGTCAGCGACTGAAGGAATTTGAACCTTTGCTTTTGAACCGTTAAATAATAAAAGGGAGGAAGAAAACCATGCGCTCACCGCTTGTGGCCCGCCGTTACTGGGATGAGGAGCTGAACCCCATGATGACGGTGTTTGCCAACAAAGGAAAATATGAGGATTTGATCGATCTGAGTATCGGAGATCCGGACATTCCCACCCCTCCGGGGATCATTGAGGCAGCTTTTGCCGATGCCCGTCAGGGACACACCAAGTATACCGATCCCAGAGGGTACCAGGAACTGCGGGAGGAGATCTGCCGCTTTTATGAGGAGGAATATGGCATCCCGGTGACGCCGGACCGGGTTTTTGTCACCGCCTCCGGCTGCGCAGCCATGTATTTGGTACTCCAGGCCATCCTCAATGAGGGGGAGGAGGTCCTGATTCCGGAACCCTATTTTTCCATCTATCCCGACCAGGTGCGCCTGTGCGGCGGCGTGCCGGTGACCTTTCCCACCTATCAGTCGGAAGGATTCCGCATCGACATTCCCCGGCTGGAGAAAATCCTCACTCCCCGCACCCGCGCCATGATTCTCAACAGCCCCAACAATCCCAGCGGCGCTTGCCTGACCAGGGAAAACATGGAGGAGATCGCCGCTTTCTGCAAAGCCCATGATTTGTTGGTGCTGGCAGACGACATCTACACCAACTTCTGTTACCAGCAGCCTTTCAGCCCCATTCTGGCTTTGCCGGGGATGGAGGAGCGGACGGTGGTGATCAACAGCTTTTCCAAGAATTTTATTATGACCGGCTTCCGCATCGGCAATATCGTTGCGCCCCCGGAGGTTGCTTCCACCGTTCAGCGGATCAATGAAAGCGTCATTTATTGTGCGCCCTCCATCTCCCAGCGGGCGGCCCTGTGGGCGCTGCGTCACCGCGCTGAAATTGAGCCGGAAATTCTGGAGGTTTTCCGCAGCAGAATCACCGCCGCGGCCACCCAGATGAACGCCATGGAGAAGATGTCGGTGCTGTCCCCCCAGGGAAGTATTTATCTGTTCCCTGATGTTTCCGCCACAGGGCTGGATAGTATGGAGGTATGCCGCCGGCTGCTGGATGAAGCCCATGTCCTCACCCTGCCGGGAATTGCCTTTGGTTCCTCGGGGGAGGGGCATCTGCGTGTGGCCTGTACGGTATCGGAGGAAAAGATGGCCCAGGCGCTGGAGCGGATCCATCGCACCGGCTTGTTGGGCTAAAGTCCCGCGGTCCCTCCGGGGATTTTGCCGCCGGGCCGTTCAGGCACGGAACAATGGGAGAACGTCGTTTTTCTCCTCTGCGCGGCCAGCTTTCCCTTTGTTTTTTACTGAGGATCATCAAAAACGGGAGCCCCGACATTTGGTCGGGGCTCCCGTTTTTAACAGATCCAATAGAGGTCATTTCATGGCAGCCTTGGAGAAGCCGGTGAGAAGGTACTTTTGCAGCACCACAAACACCACAATGATCGGCAAGACGCCGATTACCGCGCCAGCCATGATTTCATGGTTGTTCATTGTCTGCATACCGGCGAAGGTGTTGCGAAGCATTGCCACGCCGATGGCAATGGTGCGGCGGGTTTCATTGGTGGTGACCATCTTGGGCCAGAAGTAGCTGTTCCAGCCGTCGATGAAGGTGATGATGGTGACGGTAAGAAGAGTGGGCTTGCACATGGGACAGAGGATGCGGAAAATAATGCCGATCCGTCCCATACCGTCCACCTTGGCCGCTTCCAGATAGCTGTTATCCACCGACATGAAGGTTTGACGGAGCATAAAAATGAAGTAAGCGGAAACGGCGTTGGGGATAATGAGGGCCCAGAAGGTATTGATCCACTGCATCCGGGCGCACATGACATAGATGGGAACGAAGGTGACCTGAATGGGAATCATCAGCGCTCCCAGCACCACCAGGAACAGCAGATTTTTGCCTTTAAAATCACCCTTGGCAAAGCCATAGGCGGCAAAGATGCCGATTCCCAGCTGAAGGGCCATGATGCCGGCGGTAGAGACGATGGTGTTGAAGTAATACAGGCCGAAGGGGGCCTTTTCCAGTACATTGAGATAGTTCTCAAAATGCCATTCTTTGGGCCACAGAGTAGGTACTGGTGCCAGCAGCTCCTCGGCAGATTTCACGGAGGAAATCAGCATCCAGAAGATGGGGAACAGAATCACCAGCGTCACCAAAATCGCCACTGTATACTGGAGGGCGACCAGCAGCCGACGGCGGAAAACCGCTTTTCTGTGATCGATAAGCAAAGAATCAGTCATAGGTAGCGCTCCTCCCTGTTAAGAATCGTAGTTGACGCTCTTGTTGGACCACTTGAGGGTGGCGGCGGTGAAGGTGACCAGGATAATAAAGAACACACAGGACACCACAGCAGCGCGGTCGACCCGGAAATCCTTAAAGGCCAGCTCGTAAATCCAGTGGACCATCACCTGAGTGGAGCCATAGGGACCGCCTTCGGTCATCACGTCCACGGACTGGAAGACCTTCATGGAGGAAATAAAGGTGGTGACAAACAAAAACAGTGTAGTGGGAGAAAGCAGAGGAACAGTGATCCGCCAGAACTGCTGGAAGCCATTGGCTCCATCCAGGGAGGCAGCTTCATAATAATCCTGGGAGATGCCACGGATGGCGGACAAATAGATCATCATGGCGTAGCCCACGACGCGCCACGATGTAAGCATCAGCACTGATAGCAGCGCTGTTTTTTCCGAAGTTGTCCACGCCACGCTCTCAAATCCAAACTGGTTGAGAATATAATTGAGGATACCGCTTTCGCCGTTGAGGATCCACAGAAAGACAATGGCGGAGGTAGATACTGCGATGTATTTGGGCATAAATACGATAGCACGCATTGCGGAAAACGGCTTGGAAATACGATTAAAAAGCAATGCCAGCAGGATGCCGCCTACCAGCGTAATAGTCAGCTCGCCCACAGTATATAAGGCGGTTACCTTCATAGATTGCAGGAAGGTTTCCCAACCGGATCCCTGGAACAGCCAGACCCAGTTTTTGGTTCCTACATAAGAATAGGTATCTTTAATCAGGTTCCAGTCTGTAAAGCTGATACGAAACAGATCCACAATGGGATAATAGGTGAAGATCACCAGGAAAATCAGGGCAGGAATGACGCACAGCAGATCCTTGAATTGTTCCATGTGTTTGAGCTTGCTGGGCTTGTTGAAGGGGATTTCCTCCGGCCCGGATTTGCTGAGGGAAATATTCGCCGAAGTGGTCGTCTTCATGGACTTTCACACTCTCCTCTTTTGACGGGGGAAAAGGCGGCGCAAGCGCCGCCCCTTCCCCCTATGATGCAGACAGATCGGTCGGCAGGCTGGATCAGGAATCAGAGAGAACCTCGTTCATTTCTACCACAGCCTTTTGCATATCCGCTGCAATATCGCCATTTTCCAGAATAGACTTCGCCATGGTTTCCATCCAGATGTTGGCAAAGCTGCTCCATGCAGGATGCTGAATGCGGGGATTGATGTTATCCAGGTTGTCAAACACAGTCTGGAACGCGGGCTTCTCAGCCAGGAAGGCCTCGCCTTCCTCGGTGTGGAGGACGGAGTTCCGGGTGGGCATATAGCCGGACTCGGAGGCCCAGATCATGTTGATTTCTTTGCTGCACAGGAAGGACAGCAGCTTCCAGCCGGCGTTCTTGACTTCCTGGCTGTTCTTGGAGGGGATCAGCAGCACGCAGCCGCCCACCTCGGAATCTCTGGTGACATCGCCGGGATAGTAGTGCATCCCCACTTCAAAGTCGCAGTTGTCCATGTAGGTGTTGTAGAGGGAAGTGGTGTGCATGACGGAGAAGGTCTTGCCGTCGATGAAGTTCTGACGCATGATGGAGGAAGCGTCGGTGCCGTAAGCCCAGTAGGCATAGCCCTTATCGCACCACTCTTTGAGCTTCTGAGCGGTTTCGATAGCCAGATCGCTGTCCAGGTCGGTGGAAACCTGATCGTCATTGACCAGCTTGACGCCTCTGTTGAGGTAGTAGGTCTCAAAATACCACTGATCCCAGCCGGGGAAGACGGTGGCATAGCGGCCATCCTTGGAAGCAGCTTCCATGAAAGCGTCCATCTCATCCCAGGTCTCAGGGAGGGTGATGCCTTCCTCGTCCGCCATGGTCTTGTTGTAGAACATGATCTGAGTGGAAATCAGGAAGGGCAGAGCCACCTGCTGGCCGTCATACTGGGTGGAAGCTACCAGACCTTCGCCGAAGTCATCGATCTCAAAGCCGGTGGCCTCAATGTAGGGATCCAGCACTTCGCACAGACCGGAAGCGCCGTATTCCGCCACGTAGGGGGTGTTGGCAACCACCAGAGCGGGCAGGGTATTGCCGGCAGCCTGAGCGGCAATGAGCTTTTCATTCAGTTCGGTGTAGCTGCCTTGATAGATGGCGTTGACCTTGATGTTGGGGTTCTGAGCCTCAAACTCCGCTACAACCTTGTCGATGGTCTCAGCATACTGGGATTCCTGAGCGTGCCACCACTCGATTTCGATGGGCTCGGTGACCTCGAACTGGTCCGCTGTGGGAGCGCCGCCATCAGCGCCGGACAGAGCGGGGGAAGAAGACGAAGCCGGAGCCGTTCCGGTACTGCCGCCGCTGCATCCAGCCAGAGCGGTCAGAGACAAAGCAGCAGCCAATACAATAGCCAATACTTTTTTCATGTTTTCTACTCCTTTTTTAAACTCTCCTTTTGCGATCTATATAACGGCAGTGTGATTTTGCCGCCATATACCAACACCGTTTACTTAAAATTTTTGACGGACCGTCAATTCCGTCTCACTGAAAACTCAGTGAAAAAACTCCCCTTCCAGCAGCTCTTTTCCCCGACGCAGTTTTTCCACAGGGATGCCCATATTATATTCCAGGGTAAGGTTCAGCTCCCGCCCCGTATCCCGAATAGCCTGGAACAGCTCCGGCCAGTTTATGGTACCCTCCCCGATGGGAAGATGGCTGTCTGCGGTGCCGTTGTTGTCGTGAATATGCAGCGCGCAAAGATTTTCCCGTACTCCCAGCAGCAGCTGCCGAAGATTCCAGCCGTTCATATGGGCGTGACCGACATCGATGATGGTTCCAGCCCCTGCCGGAAGTGCCTGACAGAAGGCGATGAATTCCTCCATGGTATACAGGGAAGTTTTGCGGGTTCCCACATTTTCCATCAGCAGGCGGACTTTCCACGGCGCGCTGCATTCCAGCAGCTCCTTTGTGGCTTCCAGCACCCGTTGGCGCCCCACTTCCTTGCTGAAGCAATCAGCGTAGCAAAAGCCGGGATGAATAATCACCTGATCCGCGCCCAGCTGCCCTGCGAAACGGATGGTTTCCCGATAGGTCTCCACTGCGGCGCGGCGCATATGCCAATTGCCGCTGGTGAGATTGATGTCCCAGACCGGCGTGTGTACAGAATAGCTGACCGGTTTGCTCTTCAGTTCTGGAATCAACTGATCCATCCGCTGATGAAAACAGTCCCATCCGGTGCCGTCCAGCATCAGCTCCACACATTCGGCCCCGCCGGAAATCAGCCGGTCCACATTTTCTCCCGGGGTTCCCCCCAATACGCACAATTCCGAATATACAATCTTCATGGATTCATTCCTCATTAAATCAAAAAGGCAGAATAAAAGTCAAGTTCCAATTAAAAATTTTAATAACCTTTTACCTTTAATTTACTGGATTTTTACTTTGCAAATTCTCCAGTCACTTTCAAGTAAATTATATCAGCCGTCCATTTTAAGTCAATACTTTTTTCATATTTTAGTTATTTTTAGGCAAAATGCTGCATAATTACGGAGATCTTTCTGCATAGAGATGAAAAAACTCCTTGCCTTTTTGCTGTTCATTGACTATAATTTAAATGAAATACAAATTAAAATTTCAACGCAGGAGGGATACCATGAACAAAACTAGCAGGCCGACATTGTCTCAGGTAGCTAATCTTGCCGGGGTTTCCACCTCCGCTGTTTCCTTGATTCTCAATCAAAAGGACGGCGTGTCCTTTTCGCCGGAGACCATTCACCGGGTCCATCATGCTGCGGCACAGCTGGGGTATTCGGTGAAGGGAACCAAGGCTTCCCGGGGGGGCTTGTTGGATGACCACACCATTATTGTTCTGGTGCCCACGCCCATCAGCCCTTATTACGCCACGCTGGTACAGTCCATCGATCAATCGGCCCGGAGCGAAGGGTTTGAAACGGTGGTTTACTATACTTACCGGGATCCAAAGCGGGAAAACTGTATGATTACCTTATTGCAGAAAACGCCGGTGGCGGGGGTCATTTTCACGATGGCGCCCCAGGCTGCGGAACCGGTGGAGGCTCTCAACAGAACAGTGCCGGTGGTTGTGATTGGAGACCGGGACCGCACACTGGATGTGGATATGGTGGAGACTCGGAATTTCATTGCCGGAGTGATGATTGCGCGGCATCTGATCCAGCTGGGCCACACCCATATCGCCTATATCTCCACCACCCTCAACAGCGTCAATACCGCCCGTACCCAGCGGCTGGAAGGCTTGCAGCAAACCTTTCGGGAGGAATGTCCGGAGGGGTACATTTTGGTTCGCTCCCGGGATATTTCTCCCACGGAGGAGCTGAATACCCCTCTGGTGGAACATCAGGTGGGGTTCCAGCTTTGTCAGGAATGTTTGGCCGATCCTCAGCTGACAGCCTTTGTGGCGGTCAACGATATGGTGGCCTATGGGGTGATGGACTGCCTGCTTTCCAATGGTCACCGCATCCCGCAGGATTACAGCGTCTGCGCCTTCGACAACAATTTTCCCTCCCGGATGACGGCGGTTTCCCTGACCACAGTGGACAGTCATATCGAGGATAAGGGACACAATGCGTTCGATATGCTGCACACCAAGATCAGCCAGGCCCCCGGAGACGCCCCTGGCTATATCACCCGGATTGAGTATCCCCATCAGCTGATTGTGCGGGACTCCACGGCGCCGCCCAGAAAAGTTTAATTTGTTTTCCTGCGGGGAGGATTCTCCGCTGCTGTCATAGGACAGAAAATTCAAAAAGGAAAGAAAGGTCTTGTTTATGACAAAGAATGTAGCCCACAGAGGTTTTTCTTCCCGCTATCCGGAGAACACTATGCTGGCCTTCCAGGAAGCGATAGCGGCTGGCTGCGATGGGATTGAGCTGGATGTCCAGCTGTCGCGGGATGGTGAAGTGGTCATTATCCACGACGAAATGGTGGACCGCACCACAGACGGTTCCGGCCTGGTGAGGGATTATACGGTGGAGGAGCTTCAGCGTCTGAATGCCGCCGCAAAATTTTCTTCCCCCTGTCAGCGGCAGCATATCCCCACCTTGCGGGAATATTTTGAGTTTATGAAGGATCGTCCGCAATTCACCAATATCGAGCTGAAAAACGGCATCTTTGTTTACCCCCAGCTGGAGGAAAAGGTGCTGGAGCTGATCCGGGAGTTTAAACTGGAGGACCGCACCGCCTTTTCTTCTTTCAACCACTATTCCATGGTCAAATGCAAAAAACTCGCCCCTTATATTCCCACCGGTCTGCTTACCAGCTCCTGGATTGTGGATGCCGGCGCTTATGGACAGAAGCTGGGGGCGGACTACATCAACGCCCAGTATTGCTCCTTCACCCCGGAAAACATCCGGGAAATCCAGGATCACGGCCTGGGCTGCAACGCCTGGACCGTCAACCGGGAGGAGGACCTGCGCCGCCTGATTGCCGCGGACATCACCTCGGTTATCACCAACTTTCCTGATCTGGCGGGCAAAATTCTTCAGGAGCGGCAAT
>CASFXA010000062.1 GCA_949298535.1 uncultured Oscillospiraceae bacterium
CCCCCCCCCCCCCCTTATCCCCCCATCTCTTGGCCCCCCCCTTTGGGGTTTTACAACCCCCCCCGTGTGGGCGGGGGGGGCCCCCCCCCCGCGGGGGGGCCCCGCGCCGCTGTTTCTCCCTCTGCCGGAAGGGAAACGTCATTGCCGGCTGCGAAAATCTGTTTTAAAAGCTGTCCCCTGCTTAAAATCAGCATCAATCTGTCGGTCCCCGGGAAGGGGAACCACCGGAGCCGGAACAAGCGAAAGCGGAACCTGAAGCAGGGGCCCGTCTCAAACACAGTTTTCTCTGTTTTTGACGGGTCAAATCGGTCCTGCGTGCAGCGAGATTTTTATGGCGCTGTATGGGGCAGCGCAACTGTGATGATGCCGTTTTCCCCCTGCTGCAGTACTGTGCCGAAGGGAGCGCTGAGGCGCTGAAGCACCTGGAAAATTTCCGCTGCGTCTGCGGCGTCCGCGGGGTAAGGGATGGCTTTGAATCCGTTGGTGTATTGGTACCCCAGGGAAATGGGCAGCAGCTCAATTTTGGTTACCCGCCCATTCTGGTATTCCAGGTAGGGCAGTACGGACAGATAATTTTCCTTGGATTGCTGGCCCCCATTTTTGGCATGGGACCGGCGCACAGCCAGGGCTTCCATGGGGTCGGTGTCGTAAGGCAGATGATACTTGTCCATAAATTCCGGAGGAAGAATCCGGGCGAACTCATTCTGATAGATGAAGTTTCCCAGGGAGTAAAAAACAGGAACGCCCTGGTACAGTTCCATCCCCTTGAGCTGATGGGTGCCGCCGCCAATAACAAGATCCGCTCCCGCCTCCACAAAAGCGTGGGCGCACTGGAAAATAAAGTCGTCGATGTCCTCCATGTTGTCGCTCTTCATTTCATGGGAATGGAGCATAACCACCATATAATCCACAGACCGCTTCATCGTTTGAATACTCCGGCAGGTTCGTTCCAGATCCTGGGCATTGGCGGTGGTGATTTTACCCTCCTGGTCGCTGGTCTGAAAGAGCATCTCCCTGAACTCGAAGACCCCGTTTTCCGCCGGCAGCTTATAACCGGTTTTATGGCGGCGCTTGTTTTTGACCTTTACATCCGCAGCCTCGGCAATCTCCTGCAAGGCCCGCATATGTTCCGGGGAAATTTGATAGATCTCCTTGTGGCGCATGGGATTGATGCCGGGGCGCCCAGGAAGATATGGTCCCTGGATTCCGGCTCTGGCGCTGTCGTCGAAGGTGGAGGTGAGGGCCAGAAAGCCCACCCGCCCGGAGGGCAGCTCCGCAATGGCGGGGCGGGAAGCCTGGGCCAAATTTTCACCCGCCCCGGAAAAAAGCAGGTTCCGCTCCCGAAGGGCCGCCAGGGTGGAGGCCAGACCGCCGTAGGAAAAATCCAGCATATGATTGTTTGCGATGCTGTAAAGATTAAACCCGAAGTCCTCCAGATCCTCCAATACATCTTTTTCCGCTGTCAGCCAGGTTCCGCCGGAAAAGGTGGAGGGGCAGCAGTCTCCCTTGGTCAGGGTGGTTTCCAGATTTGTGATGCGGGCTTGACCCCGGCGCAGATAATCCCGGATCGCCTGACGGCCCGGATAGTTTTCAGGCAGCCGATGGAGAATCAGAGCGTCGCCGCTGACGGTGAATGACATCTGTGAGAACAAAGCAAATTCCTCCTTTGGAAATATTCGTTTTGAAGCGGGGAAAACCGCGCCATGGAACCTGAGCGCCTTTCCGCGGGAGGAAACCCTGGCCGCTTTCCCCCATCTCTTTTTCTTCATTGTACACGTTTCTTTCTCAAAAAGACAGAACTTAGAATGGGGAAAAAGCCGAACTTTTCCAGAAAAAATTTGATTTCGCCAAAGAGAACAGTTTGGTTATACCCTGGTCCAAAAGGAAGAAAAACAACATACACCGGATGACAGCAAAACAAAAGGGAATGTGTTTGGCCTGTCCAGGGACTGGGAACAGGCGGACCGCCGGCAGCGGCACAATTGCCCCGCCTGTCTGCAGTCCTCCTCCACAGGGACCTTTTCCAGTTGGTTTTTGGCGAAAATTCCCGGCAGGGGAACAGGAAGGAGAAAAAGAGGGAAAATATTTGTTTTTCTTTTGATGATAAACGAAAAACGAAGTGAAAAGGCAGAAATTTATTTGTTTTTCAGAAATATTTTTGCTTTATGCCCAATTCCTTGCATTTCTTTTCGTATCGCTTCTGTCTAAATTTGTCTCCGCATTTTTGTACGGTGCTGCTAATAGTGATTTCACATAACCCCCATGAAAATTTGGAATTATCCGCCGCCAAAATTCGATGCTATACTACTTATAACGTGTTTCCTGCAGGATACGTCGAATCTTAACAGAGTGAGGAGGATTTCTGTTGACCGGACCATTATTGATCGTTGTTTTCCTGCTGTCCATGGTATATCTTTTTGTCACCATCGTTCGTTTTAAAATGAATCCCTTCTTCTCCATGGTGTCGGCGGCTATTATCATCGGCGTCGTTGTGGGGATGGATCTGAACACCCTGGTGAACGGCATCACATCCGGCTTCGGCAGCGTTTGCAGCAGCCTGGGCATCGTTGTGGCAATGGGCTTTCTGCTGGGCGGTATGCTTTCAGAAGCAGGGGCCACGGACTCCCTTGCGGATGCCACGCTGAAAAAGTTTGGAGAAAAGCACGCCAGTTTGGCGATGAATATTACTGGCTATATCGTATCCATTCCCGTTTTCTACGGTTCCGCCTACGTCATTCTCAATCCCATTCTCCGCACCCTTTCCAGAAAAACCAAAAAGCCCATTCAGGTCTATATCACCGCTCTTTCCGTGGGCTTGCTCACCACCCACTGTCTGGTGATCCCTACCCCCGGCCCCCTCAGCGTAGCTGGTACCATTGGGGTGAATTTTGGCTGGTTTATTCTCTATTCCCTGGTGGTCAGTATCCCCGGCTCCCTCATCGGCGGCTGGCTGTATGGTGAATTCTTGGGGAAAAAGCGTTATACTTATGTGGAGCCTCCCATTACGGAGGAGGAGCTTGCGCGGCAGGAAAGGCTGAGCAAAAAACGTGCTCCCGCCGGACTGGCTATCGCCATCATCGCGCTGCCCCTGCTCCTTATCGTCTTCGGCACCCTGATTCCCATGTGGACCACCATTCCTGCTATTGTTTCCATCTGCCAGTTCTTTACTGCGGGCAACGGCGTCATCGCTCTGATCACCAGCGTGATTTTCGCCGCCTGGACGCTGCGGCCCTATGTGCAGGGAAGTTACGCCCCCCTCATCACCAAGAACTTCAATGAGATGGGCGAAATTATGCTGCTGCTGGGCGCCGGCGGCTCCTTCGGCGCCATTATCCAGTCCAGCGGCATTGGCGACTATTTTGTAGCGCTGCTCCAAAGCTGGAATGTCCCGCTGATCGTTCTGGCCTTCCTCCTTTGCCTGCTGATGCGCACCGCTTTGGGGTCCGCTGCCGTGGCCATGGTCACCACCGCCTCCATCGTTGCGCCTCTCTGCATCCAGATGGGAGAGAGCGGTATTGTGATGGGCCTGAGCATCTGCGCGGCCAGTATGGCCTTCGCCACCCCCACCGACGCCGCTTTCTGGCTGGTACAGAAACTGGACAATCTCTCCTTCAAGGACACCTGGATTACCCATACTTTCGGCAACGCCATCTCCTGCGCCATTATGTTTGCCGTCGTGCTGCTGCTCAACGCGGGCCGGGGCTTCCTGCCGGGACTGATGTAAGGAGGAATTTGATTTATGTATGATCTGCTGATAAAAAACGGCCTTGTGGTGGACGGAACCGGTGAAATTCCCTATGCTGCCGATGTGGCGGTGAGCGGGGATACCATTGTGAAGATCGGCCAGATTGACGAGCCCGCCGAACGGGTGATCGACGCCCAGGGAAAGCTGGTCACGCCTGGATTCATCGACATTCACTGTCATTCAGACGCTATCATGTTCCAGCCGGGGAAAAATCCCAAACGGCTGCAGCAGGGTTTTACCACCGAAGTGGTGGGCAACTGCGGCGTTTCCTGCGCTCCTTTGACCGACGAGCTGAAGGAGAGATGGGCAGCCTACTGCGATCCCTTTTTCTCCAACATGAAGGTCCCCTACAACTGGAACACCTATGACGAATATCTCAAAGCGGTGGAAAAAAACCAGCTGTGCCTGAATATGGCCGGTTTGGTGGGACATGGCGTGGTCCGGGCCTGCGTGGCGGGATTTGAAAACCGTCCCTTCACCCAGGAGGAGATGCGCCAGGCGGAAAAGATTCTGGCGGATTCTCTGGACGCCGGCGCTTTTGGTTTCTCTTCCGGACTGATTTATCCTCCGGGCGTCTATTCCACTCAGGAGGAAATGCTCAATTTCGCCCGGGTCGTCAAGGAAAAGGGCGGCATCTACACCAGCCATATCCGCAGCGAAAGCTACGGGCTGATCGACGCCGTCAAGGAGGCTATCAACACCGCTGAAAAAACCGGCGTCAGCGTGGAAATCTCCCATCACAAGGCGGCGGGCCGGCCCAATCACGGGAAGATCCGCACCACCCTGCAGATGATTGCCGACGCTCAGGCAAAGGGACTCAATGTCAACTGCGACGTCTATCCTTACGATGCCGCCAGCACCAATTTCAATTCCATTCTTCCCCCGTGGGCGCTGGAGGGGGGCATCGAAAAGATGCTGGAACGGTTGCGGGATCCTGCCACCCGTGCTAAACTGATTGAGGCAATGAAGGACGAGCATCCCAATTGGGAGAGCTTCTATCAGCTGACCGGTTGGGAAGGAATGTATATCACAGAATGCAGCGTTGAAAAGTATGCTGACAAAACCCTGGCGGAGATCGCACGGGAGGAAAATGCCGATCCCTTTGAGAAAGCGCTGGACATTCTGCTGGAAAGCCGGAACAGCGCGATGATGATCGTCTTTTTCATGGACGCTCAGGATGTTTCCAGAGCCATCGCCAGTCCCTATTCCATGATCTGCACCGACGGCTTCCCCTCTGTGAAAAAGAGCCATCCCCGGTATTACGGCAGCTTTGTCCGGGTGCTGGAAAAGTACGTCAAGGAGGAGCATCTCCTCTCCCTGCAGCAGGCTGTCTACAAGATGAGCGGAATGCCTGCCGCCAAGCTGGGCCTCACAGACCGGGGAACCCTGGCAGAAGGGATGAAAGCGGATCTGCTGGTGATTGATTTGGATGCCCTTCATGACAACGCCACCTACAAGAATGACACCGCCCTCTGCGACGGCATGGATTATGTGGCGGTCAACGGTCAGATTGTAGTGGAGCATGGTCAGTCTCTGCCTGTCTTTGCCGGCCGCGTGCTGCGCAAGGGCAGATAAAATTCAAAGGACAAACAAAAGCGGCTTGATTGCCCATCAGGTTCCGCTTCGGCACACCGGTGGAAGGAAACGGTGCCGGAGCGGAATCTGCAATGTTCTGGAAAGGGGTAGCGTATGGACCGATTAACCAACTTGATCCGGGAGGATATGAAGCCGGCGCTGGGTGTGACGGAGCCGGGAGCCATTGCTTTTGCGGTAGCCACTGCAAAAGAGCAGCTGGGGGGGACAGTGGAAAAAGTATCCCTTTCTCTCAACAGCGGGATGTACAAAAACGCTTTTACCTGCGGGATTCCCGGCAGCAGCCAGGTGGGAAATTTTCACGCCGCAGCCCTGGGGGCCGTAGGAGCCGATGCCAAAAAGGGCTTGGAGTGTCTGGATGGCATCACGGAGGAGCAGCGGCGTCAGGCGGAGGCGCTGGTTCGTCAGGGAAAAATTCAGGTCTCCATGAGCCAGGTCACCAGCCGCATCTATATTCAGGCGGAGGTCACCACCACCGAAGGCCGCGCCTCAGTAGTCATTCGGGATTCCCACACTCATATCACGCAAATCACCGTCAACGGAGCGGTGACGTTCCAGGAGGAGGAACATCCCCAGGGACAGCAGGAACAGCAAACCCCGGTAATTCATCAGTATACATTGGCCCAGTTGGTGGAATATATCCGCGCGGTGCCGCTGGAGGAGATTGCCTTTATCCGGGAGGCTTACCAGGTCAATCTGGCGCTTTTTGAAGAGGGCCTGAACAGTGACCGGACCACCTTCGCGCCGGTGCTGCTGGAGGAAAACGGCGGTCAGCGGTTCTCCCGGGATGAGGAAAAAACCGCCAGCCTGCTATGTAACGCCGCCATCGAGGCGCGGGTGATCGGGCTGAACAAACCGGCCATGAGCATCACCGGTTCCGGCGCCCATGGCATTATCGCCACCATGCCCCTCTACGCAGCCTATAAGGTGCAGGGCTATACCGAAGAACAGCTGCTGCGGGCCACCGCCCTCAGTTATTTGGTTTGTATGTACATTAAGGAATATTCCGGCAAGCTGTCTGCATTCTGCGGCTGCGCCATTGCGGCGGGCACCGGTATGGCGGTGGCCCTTGCCTGGCTCCGGGGCGGGGATCTGTCCGCCATGGAGCGGGTGATCTGCAATATGGCTTCCAGCATCACCGGTATGATCTGCGACGGCGGCAATCAGGGATGCACCATGAAGGGAATCGCAGCTGTAGCGGCGGCTTACGCTTCGGTCCGTCTGGCGATGAAGGGGGTATCCATCCAAAAGGTTCATGGTATCAACGGCAGCACCCCGGAGGATACCATGCGCTTTATGGGGCAGATCGCTTCCCCCGGTATGGAGGGCACCGAAGCCACCATCATGGACATTCTTCAGGAAAAGCAAGCGGAAGCTGTCCGCCTGTAAAACAGAGAGTGTGGATGTCGCCTGAAGCCGCCGGACCCAGGCGATTTCAGATTGAGCCGGCGGCGAGGGATCTGATAGCCATTTCGGGAAGTCTTTTAACCGACGGCTGCGAAAAAACAGAAAGACTAATTTGAGGAAAGATCCAAGCGAAACATTTTATTAAAATCAGAATCCGTCTCCCATTTTGATTTCACAATCCGCACCGCGTTTTTTAAAGGACGGCGTTCTCCGGCTGCGGATGTGTGCCAAACTTTTCCTTATTTGGGGAAAACCGACAAATTGGAGGCTTATATCTGAAACCTTTTCCGGGCGGTATGGGCCGCAAAAAGTTTTTTCACGCAGAATGATTGGATTTAAACAGGAGGGGCGCTGTGTTGACAGCACCCCTCCTGTTTTGCTTTTCAAAAAACAGACCGTAAACCATCCTTTTGTCGGCTCGGGATAAGGAAGACAGTTTGAATTGGCAGGATCCCCAAAATATCGGAGATAAAAAGGTCCGTTACTGTTGCAGTCTTCTGCGTGTTGCAAAAAGAGCATATGATATGCCGTCATGCAAAGCTCAGGCCATTCTCCATAGGGATACACCTTCTCCCATCGCTTTATTTACAGCAATCCCCCTGATGCAGTTCGGTTTTTCTGCACCAGAGGGAGACTTCTGCATATTCTTCGCTTTTCGCAGACCGATTTTTAGACCCATCCTCAGGAAGCCTTTCATTTTGACAGGATTATAAATTTTTCGTTCCAATTCT
>CASFXA010000063.1 GCA_949298535.1 uncultured Oscillospiraceae bacterium
GTCATACAGGGCCAAAAGCGTTTGGGCATATGAGTCATACGGCAGCGGGGATTTTCTCTGGACTGGATGGAGATAGCCTGATAATACCCCTGCCACAGGCTGCGAAACCACTGTTCTTGTTGGTTTGCCTGGGGCAGTTCCAGGGCATCCATGGGGATGATCTGGGATTGATAAGGGCGATAAAGGAGAGCGGCCCCATAGGTGCGGTCCAGAATCAAAAACTGCTCCTCCGGAAACCGTCCGCAGAAATGGGGGGCAATGAGCGGAAGAATAAAATGCTTTGGCTCCATCACTGCGGCCAGGGCCTGCCCATATTGAGAGAAACGAAGAAATCCCGTCATCAGATGGGCCTCTCCCCGAACGGCGCGGTTCATCTGCCACACCGGTTCCACCACCGGATGCCCCCGCATGGAGACAATCCGGGGGCCAACCTCATATCCCAGCTCCACAAAGCGATAGAGCAGCAGCGCCTTGTCCCTTCTGCCGCAGAGAAAACCGGTGGATACCAGATCTTCTCCCGCGGTCCCCAGCTTTTTGCCCAGGGAAGCGAAGACACGGGCGGCATGAGCAGGGTCTGTCTCCACCTGCCGCACCGGGTACAGCGTGGGCTGCGCCAAAGAGGGAGGCAGAATATCCAGAGGAAGCTCCCGGCGGATATAGCTTTCATAAATACAGCAGAGAAAGCCCTCAAAGCTGTTGTCGTAATGATATACTACAGCTGTCCGGTGAGACATTTGAGTACCTCCTCCCGGGTAGGGGTTTGTTCTGCGGGGGCAAAGAAGGAAAGCTGTTCCCCATGGTCCGGCTCCAATTCCTGGAGCAATTTTCCGGAGACCATCGCCCGGAAAGTCCCTTCCGGGGTGATCCGGAGCCCCTCTGTCATCCTGCCCCGGCAGGTGATGAAATACTGGGCCCGTTTGAGAACGACCCCCATCCTTCTCAGGTCGGCAAAATCCAGGGATCCTGTTCGTCTGGCGCTGCGAATAGCCCGGGCGCTGCGAACGCCGATTCCGGGCACGCGCAATAACAGTTCATAAGGGGCGTGATTGATTTCCAGAGGAAACTGTTCCGGATGGCAAATGGCCCAGTTGGCCTTGGGATCCAGGAGGGGGTTCAGATTGGGATGGGTCTGGTCCAGCAGCTCCTCAGCCTGGAATCCGTAAAATCGCAGCAGCCAGTCCGCCTGGTAAAGCCGATGTTCCCGGAGCAGGGGCGGCTTGGTGGTGAGGGCAGGAAGAAGTTTGTCGCTGACCACCGGGGTGTACGCGGAAAAAAAGACCCGTTTCAAGTCGTATTTGCGATACAAGCCCTGGGTGAGGCTGAGAATCTGAAGGTCGCTTTCTCCGCTGGCGCCCACAATCATCTGGGTGCTTTGTCCGGCAGGGGCGAAGGCGGGGGCGTGCCGGTAACGCACCAGCTCCTCACGGCTGCGGTGGATCTCCTGACGGATCTGTCCCATGGGGCGAAGAATATCCGTTTTGGATTTATCCGGGGCGAGAGTGGCCAGGCTTTGGCGGGAGGGCAGCTCAATGTTGACGCTCATCCGGTCCGCCAATAATCCCAGGCGTTGGATGAGACTGTCGTCCGCACCTGGGATGGCCTTGACATGGATGTAGCCCCGAAACCGGTATTCATTCCGAAGCAGTTCCAGCGTTCGAAGCATCTGCTCGCAGGTGTAATCGGGATTTTTCAGGATGCCGGAGCTGAGAAACAACCCTTCAATATAATTGCGCCGGTAGAAACCGATGGTCAGTTCGGCCAGCTCCCGGGGTGTGAAAGCGGCCCGCCGGGTGTCGTTGGAGCGGCGGTTGACACAATACTTGCAGTCATAGACGCAAACATTGGTCATCAGTACTTTCAGCAGGGAGATACACCGTCCATCGGCGGAAAAGCTGTGACAGATTCCCGCGGGAGCGGCGCTTCCAATGGAGCCGGGAGCGCCGGACCGGTCTGAACCGCTGGAGGTACAGGCCACGTCATATTTGGCGGCGTCCGCCAGAATGGTCAGTTTGTCGTAAAGGTCCACAATATACTCCTCCTGTTCCAAAGAGATTCTGCCGGCAGGAAATAAAAAACCAAAGCGCCTGAAGAAGAAAACAACCAATACGGGTTCAATAGGGACCGCCTCTTGTTCCCTGCAAGGAGGTTTGCACGCTTTTGCCCCGGAGCCTTGAGCGTTTCGGCTTGCTTCCCGGTTTGCCGGGAATTCTCTGAAAGATGGGCGGAAGAACTTCATAGCAGGGAAAGGTTCCGTTAAAGCTATTTCCCTGTCAGGAATTGAAGAATGTATGTTCTTTTTCAGAAAGTTATCGCCTGGAATGGGATCGCTCATAGGGAGAAAATCCGTGAATAAAGAACATATGTTTCTTTTCCATTATAGCAGTTCTCCCCGGAATGTCAATGCGGAAGAACCGGTAAAAATTGCCAAGTGGCTCTGTTCCGCGCCGCCAAGGGAAAGGGACAGAAAACGCTTTATCATGACGACATGAGAGAGCTTTCCGCCGGAACAAGATGGAGAGGCAGTGCGCCCCTAAAGTGGGGCAATATGAGGTTCAAGGAAGCGGATCAGATGGAAAGTTTGTTTCTGATTTGAATTTTTTACAGGAAATTCCTTTGAACCGTTGCGATTTCACTTAAATTTCACAAATATATTTGTACAGTTTTTTGATGTGTTTTTTATTGACTTTACCTTTTAATATTGCTTTGTTTTAAAAACATATAGGATCTTTATTGAAAAAAACGTAAAGGAGGGCGATTTGTCTAAAACAGAATCTTTATTCTATTCAAAATGTAAAAGTTTTTGGCGGTTGAAAAACTAATTGACGTTGGGAAACAAATATGGTTTAATGAATATAACAAATCCGATAATCTTTCCCGCAAAATAAATAAAAAAATATGCAATATTTACAATTACTTTACACAGCAGCAAGATTGCAGTTCAGAAAGAGTCGGATTTGAGTTTGCACGATTCCCGTCGGCGCCAGTGTGCGTCAAGGGAAAAGATGAAAGAGAAAAGAGGAGAGCTTATGCGTAAAACGAAGTTTTTCAGATTTCTGGCGGCAGCAATCGTAATCAGTATGCTGGTGGTGGTCGCCGGATGCGGCGGCAGTTCTTCCAGCGGGGCCTCTGAAGAAGCAGCATTGGACCTGAACTCTCTGACCTATGAAGAAATTGTGGCCGGCGCCAAAGAAGAGGGCAAACTGGAATCGGTAGGTATGCCTGGTTCCTGGGCCAACTGGCAGGATACCTGGGATGGTATCGAGGCGGAGTTCGGCATTGAACACAACGATACCGATATGAGTTCCGGTGAAGAGATCGCCATGTTCGAGGCGGAGAAAAACGCTCCCACCAAGGACATCGGCGACGTGGGCCATAAGTTTGGTCCGGAGGCCAAGGAAAAGGGCGTTACCCAGTCCTACAAGACCAGCTATTGGGACAGCGTTCCTGATTGGGCCAAGGATCCCGACGGTCACTGGATGATGGCTTACACCGGTGTGACCACCTTCATCACCAACACCGATCTGGTTGCCAATCCCCCCAAGACTTGGGAAGAGGTTCGTGCCGGTGATTACAAAATCACCATTGGCGATGTGGTGACCGGCGCTACCGGTCAGGGCAACGTTCTTGCCACCGCCTATGCTTTCGGCGGCGATATGGACAATCTGGAGCCCGCCTTTGAGTTCTGGAAAGAGATGGCCGAAGCAGGCCGTATCGATCAGGGCGACATCCTGCTGCAGCGTATCCAGGCTGGCGAGGTTCAGCTGGGCGTTACCTGGAGCTACAATGCGCTGGGTTACCGGGATCAGACCCCCAACTACACCTTTGACGTTTGCGTTCCCTCCGACGGCGCTATCATGAGCGGCTATGCTTCCATCATCAACAAGTGGGCGCCTCATCCCCACGCCGCGGCTCTGGCCAGAGAGTATATTTTCAGTGATAAAGGCCAGACCAACCTTGCCATTGCTGGCGCTATCCCCACCCGGACCGACTTTGTGATCCCCGAGGAGATCCAGGCCAAGACCATTCCTCAGGAGCAGACCAAGGACGCTGTTCCGATCACTGATCCTGTCAAGTATGCTGAGGTTTGCGCCGAGATCGCTCAGAGATGGCAGGAAGAGATTATCCCGCTGATGAGCTGATGCAACAACAGAACGAATCAATTCGGTTAGAACCGGGAGGGCTCCGGTAATTTCCGGCAGCCCACACCACAGGAGCCATGCCCTCACAGGCTGACCGAGCAGATGTGGGGTGTACGCTGTGTACACCCCGCATTTTTTTCCAACCAGCCGGAGGCGGTCCGGCGTCTGAAATGAGGAGAGGAATGAGCCTGATGCCTAAGCTGATCTTTGTGCTGCTGGATGCCTGTCGTTTTGATGCCATCACCCAAACAGCGGGCTATCTGGAACACCTGGTGGATTATCACAAAGGCGCCAAATACCGGGTGAGGGGGGAGCTGCCCTCCATGTCCAGACCCATGTATGAGACGCTGATGACCGGACTTCCGCCCTGGCAGCATGGCGTTGTCAACAACGACGTTCGGCGTCTTTCCCGGTGTCCCAATCTTTTTTCCCTCTGTCGGGAGCGGGGATTGGTGACGGCGGCGGCGGCCTATGTCTGGTACAGCGAGCTGTACAACAATCCCGCCTTTGACCCCCTTACTGATCGCTATCAGCTGGAGCGGGAGAGCGGAATCCAGCATGGTATTTTCTATTTTGAGGACCAGTATCCAGACAGCCATCTGTTTCTGGACGGGGAATTCCTGCGACGGCGGTATCATCCGGATTTTTTGCTTATCCACTCGATGAATATTGACTATTGGGGCCACCGGAAGGGCGGGGACCACAAACAGTATATCTTTGCGGTGCAGCAGGCGGCAGAATTTCTTTCCCGGCTGCTCCCCCTGTGGCTGGAGGAGGGCTGCCAGGTATTGATTACCGCCGATCACGGAATGAACAGTCTGGGGCTTCATGGAGGCCCCCCGGAGAATGAGCGGACGGTGCCGCTATATCTGTTCACGCCTAAGGCGGTGGCTGGCCGCTTTACCGACGAGGAGATTTCCCAGCTGAATGTGGCGCCGCTGGTGTGCCGGTTGCTGGAGATTCCTCCGGCGGAGGGGATGCGCCGTCAGCTGGAGGTCCGCCTGGTGGAAAATAGCTGAAAACAAACGCCTTTGCATGACTGCGGCGGCAAGGGCGCTGAAATAAACTGCCGTCCGCAGCGGCGGAACAGGTGATGATATGACAAGAACCAGAAAAAATTACATCTACCTTTTGGTGCTGCTCCCGTTTTTGGCGGTGGCGCTGTTGTATGAGATCGTCCCGCTTCTGATGATCGTCTTCAACAGCTTCATGCCGGAAAACGCTGTAGGCTTTACCCTGGAACATTATGTGGACATCTTTACCAAGCCTCTCTATCAGAAGGCCATCTGGAACAGCATCCGAATCTCTCTGCTTTCCTCCCTGATCGGTATTTTTATCGCTTTTTTGGGGGCGAAAGCGGCCAACAGCGCGGGCCCAAAGCTCCAGAACGCCTTTCTGACGGTGCTGAATATGACCTCCAACTTCGCCGGTGTGCCCCTGGCTTTCGCCTATATGATTCTGTTGGGCAATTCCGGCGTGATGATTGAGTTTGGCAAAGTGTATGGCATTGATGCTCTGGCTAATTTTGATCTGTACACCGGTACCGGCCTGACCATGATCTATGTATATTTCCAAATCCCCCTGTCCACCCTGCTGCTGATTCCCGCTTTTGAGGGGATCCGCAAGGAGTGGATGGAAGCGTCCACCCTGTTGGGGGCTGGCCCCACCACTTTCTGGACTCAGATCGGCGTTCCGGTGCTGCTGCCCTCCATTTTGGGCACCATCAGCGTGTTGTTTGCCAACGCTTTGGCGGCTTATGCCACCGCTTATGCTTTGCTGATGAACAATTACGCTTTGCTGCCCATCAATATTTCCGGTATGTTCGTCGGCGATGTCACCCAGCGTAAAGAGATGGGCGGCGCGCTGTCGGTAGTGATGATGCTGCTGATGGTGGCGGCCATCTGCATCAACAACTATATTGTCAAGAAGAACAGAAAGGTGGGCAGATGACGAGATGAAAAAACGTTCTCTTTCCTCCACTCTGGTGATCCTTGTGGTGATTGTCTACCTGCTGATTCCATTGTTTGCCACAGCGATTTATTCCCTGTTTTCCAAGTGGACCGACCTTCTTCCGGAGAATTTCACCGTCGCCCATTATGTGGAACTGCTGACGGAAGAAGATTTTATGATGAGCCTGGTGCGGACCATTGTCATCTGTATTATCCCCATTCTGCTGACGGTGCTGCTGGTGTTGCTGGCGCTGTTCGCGGTGACCATCTATTTCCCGAAGCTGGAAAAATATGTTCAGCTGATCTGTATGATTCCCTACACCATTCAGGGCGTCATCCTGTCGGTCAGTATCATTTCCCTTTACGCGGCGTCTCCCGGCGTGTTGGGTAACCGTCTGGTGATGCTCACCGGCGCTTACTGCATCATCATTCTGCCCTATATCTATCAGGGCATCCGCAACAGTATGCACGCGGTGAATATGCCCATGCTGCTGGAAGCCGCAGAGATGCTGGGCGCCTCCAAACTCTATGCTTTTTTCCGGGTGATCGTGCCCAATATCATCTCCGGCATTACGGTGTCCTCGCTGCTGGCAGTAGGTATTATCTTTGGCGACTATGTGCTGATCCGGAACATCGCCGGAACCTCCTTCAAGAATGTGCAGATCTATCTGTTCCTGACCATGAAGAGTTCCAGCACCAAGGCCAGCGCCGTGTTTGTCATCATTATGATCACCACCTTCCTCATCACCCTGCTGGTGCTGTATCTCAAGAGCAGGGAGACCAAGCACAGAAACCAGAAAGTAAAGGGGTAATGAAGTATGTCATATATTCGCTTTGAGAATCTCAACAAAAAATTTGGCCAGAACCATGTCCTCAAGGACATCAATCTGGAGATCGAACAGGGCCAGCTGGTAACGTTGCTGGGGCCTTCCGGCTGCGGAAAGAGTACGCTGCTGCGCTGTCTGGCCGGCCTGGAAACTGTTACCTCCGGCAAGGTGTTTCTGGACGGTAAGGACATCACTGATGTCAACCCCAAGGACCGGGACATCGGCATGGTGTTCCAGCAGTATTCCCTGTTTCCCAATATGACGGTGGCTCAGAATGTGGGCTTTGGACTGAAAATGAAAAAGGTGCCCAAGGAGGACATCGACCGCAAGGTTTCGGAAATGCTGCGGATCGTGGGCCTCTCGGACAAAGCGGGGCAGTATCCCTCCCAGCTTTCCGGCGGTCAGCAGCAGCGGGCGGCTTTGGCCCGCGCCATTGTCACCCAGCCCAAGGTGCTTCTGCTGGATGAGCCCCTCAGCGCCATCGACGCGCTGCTTCGCCATACCCTTCAGATTGAGATCCGCCGGATTCAGCGGGATTTCAATATGACCGCCATTTTCGTCACCCACGACCAGGATGAGGCCATGGTGATGTCTGATGTGATCCATCTTCTCTATGAGGGAGAGATCGACCAGTCCGCCGCCCCCACTGATATGTACACCAATCCCAAGACCAAGTTTGCCGCTACCTTCATCGGTCACTACAATATTATGCCCGCCGCTGATTTTAACCGCATGACCGGCGCGGCGCTGGAATGTAAAGATGTGGCGTTCCGTCCCGAAGTGGTGGAGATCAGCCGCAAACCCATTGAGGCGGAGGGCTGCTATCACTTCAAAGGCTCCATTGGGGACAGTCTGCCTCACGGCAACATCCTCCGGTATCAGGTTTATGTGGGGGATCAAACAGTGGATGTGGATGTGCTGTTCCGTACCTCTACCATCTACAACACCAACGAGGAAGTTTGGATGGTTATCAAGAAGGAAAATTGCATCGAGCTGTGAGCTTCACGGCGGAATGGAGTGGAATCGATTATGACAAAAAATATTGCCCACCGGGGATTCAGCGGCTGCTATCCGGAAAACACCATGGTGGCCTTTGAAAAGGCGCTGGAAGCGGGCTGCGATGGAATTGAATTCGATGTTCATCTGACCAAGGACGATGTACTGGTCATCATCCACGACGAGCGGATTGACCGCACCACTGACGGCACCGGACTGGTGAAGGATTATACCTATGAGGAGCTGTGCCGCTTTGACGCGTCCGCCCATTTCCCGGGTCCCTGGGGAGTTCAGCAAATCCCCACCCTCCGGCAGTATTTTGAGCTGGTGAAGGACAGAAAAGAGCTGCTCACCAACATCGAGCTGAAAACAGGCGTCTATGAATATCCGGAAATTGAGAAAAAGACATTGGCGATGATTGACGAATATGGTCTGCGGCCCAATATCATCATCTCCAGTTTCAATCATTTTTCCATCATGCGCATGAAGGCGCTGGCGCCTGATTTGAAGGTGGCGTTTTTGGAGGAGAGCTGGATCATTGCCATGGGGGCTTATACCAAGGCCCAAGGGGTCCACTGCATCCATCCCATCTTCTGGAATCTGACGCCGGAGCATTTTGCGGAGATGAAGGCTCATGGCCGGGAGGTGAATACCTGGACGGTCAATGAACCGGAGGACATCCGCCGGATGCTGGCTTTGGGCGTGGACGGCATCATCGGCAATTATCCGGACCGGGTGCGTCGGATCATGGCGGAAGGATGAGGCCTTTCTCCTGGTACTGCCAATGGAACATAAGGAGGTGGCGGGGTGCGCACCGCGATTGTAGTAGACGATGAGCCCATCACCAGGATGGACCTGGCTGGGATGCTCACCGAGCAGGGTTTTACGGTGGTGGGCTCCGCCGCCGATGGCTTTGACGCCATTGAGCTGTGCCGGACCATGAAGCCGGATGTGGTGCTGATGGACATCAAAATGCCTATCTTTGATGGACTCAGTGCCTCGGAAACCATTATCCGGGAGGAAATTGCCGGCTGTGTGGTGCTGCTGACCGCCTACAGTGGCCGGGAGCTGATCGAACGGGCCAACCAGGTTGGGGTCACAGGGTATCTGGTCAAACCGGTGGAGGAGCGGCTGCTGCTGCCCACCATCGAGGTGGCCCTGGCGCAGAGCATCCGGCTGCGGGTGCTGCGCCAGGAGGCCCGTACTGCCCAGCGTCAGCTGGAGGAGAGCAAATACATCGAGCGGGCCAAGGAGATTATTGCCAGGGAAAAAGAGGTCAGCGAGGGAGAGGCCTACCGGCAGTTGAGACAGATGAGCATGGATAAGAGGTGCCCGGTTGGGACACTGGCAAAGGCGGTGGTGGAAAACCACAGCCAGAAGGAGCTGGTGGATCGGGCGAAGGCGCTGCTGATGAAATGCGAATCCCTGTCGGAGAGCGGGGCCTATAAGCGGCTTCAGGGGCTGGCAAAAATCCATGGAGTCACTGTGGAACAGGCGGCCCGGGAGGTGTTGGCCTCTGTCCGGTAGTTCCCTGAAAGAGGGAGGAGGAGCAGGGATGCTTCGGAAACTTTGTGAAAGTTACACCGACCTGACGGACAAAGATATTCGCCAGCTGGAATCGCTGGAAGCAAATCTTCAATATACTGCCGACCTCACCGGTTCCGACGTCTTTATCGACTGCCTGATGCGCAGCGGTTCCGGGGCGCTGGTGGTGGCGGAGGCAAAGCCTGGCAGCTCCCCCTCTGCCTATATCACCGCCGTGCTGGGCAAGGCGGCCCTGCGGGAGAATGAGCCGGCGGTGTTCCGGGCGTTCGCCACCGGTATTCCGGTACGGGACATTAAGGCCATCACCCAGGAGAACGTGGCGGTCAAGCAGGATGTGGCGCCGGTGAAAAACGCCGAAGGAAAGGTGATCGGCGTTCTGATCCGGGAGAAGGACATCAGCGCCTATGTCCGCCAGGATAAAAAATACGAGGAACTCATGCGCACAGTGGAGAGCCGGGCGGACACCTTGGGGGCCCTCCAAACGGAGGACGGCAAGGAGGCGGCGCTGCGGGAAATTCATCACCGGGTGAAAAATAATCTCCAGATGGTAGCCAGCATCCTCAATATGCAGGCCAGGAGCAGCACAATCCCGGAGGTGAAAAAAGCCTTTAAAGAAAATGTCGCCCGGGTCTTGAGCATCGCCTCCATTCATGATATACTGATGACAACGGGGGGCGAGGATGCCGTCAGTATACGCTGTCTGGCGGATAAGCTGCGGCGGAATATCCAGTCCATTGCCCCCCAGGACAAGGAACTGGTCATTACGGTGGAAGGGGACGATTTGGTTCTGCCTGCCGAAATGGCTTCAGCAGTGGGGCTGTGTGTCAGTGAGCTGATCTCCAACGCCGTGGAGCATGGCTTCGGCGGCAGGGAAAAGGGACACATCACTGTTGCCATCCAAAATGGCAATTTATATCACAGCGTCAGTGTTCGGGATGATGGCGTTGGCTTTTATCCCGGAGCCAGGAGGGGAAACAGTCTGGGTCTGAATATCGTGGAAGCTACGGTGAAGGAAAAGCTCAAAGGGGAGTTTAAAATCTCATCGGGCGCCGGGGGCACCTGTGCCCTGATTGAATTCCGCGGGGATCTGGACCGGGAAGCTCCGGTATAGTGAAAAACAGTTCCTTTGTGGGGACAATTAAATTGACGCAGCGCGGCACAACAGGGTGCAGGCGAGATGGCAACAGGGCTGAGGTATTGCGAAAGCAATGCTTTGGTCCTTTTGTGTTTTTGGGCTCTTTGAAAGGGAAGGGGGTGGCCGGATGGGGGACGACATTCTCAGCGTGGGGGTGGACATCGGCACCTCCACCACCCAGGTGATCTTCAGCCGTCTTCGGGTGGAGAATACCGCCAACTATTTTACCATTCCCCGGGCCACCATTGTGGACAAGGAAGTGGTATATAAAAGTCCGGTCCACCTGACCCCTCTGGTCAATGAAAGCCTGTTGGATGGAGACGCGGTGCGGGCTTTGGTGGAGGGGGACTTCCGGCAAGCGGGATTTCGTCCGGGGGATACCGGCACCGGAGCGGTCATCATCACCGGGGAATCCGCCAGGAAGGAAAATTCCCGCCTGGTGCTGGAAAAGCTCAGCGGGCTGGCGGGGGATTTTGTGGTGGCCACCGCCGGGCCGGACCTGGAGGCCATCATTGCCGGAAAGGGCAGCGGAGCCCAGGCTTATTCGGAGCAGCGGGCCTGCACGGTGATGAATCTGGACATTGGCGGCGGCACCACCAATCTGGCTCTTTTTGACCAGGGGGATGTGATCGCCAAGGGCTGTCTGGACATCGGCGGACGGCTGGTGCGTCTGGCTACGGACGGAACGGTGCTTTCCATCAGTCCTCCCGCCGCGGCAGTGGCCCAGGCGATACATCTGCCTCTGGAAGTGGGGAAAAGGGCGGAACCGGCTCAGCTGGAGGCCCTCACCGGGGAGATGGCTCACCTTTTGGAACAGCAGATGGGCCTTTGTCCCCAGCAGCCCCTTTTGCGACAGATCGAGACGCCGGGAGCAACCCCCTGTGTGCTGCCCAAAGCGGTCCAGGCCATTTGTTTTTCCGGCGGAGTGGCGGACCTGATTTACCGGGCGGAGGAAACGGACCCCTTGCGGTATGGGGACATCGGCGTTTATCTGGGACGGGCCATCCGTCAAAGCCGCCTCATCTCCGCCTTCCGGCTGGTGGAACCGGAGGAGACCATCCGGGCAACAGTGGTGGGGGCGGGAACCTATACCACCACCCTTTCCGGCAGTACCATCCATTACTCCAGGGATGTGTTTCCCCTGAAAAATATCCCCGTGGTGCGGGTGAGCGCAGGGGAACAGGAGCGGTGCTTCCAGGGGGACAGTTCACTGCTGGAAACAAAGCTGCGGTGGTTTATCCATCAAAGCGACGCGGAATATCCGGCGCTGGTTCTTCCAGGGAAAAAAAGCCCTTCCTACAGCGAATTGGAACAACTGGCCCACAGTCTCTCCCAAGCCGCCGCGGCTCTGCTGCCGCCAACGGCCCCCCTGCTGCTGGTGATGGAAACGGACATGGCCAAGGCCCTGGGACAATGTGTTTCCAGGCTGGCCCCAGAGCGGACGGTGGTGGCCATTGACAGCATTAAAGCCGGTTCCGGCGACTATCTGGACCTGGGACGGCCTCTGCTGGGGGGGATGGCGATCCCCGTTGTTGTAAAAACCCTGATCTTCGGATGACAGGAGGAATGACCTTTGATTCTCAAAACAACCCTTTCCGGCCAGACCTTTGAGTTTCAGTCGGTGAAGGAAGTGCTGGCTAAAGCAAATGAGGAAAAATCCGGCGACATTCTGGCGGGCATCGCCGCCAGCTCCGGCATGGAGCGGATCGCCGCCAAAGAGGTGCTGGCCAACCTGCTCCTCAGTGATCTGCGGGAAAATCCTGCGGTCCCTTACGAGGAGGACGACGTCACCCGGATCATTCAGGACGGCGTCAACGAACATATTTATAACGGCATCCGCAACTGGACCGTCAGCGACCTGCGGGAGTGGCTGCTGGACAGCAGCACCACCGAGGAGGACATCCGCCGCATCTCCAACGGCCTGACCAGCGAGATGATTGCCGGTGTCTGCAAGCTGATGACCAATCTGGACCTGATCTGCGCCGCCGGTAAGGTACGGGTCCCGGCCCATTGCAACACCACCATCGGCCTGCGGGGGACCTTTTCCACCCGGCTCCAGCCCAACCACACCACCGACAATGTGGAAGGGATCACCGCCTCCGTTTTTGAGGGCCTCAGCTACGGCTGCGGAGATGCCCTGATCGGCCTGAACCCGGTTAATGATACCGTTTCCAGCCTCAGCGAGGTTCTCAAGCGGTTCGATCAGATCAAGCATGATTTCGAGATCCCCACCCAGATCTGTGTTCTGGGACACATTACCACCCAGATTCAGGCCATCCGGGAGGGGGCCCCATCGGATATGATCTTTCAGAGTATTGCCGGCAGCCAGAAGGGAAACAACGCCTTCGGCTTCACCACCGATACCATCCGGGAGGCTCAGGAGCTGCTGCGGCGGCAGGGAACCGGTACCGGACCCAATGTGATGTATTTTGAAACCGGCCAGGGCTCGGAGCTTTCCAGCGACGCCCATTTCGGCGCCGACCAGGTGACCATGGAGGCTCGCTGCTACGGCTACGCCAAGGCTTTCCATCCCTTTATGGTCAATACGGTGGTGGGCTTTATCGGCCCCGAGTACCTCTACGATAGCCGACAGGTGATCCGGGCGGGCCTGGAGGACCACTTCATGGGCAAGCTCACCGGTATCCCAATGGGGTGCGACTGCTGCTACACCAACCACATGATGGCGGACCAGAACGACCTGGAAAACCTGACGGTGCTGCTGGCAACCGCCGGTGTCAACTACGTCATCGGTGTGCCCACCAGCGACGACGTGATGCTCAACTACCAGACCAACGCCTACCACGACACCGCCGCGGTGCGGGAGCTGCTGGGGCTGCGGCCTATCCGGGAGTTTGAGCAGTGGCTGGAAAAGATGGGGATTATGGAAAATGGCCGTCTGACCAAGTACGCAGGCGATCCCACCATCTTCCTCAGACGAAAGGGGTGATACCATGACCGATCCGAAAATGATCGAAGCTGTTGTCAGCGCGGTGCTGGCGGAGCTTCAGAAAGGGGGAGCAGGAGCAGTTCCCCCGTCCGCTCCATCCCAGGTGGCCCAAAGCGGGAAATCTCTGCCGGACATTACTTCCCCGGAAATGAGGGGAGAGCCGCTGCTGAAAGCGGAGGACGAGGAGGGCCTGCGGCGGATGATGTCCCGCACCTCCGCCCGTATCGGCGTGGGCCGGGCGGGTACCCGTCTGAAAACCCAAACTCTGTTGACCCTGCGGGCGGACCACGCTGCCGCCCGGGACGCGGTGTTTTTGGATGTGGATCAGGGAATGTTGGACCGGCTGGGGCTCTTTACCATCACCACCAAATGTGCTGACCGCAATCAGCACCTCACCAGACCGGACCTGGGACGGGATTTCCCACCGGAGAGCCTGGAAGAGCTGAAAAAACGCTGTACACCCGGCGCGGATGTGGTCATTTACGCCGCCGACGGCCTCAGCTCCAGAGCGCTGGAAGCCAATCTGCCGGACCTGCTGCCTCCCCTGATGGAAGGCCTGAAATCCCGGGGAATCTCGGTGGGCACCCCCTTCTTTGTAAAATATGGCCGGGTGGCTTCCATGGAGCATATCGCCCAGGCCCTGGGGTGCAAGGTGGTCTGCGTCCTCATCGGAGAGCGTCCGGGCCTTGGTTCGGCGGAGAGTATGAGCGCTTATCTTGCCTATAACGCCCGGGTGGGTATGCCGGAAGCGGACCGGACAGTGGTTTCCAACATCTACAGCGGCGGCATCGCGGCGGTGGAGGCGGGAGCCTATCTGGCGGAGCTGATCGCCAGGATTCTGGAACAGAAGGTCAGCGGCGTCAACCTGAAAAAGTAGGGGGTGAGCAGATGAAGCATGATCCTGTGAGAACCAAAGTCCTCAGCGTGCGGATCATCCCCAACGCCGACCCGCTGCTGCTTCGCTCCCTGCGGGCCTCCAGCGGGGACAGGAGCCTGGGCATCCTCACCACCGACTGTGATGATGTTTCCTACGCCGCCTTGGATGAAGCCACCAAAAAGGCCAATGTCCGGGTGCTGTATGCCCGGAGTATGTATGCCGGTTCCTCCAACGCCTCCACCAAGCTGGCGGGAGAATTTATCGGCATCCTGGTGGCGCCGGACCCGGCGGAGGTCCGCAGCGGCCTGGAAGCGGCGGTCAGCTTTATTGAAAACGACGCCAGCTTCTACAGCGCCAATGAGGATGACAGCATTACCTATTTTGCCCATTGCATCTCCCGCACCGGCTCCTATCTGTCGGAGCAGGCCAAAGTGACCGAGGGTACCGCCATGGCCTATCTCATCGCTCCTCCCCTGGAGGCGGTTTGCGGACTGGACGCGGCGCTGAAGGCCGCCCAGGTGGAGATGAAGGTGTTTTACGGCCCCCCAACGGAAACCAACTTTGCCGGCGGTTTGCTGGTGGGGGATCAGGCGGCCTGCAAGGCGGCCTGCGAGGCTTTCGCCGAGACGGTCTGCGCCATCGCCGACAGCCCCGTTGCATACTGATTTGTCAGGAGGGAAAGAAAGATGACTCTGGACAGAGACCTGCAATCCATCCAGGAGGTGCGCAATCTGGTGCGTCAGGCCAAGGAGGCCCAGCAGAAGCTGGCGTCCTACAGCCAGCAGCAGATTGACCGGCTGGTGGAGCATATCGCCAACGCCTGCGCCGCTCAGGCGGAACCGCTGGCCAAGATGGCAGTGGAGGAGACCGGTTTCGGCGTCTGGCAGGATAAGGTGCTGAAAAACCTTCTGGGCAGCACCATGACCTGGGAAAGCTGCCGCAACCTGAAAACGGTGGGTATCATCCGGGAGGACAAGGAGCGGGGACTGATGGAGATCGGCGTCCCCATGGGCGTGGTGGCTGCTCTCATTCCATCCACCAACCCCACCTCCACCACCATGTACAAGGCCATCATCTCCATCAAGGCGGGCAATTCGGTGGTGGTCAGCCCCCATCCCAACGCCAAGAAATGTATTCTGGAGACGGTGCGGATCATCACCGAAGCCATCCGGGAAGCTGGCGGACCGGAAAACCTGGTCCAGTGCATCCAGCTGACTACCATGGACGCCACCAACGCCCTGCTGACCCACCGGGATGTGGGCATCATCCTGGCCACCGGCGGCGAGGCCATGGTTCGGGCGGCTTACAGCTCCGGCAATCCCGCCATCGGTGTGGGTCCCGGCAACGGCCCGGCCTACATCGAACGGAGCGCCGATATTCCCACCGCCGTCCGTCAGATCTTCGACAGCAAAACCTTCGATAACGGCACCATCTGCGCCTCGGAACAGAGCATCGTCACCGAGCGGTGCATCGAGGAGCAGGTGGTGGCGGAAGTGAAGCGTCAGGGGGGCTACTTCCTCACCCCGCAGCAAAGTGAAAAGCTCTCCGGCTTCCTTCTTCGGGCCAACGGCACCATGAACCCCAAGATCGTGGGCAAGAGCGCCAAGGTGATTGCCGATATGGCCGGCATCGACATTCCCGAGGGGACCCGGGTGCTGGTTTCCCGCCAGACGGAGGTGAGCAAGCAGAACCCCTATTCCCGGGAAAAGCTGTGTCCCATCCTGGCCTTCTATGTGGAAGAAAACTGGGAAGCGGCCTGTGAGCGGAGCATGGCCATCCTCTTCAATGAAGGAGTGGGCCACACCATGACCATCCACTCCAAAAATGAGGACGTGATCCGTCAGTTTGCTCTCCAAAAGCCGGTTTCACGGCTGCTGGTCAACACCCCCGCCGCCCTGGGCGGTGTGGGAGCCACCACCAATCTCCAGCCTGCCCTCACCCTGGGCTGCGGTTCGGTGGGCGGCAGCGCCACCTCTGATAACGTGGGTCCCATGAATCTGCTGAACATCCGGCGGGTGGCCTATGGCCGTCGGGAACTGGCAGAGATCCGGGGCTCCGCTCCCGCTCCTCAGGCGGCATCCTGCACAGCGTCCGGCTGCGGACAGGCAGCGGGGAATTTCACCCGGGCGGAGATCGAGGAGATCACCCGGGCGGTCCTGCGGCGGCTGTCAGCGGGACAGTAATGGTCAAATCTTCCGGCGGCGCCGGAGTTTGAAGATAAGTTTCATTTTTACACCAAAAATTCAACTGAACTGAAAAACAGGAGGTTATTACAATGGCAAATACATTGCTTGCGCTGGGTATGATCGAAACCAAAGGACTGGTAGGCTCCATTGAGGCGGCGGATGCCATGGTCAAGGCGGCCAACGTCAACCTCATCGGCAAGGTCCATGTGGGCGGCGGACTGGTGACTGTCATGGTCCGCGGAGACGTAGGCGCTGTGAAAGCGGCCACCGACGCAGGTGCGGCAGCTGCGGCCAAGGTAGGCGAGCTGGTGTCGGTCCATGTCATTCCCCGGCCCCACAGCGAGGTGGAGTACATCCTGCCCACGTTGGACAACTGCGACAGAAAATAAACCTTTCCGGCGGCTTCAGGGGAGGGAAGCAAAGGTTTTTTCTCCCTTCCCGACGCCCCTGATTACATTGACTGGAGGAAAAAGAAATGGCGGATACATTACTGGCTCTGGGCATGATCGAAACCAAAGGACTGGTAGGTTCCATTGAAGCGGCGGATGCCATGGTCAAGGCGGCCAACGTCAACCTCATCGGCAAGGTCCATGTAGGCGGCGGACTGGTGACTGTTATGGTTCGCGGGGATGTAGGCGCTGTGAAAGCGGCTACCGACGCGGGCGCTGCGGCTGCGGCCAAGGTAGGCGAGCTGGTGTCGGTCCATGTCATTCCCCGGCCTCATGGCGAGGTGGAGTACATCCTCCCCACCCTGGATAACTGCGACAGAAAGTAAGGCCGGATGACGGTGATAAGGGAAAGGGGGGATGGAGATGAAGACCCTGTCTGAATATGAGCTGCGGGCCATGTGCCTCGCTTCCGGTACCAAGGAGTACCGGGTGGAGGAGGGGACCTTTATCACCCCCATGGCCCGGGAATATCTGCGGGACCGGGGAATCACCCTGACGGTGGTACCCCGGGGCAGCAGCAAGGTGATGCCTCAGACCCCCATGGGGGAGGGGCGGGAAAAGTACCGCAATGCCCTCACCGGAGATCCCATGGCGGAAAAGCCGGAGGAGATGACCCATCTCCGGGGCAATCTCCTGGTGCCCAAGGCCCATCCCCGGATCCTTCTCCGGGGCAGGCTGGACAGTCTGGAGGCGAAGATTCTGGAGCTCCAGCTGCTGGCCTGGGAGGAGGGCTGTCAGCAACTGACGGAGGACCTGGGGGAGCTGCTGGATTTTGTCCGGGAGCTGCTGGCAGCAGAAGTAAAGGACATTCCCTTTACAGGCAAAAAGCTGCTGGGAATGGACAGCGACCGGCTGCGGTATGTCTCTCACCATGTGCGGGAGGAGATCGGTATCGATCATCCGGTGCCGGACTACCGCATGGGTCGGCTGGCAGTGGCCCTCAACAGCCTCCGGACCCAGGTACGGGAAACGGAGCTGGCGGCAGTGGCGGCCTTTAGTACCCCCGGTGAACGGGTGGACCTGATCCAGGCCCTTAACCGCCTGAGCAGCTGTGTGTATATTTTATTCTGCCGCCGGTTGGCAGGCTATTACGGAAAGGGGGATGGGAAATGACAGAACAGGAGATCCGCCAGATTGTGCGGGAGATTTTGCAGCAAAAAGAGACAACGGACGCCCCGCCCCCCATCCTGGTGGAGGCTTCCGCCCGCCATGTACATCTGACAGCAGAGGCGGTGGAAAAGCTCTTCGGCAAGGGAGCAAAGCTGACCCAGAAGCGGCCTTTGTCCCAGCCGGGGGAGTTCCTCAGCGACCAGCGGGTGAAGCTGGTGACTGCAAAGGGCGAGATTGCCAATGTAGCGGTACTGGGTCCGGAGCGGCAGGCGGTGCAGGTGGAACTTTCCCTCACCGATGCCAGAGTGCTGGGGATCAAGGCTCCGGTGAACCTTTCCGGCGATCTCAACGGCGCCGGGGATGTCTATCTGGTGGGAGAAAAGGGCTGCCTGGAGGCAAAGGGCAGCGTTATCGCCGCCAAGAACCATATCCACATGACCCCGGAGGACGCCCGGCTTTACGGCGTCACTCAGGGACAGCGGGTGCGTGTCCGGGTGGACAGCAGCCGTCCGGTGACCTTTGAGGACGTGACGGTGCGGGTCAGCCCCAAATTCAGTCTGGCCATGCACATTGATTTTGACGAGGCCAATGCCTGCGGCCTGACGCCGGAAGCCAAGGGTACGCTCCTGCCCTGGAAAGGGGGAGAATGAGCCATGAAAGAGAATATGGAACAGCTGGTGGAGCTGGTGACCCGGGAGGTGCTGCGGGCCATGGGGGAGCAGAAATCTGTTCCCTCCGGCGGCCCTGCTATCCTGGTGATTGGTTCCATGGACAAGGTGCCCGCTGAACTGTCGGCAGGCTGCCGTCTGGCTGGGTTGGAGGAATATAAGTGCAGCGGTTCGGTACAGGGCTTTGAAAAGCTGTGCGTCACCGCCCTGAGCCTGACAGAGCTGGCGGACATCGCTTTGGGCAGGGACAGCCGTCCGGCCCAGTGCGCCGTCCTTCACGCTTTGCTGGAGGGGAAAGAGGTGCAGCTGCTGGAATCCGCTCTGCCTCATCGGGGCTACAGCAGCAAGGGCAGC
>CASFXA010000064.1 GCA_949298535.1 uncultured Oscillospiraceae bacterium
CAGCTTCGGCGTTGCTTTTGCTTAAGCTTTTAACTCCCACCGGCATAGCCGGCGGCTTTTGAAGTCCCAGCGGCAAGACGCTGGGACTTCTTTGCTAAAGCATTAGCAAAAAGGGGCCGGAGCCCCAAGGCTCCGGCCCCCGGCCGTGGAAACCCGGCGGTCAGGCCAGGTCGGTTTTGCGGGCGAGCAGCCAGCGGGTCACCAGATACTGGGGAACCCCCTGGATCAGCGCCCCCAGGATGATGAACCACATCAGCAGGTGCACCGCCGTCATGGCGTCGCTTATCTGGAAACCACCGGTGAGGAAGAGAAGATTGGTGACCACTCCAAATACTATCTGCCAGAAGATGGAGATGCCGATGTAGGAGACCACCGCCCCCAGCACCCGGTGCTTGCCCATCATCTGCCCCAGGGAGATGGCGGTGTAGTAGGTGAGGACACCGGCAAAGGTGGAGATCAGGCAGCCCACCAGCAGCTCCACCACCGCCGTCAGGATGAGGCCGTGGAGATAGGGGGCGATCTCCCGCTCCCAGGCTTGGGCTATGGTGGAAAAGACCATCATCCAGCTCTCCCGCTCCCAGGCCAGGATCACCAGGGCCAGAACCACCAGAACGGTGCTGGCCAGGTGCCAGACAACGCTGACGATGAGCTTGGACCAGATAAGCTGGTCGGCGGTGACCGGCAGGGTCTGCATCAGATACCCCTCGTCCCCGTAGAGGTTCCGGTAGTAGCGAACCACCGTCACCACCGTGGTGAGGACCATCACCGCCACGATGGCGATGATGTAGAGGGAGACGCTGATCCCCATCACCAGATTCATCCACTGGGAGGTTTCATCGTAGTTCCACACGGTAAGCCGGGCGAGGAAGGACATGATCAGCAGTGCCCCGTAAAAGGGCAGAAACACCCGGGCAGTGGAGAGAAATTCGTATTTCAGCAGTTTTTTCAGCATCGGAATACCTCCCGGAACAGTTCATCCACGCTTTTGCCCTGGTTTTCCCGGATATCGTCCACCGTGGACTGGAGCATCACCGTCCCCTGGTGGATCATCACCACATCGTCCAGGACGTTTTCCACGTCGGCGATCAGGTGGGTGGAGATGACCACGGTGGAATTTTCGCTGTAGTTGCCGATGATGGTGCGCAGGATGTAGTCCCGGGTGGCCGGGTCCACCCCGCCGATGGGTTCGTCCAGGAGGTACAGGTCCGCCTGGCGGCTCATCACCAGCACCAGCTGCACCTTCTCCCGGGTGCCCTTGCTCATGGTCTTGATGGTATCCCGGGGGTCCACCTTCAGGGCCGCCAGCATCTCCCGGGCCTTGGCCCCGTCAAAATCCTGGTAAAAGTCCTGGTAGAAGCCCACCAGCTGGTCGGCCTTCATCCACTGCTCCACCGCCATCCGCTCCGGCAGGTAGGACACCTGCCCCTTGGTCAGGGGGCCGGGAACCTTCCCGTCCACCAGGATCTCCCCCCGGGTGGGCCGCAGCAGGCCGCAGGCCAGCTTGATCAGGGTGGTCTTGCCGCTGCCGTTGGGCCCCAGCAGCCCCACAATCCGCCCCCGGTCCAGCCGCAGGTTCAGCCCCTGGAGGGCCGGATGGGACCCGTAGGCCTTCACCAGGTCCCGGCATTCCAAAATTGGGCTCATTGCTTTTCCTCCTCCTCGATCACCTGGCGTACCAGCCGCAGAGCTTCCTCCCGGTCAAAACCCAGGCTCTCCATCTTCTCCAAAAACTCCCCGGCCCGCTGCTGGGCCAGCCGCAGGCGCAGCTGCTGAATCATATCCTTGTCCTCCGTAATCATCCGGCCGCTGGTGCGCTGGGTGTAGACCAGGCCGCTGGTCTCCAGCTCGGCCAGGGCCTTCTGCATGGTGTTGGGGTTGACCGCCGCCTGGGCGGCCAACTCCCGCACACTGGGAAGCCGCGACCCGGGAGGGTATCGCCCTGTGACAATCTCCACCTGGATCTGCTCCAGCAGCTGCAGGTAGATGGGCCGGTCTCCCGACAGTTTCCAGGCCATCTTCTCCCTCCTTTGTATTATTGTACTATGTACTTAATACAATAGTACAAAAATCCTCCCTTGTCAAGGGGGTTGGGGCCTTTTTTCCTCCCCCAAACGAAAAAAGGACCGGAGCGGCGCTCCGGTCCTTTGGGGGATGGCTCTTGTGTTTGGGGACGGTTACTCCAGGAAGTCCTTCAGCTTCTTGCTGCGGGAGGGGTGGCGGAGCTTGCGCAGGGCCTTGGCCTCGATCTGGCGGATCCGCTCCCGGGTGACGTTAAACTCCTTGCCCACCTCTTCCAGGGTACGGCTGCGGCCGTCCTCCAGGCCGAAGCGGAGCTTGAGGACCTTCTCCTCCCGGGGGGTGAGGGTGGCCAGCACCTCCCCCAGCTGCTCCTTCAGCAGGGTGTGGGAGGCCACCTCGGAGGGGGCGGGGGCGTCCTCGTCCTGGATGAAGTCCCCCAGGTGGCTGTCCTCCTCCTCGCCGATGGGGGTCTCCAGGGACACCGGCTCCTGGGCCACCCGCATGATCTCCCGCACCTTGTCCACCGGCATGTTCAGCTCCTCGGCGATCTCCTCGGAGGTGGGCTCGTGGCCGTTCTTGTGGAGGAGCTGGCTGCTCACCTTTTTCACCTTGTTGATGGTCTCCACCATGTGGACGGGGATGCGGATGGTGCGGGCCTGGTCGGCGATGGCCCGGGTGATGGCCTGGCGGATCCACCAGGTGGCGTAGGTGGAGAATTTGAAGCCCTTGGTGTGGTCAAACTTCTCCACCGCCTTGATGAGCCCCAGGTTCCCCTCCTGGATCAGGTCCAAAAACTGCATCCCCCGGCCCACATACCGCTTGGCGATGCTCACCACCAGCCGCAGGTTGGCCTCCGAGAGGCGCTTGCGGGCATAGGGGTCCCCTTCGGACATCCGGGTGGCCAGCTCGATCTCCTCCTCGGGGGTGAGCAGGGGGACACGGCCGATCTCCTTCAGGTAGACCTTCACCGGGTCGTCCACGTTGATCCCCTCGCTGTAAAGGGCGGCTTCCAGGTCCTCCCCGGAGGTCTTCTCGATGTTCATGTCGGGGACAAAGTCCTCCACCAGCTCGATGTTGTAGTTCTCCAGGGTGTCGTAGAGCTTGTCCATCTGCTCCACGTCATAGTCCAGCTCCTCCAGAGCGTCGTTGATCTCCTTGGTGGACAGTTTGCCCTTGGCTTTGCCCGCTTCCAAAAGGTCCTTAATCACTGATTTTTTATCCTGTGCTGCCAATGTAGTTCCTCCTATTTCTTATTGGCTGTCAGGGAGGCTATGTAGCGTCGCAGCTCGTCGTCCTCCATTTTGCCAACTTCTTCCGGTTTTTTCTCGGTTCCCACGGCCTGCAGGACCCGAATATAATCCTCCGCTTCGGCGTCGCTGATGTTCTGCCCGCCTTCCACGGTAAGAATCCCTGAGAGGCGATCCATTTCCTCCGTCTCCAGCTGCCCGGAAAGGGAAAAGAGATCCGCCGGCTGCCCCGCCAGCAGCCGCCCGCTGATGAGCTGATACAGCCGCCGATCCAGCGCGGAAACAAACTGCTCCTCCCGGACGCTGGTGACTACCCGGGAGACCTGGTCGGGATTTTTCATCAGGTAGGCGATGAGACGTTCCCCCGCCAGGGCGGCCTTGGGGGAGCGCTGACGCTCGAAATCCGGTTTGCCCCTGGGGTCCCGGTCAGTAAAGACCTTCAGATCCCGGGCCTCCTTCTTCTGCTCGCCGCTCCGTTTGCGCTTGAGGGCGGCTTCCAGCTGCAGCACCACCGCCTGTTTGTCCACCTCCAGCTCCCGGCACACCTTGCTGATGTACACATCCCGCTGGATGGGGTTGGGAGTGGCGGCCATCAGACGCACAAATTCCTGCAAAAAGGCGATCCGCCCCTCCGGGGAAGCGACATCATTGCGGGAGCGCAGCTGCTGAATCTGAAAATCCAGGGCGCTTTTGCTCCCCTCCACCAGCAGCTCGAACCGCTCGGCGCCGTACTTTTTGATGAACTCGTCCGGGTCCTTGGCGCCGGTGATGGTCAGCACCCGCACCTTGATCCCCGCCCTTTCCAGAATGACGGTGTTGCGCTGCACCGCCTTCTGTCCCGGTCCGTCGGAGTCCCCCGCCAGCACCACCGTATCGGTGTACTGTGCCAGCAGCCGGGCCTGCTCGTCGGTGAAAGCGGTGCCCAGGGCGGCCACGGCGTTGTCAAAGCCCGCCTGGTGCATGGCGATGACGTCCATATATCCTTCCGCCAGCATCAGCTCTCCCCGCTTGGTGTTTTTGGCAAAGTTCATGGCGAAGAGGTTGCGGCTCTTTTTAAACACCGGGGTATCGGGGCTGTTGAGATATTTGGGGCCGGAGCCCTCCATAATCCGTCCGCCGAAGCCGATAACCCCGCCCCGCAGATCGATGATGGGGAAGATGACCCGGTCCCGGAAGCTGTCGTAGCAGCCGCCTTTTTTGCCGGTGGCGGCCAGCCCTCCGGCGGTCATTTCCGCCACGGTGTAGCCTTTGCTTCCAAGGAAGCCGGTGAGGCTGTCCCAGCTGTTGGGGGCATAACCCAGGCCGAAGCGGGTGACGGTGGCCTTTTTTAATCCCCGGCCCACCAGATAGGCCCGGGCGGCCTTTCCTTCGGAGGACATCAGGCACTGGTGGAAATAGCGGGCCGCCTCCCGGTTCATCTCCAGGATCCGCATTTTCAGCCGGTGGGCGGTATCGTCCATCTGGTCCTCCGGCACCTCCATCCCCGCCCGGGCCGCCAGGAAGCGGATGGCCTCCATATAGTCCAGATTTTCCGCCCGGCGGATAAAGGAGATGACGTCCCCCCCGGCCCCGCAGCCGAAGCAATAAAAGGACTGGTTCTCCGGGTAAACGGTGAAGGAAGGGGTCTTTTCGGAATGGAAGGGGCACAGTCCGGTGAGATTCCGGCCCCGGCGGCGGAGATGGACATAGCCGCCAATGACCTGCTCGATGTCGCTGCGGTATTTTAACTCGTTGAGAAACGCTTCCGGCAGCACGCCGCTCCCTCCTTCCTGTTTGGTTCTTACACTGAATCAGAATCCCCAGGGTTTGGGGATGAAAAAGTCCTCGAACACCGCCACACAGTAGCGGTCGCTCATGCCGGAAATATAGTCCACCACCGCCCGCTGGTCCCCTTCTTCCTCCCGGATGCGGCGGTAATCTTCCGGCAAACGGTCCGGGTGGGCCATGAGATATTCAAAGAGGCGGCGGATGATCTCCCTGGCTTTGCCCTCCTCCCCCTTGGCCCGGGGGTCGTGGTACACCGTTTGAAACAGAAACTCCCGGAGAGCCTGATAGCTGTTCAGATCCTGAGGCGCCATTTCCACCTGGCCGTCCCCGCTGTTCTGGATGATGGAGGTGACCAGGGTGGTGATCCGCTCCCCCTTGGTGCGTCCCAGCCGATACCGCACCTCCCAGGGCAGATCCTCCTCGGTAAGAATCCCCGCCCTCACCGCATCGTCAATGTCGTGGTTCATATAGGCGATCTTGTCGGCATAGCGGACCACCTTTCCCTCCGGGGTGGCGGCCCATTGCTGCTGGCCGGAATGGCAGAGGATGCCGTTGCGCACCTCCCAGGTGAGGTTCAGCCCCGCCCCGTCCCGCTCCAGCCGCTCCACCACCCGGACGCTCTGAACGCTGTGGACAAAGGGGAAAGAGGCGCACTCGCTCAGAGCATATTCCCCGGCGTGACCGAAAGGGGTATGGCCCAGGTCATGGCCCATGGCGATGGCCTCGGTCAGGTCCTCGTTGAGGCGCAGCCCCCGGGCGATGGTCCGGGCAACCTGCCCCACCTCCAGGGTGTGGGTCAGACGGGTGCGGTAATGGTCCCCCTGGGGAAAAAGAAACACCTGAGTTTTGTGCATCAGCCGCCGGAAGGAATTGCAGTGGATGATCCGGTCCCGGTCCCGCTGAAAGGGAGTGCGGATGGGGCACTCCTCCTCAGGGACATCCCGTCCCCGGATGGCGTCAGAAAAGGTGGCCCAGGGAGCCAGGGTTTCCCGCTCCTGCCGCTGAATCTGCTGACGGACGTTTTCCATGGGAACCGCCTCCGCTCTGTCTCAATATTTCCGCTCCTATTAAGTATATACGATGGAAAATTGAAACTCCCTGCGTTTTTTTCAACTTTTTCTTGCTTTTTTATGACTTTGTAAGGTTTCGGCCCAAAGCGACAGCTTTTTTGTCGCTTTTGCGTTTTTTATATTTTACAGCTCGTCCAGAGTCATGCAGTAGGCAGGCAAAAATTCCTGCAAAAAAACCTCCGCCTCCGGCACCGCCATCTCCGCCAGCGCCTCCAGTGTGGACTGATAGGCCTTGTCAAAGTCCCGGTTTCCCATCTTCTGTTCTTCCACGCACTTGATGAGGGCGGAAATTTTATCCGCCGCCTTCACCAGCCTCCGGTACTCCCCCTCCGGCTCAAAGCAGGGGGCGAAAGCCGCTGCCAGATCCTCCGGCAGACCCTCCAGCAGCCGCCGGGACGCCTGGGCTTCCACCGCCTTGTAGGCTTCCTTGAGGGCGTCGTTGTGGTACTTCACCGGCGTGGGCAGATCCCCGGTGATAATCTCGCTGCAATCGTGGTACAGCGCGTACAGTACCGCCTTTCCGCAGTCCAGCGTTCCCCCGAACCGGCTGTTCCGGAGCGCCGCCAGACCGTGGGCGATATAGGCCACCTCCAGGGTATGCTCGCTGAGATTTTCCGGAACGCTGTTGCGCATCAGTCCCCAGCGATTGATATATTTCATCCGGTTGACCATGGCGAAAAAGCTGTGGGCCATCTTTTCGACCTCCTTCGTCGATTTCTGTCCAAACATCATAGCACACCCCCCGCCCACACGCAAGGACCAGCAGGAAAAATATGCAAGGTTTGCTGGCGGCAGGGAAGGTTTGAAAGGGAGTGGGGATGCGGGGGTTACGCCCAAAGGGACTCGTCCCTTTGGAATCCCGTTGTTGAGGCAATAGCGATCTGGTTCGTCAAAGAAGGTGCCTGCCACTGTTTTGGCTGGTACCTTTCAGTGTTGAGGGGAACGGGTGGGAGGGATGGTTTCTGCTCCTATTCTGGAAGAAGCGGCACCGTCCGCTCGCCGGTTGCCCAGAGAACCTGGACAGGTCGGGGAAAAGCCCGACAATCCACTCGCCTCTTTGGCGGAAGAGCTGACCGCCCAAGGCGGCCAAAGGGGGCGGCGGATTAACCGCCGCCCCCGGCAAATGCAGGGTGGCCGCTATTGGATGATTGGGAACTCTGTCTCTCCCTTTTCTTTTTGAGCTTTTCCGGAAAAAGACGCAAAATTCTTAAAAATATATGGGTCCCAGGTATTATAATGGTGAGAAAGACAAAGCAGGTCCGCTGTAAAATCTCTCCGCCTGCGCTTGTTTCTTCAGGTTTTCCCTTCGCCTTGACATCCCCTGGGAAAAACATTATGATGGGTCCATCCGGAAGTTTTTCCCTGAGGGAGAGGACAGGGCGTCAGCTCTTTCTCCCTCTGTCCAAAAGGAAAAATATGCCTTGGAAAGCAATATTTTTCCCTTTTTGGGACACTGTTAAAGCAAAGGGCAGTCTGAGGAATCGTTCGCTTCCCGGCAGCAGGGTCCTTCCCCACACATTGCAGCAGGATTTTTCACAACCTATGACAAAGGATGGTAAAACAATGAAACCGCTTCCTTCCCTCCGTCCCTCCAGGAGCCTGGGGCTGCAGGCCTTTCTTCTGGGGGTTTTTGTGGCGTTCGCCGCCTTCCTTCCCTACATCATCTATGACAAGGGGCTGTTTCTCTATTACGGGGACTTTAATGTTCAGCAGATCCCCTTCTATCAGCTGGCCAACGAGGCGGTGCGCACCGGCAACATCTGGTGGAACTGGAATACCGATCTGGGGGCCAACTTCATCGGCTCCTACAGCTTCTACCTGCTTTTCAGCCCTTTCTTCTGGCTGTCCCTGCTGGCGCCCCCTGCCCTCACTCCCTATTTGATGGCGCCGCTGCTGATGCTCAAGTCCGGCTGCGCCTCCCTGACTGCCTATCTGTACCTCAAGCGCTTCGTCCGGGACCCGGAGTACGCCGTCATCGGCGGGCTGCTGTACGCCTTTTCCGGCTTTTCGGTTTACAACATCTTCTTCAATCACTTCCATGAGGTGATCGTCTTTTTCCCGCTGCTGCTCATCGGCCTGGAGGAAGCCATGACCGAAGGGAAAAAGGGCCGCTTCGCCCTGGCAATCACCGTCAATGCTGTGGTCAATTACTGGTTTTTCATCGGCGAAGTATTCTTTGTGGCCTTCTATTTCCTGGTCCGCTTCACCGACCCCCAGTGGCGGCTGAATCTGAGAAAATTTTTCTCCCTGGCCCTGGAAGCGGTGCTGGGGATGGGCCTTGCCATGGTGGCCTTCCTGCCATCGGTGCTGGCGGTGATGGGCAATCCGCGCACCACAGCTGACAATCTGCTGCTGGGGCCCTCTCTGTGGTACTACAGCAATCCCCAGCGGTATCTGGGCATCCTCCAAAGCATCTTCTTCGCCCCGGATATGCCCGCCCTCAACAACTGGTTCCCTGACCGGGGAGCCACCTGGTCCTCCCTGTCCGCCTATATCCCGCTGTTCAGCGCCGCCGGCGTCATTGCCTGGCTGCGGCGGAAGAGCCCCCGGAAGGATTGGCTCAAACGGATGCTCATCCTCTCCTTCATCATGGCCATGGTGCCCATGCTCAACCATCTGTTCATTCTGGAAAACTACTCCTACTATGCCCGGTGGTTTTATATGCCGGTGCTGCTGATGAGCCTGGCCACCGTCAAAGCCCTGGAAGAATCGGGGCCGGAGGGAGAGATGGACCTGGCCGGCGGGATGCGGATCACCGCCCTGGTGATGGCCCTTTTCCTGGTGATGGTGGGGCTCACCCCCAAAAAGGCGGGGGAGGAATGGGTCTTTGGAATGTACCAGCACCTGGGCCGGTTCCTGGCCACGGCGGGCATCACCCTGGCCGGTTTTCTGGCGGTGGCGGTGCTGCTGCGCACCAGCCGGAACCACCCTCACTGGAAGGAGCGGCTGCTGTCGGTGACCATGGTGGGCTGCTTCCTCTTCACCACCTGCGCCATGCTCATCGGCAAAGCCACCTATCCCAATAATCAATGGATTTATGAGGTGGGGCTGCCGGGACGGGATCAGATGAATATGAACGAGGAAGGAGAGTTCGCCCGCAGCGACATCTATAACGGCAATGACAACCTGGGGATGTACTGGAACATTCCCAACATCCAGGCCTTCCACAGCGTGGTGCCGGTTTCCATTATGGAATTTTATCCGGAGGTGGATGTCAAACGGGACGTCTCCTCCAAACCGGAGGTAAAATATCCGGAGCTGCGCAGTCTGCTGTCCGTCCGCTGGCTGTACATCAAGGAAACGGAGCCGGAACAGGATGTGATGCCCGGCTACACCCTGGCGGATCAGCGGCTGGGTTACAACATTTATCAAAACGACAACTTCATTCCCATGGGCTTTGCCTATGATTATTACATGGATGAGGAGGTGTGGGAGGAAATTCCCAAGGAATACCGTTCCCGGTGCCTCCTTCGGGCCATCTATCTGGACGGCGGGGCCATCCGCCGCAACAGCGACCTGATGACCGCGGTGGACGGGGACACCTTCCTGCGGGAGGTACTCAATGAGGATTTCAGCGTGGACGCCGCGGATCGCCGCTCCATGGCCTGTGATGATTTTACCATTGACCGAGACGGCTTCACCGCTCACTCCAGCTTCGAGGAGGACCAGCTGGTATTCTTCAGCGTCCCTTATGACGAAGGCTGGAGCGCCACCGTCAACGGCAAAACCGCCATCATTGAGCAGGTAAACGTGGGCTTTATGGCAGTGCGGGTTCCCGCCGGAGACGCCGAGATCCGCTTTGTTTACCGGACTCCCGGATTGGCCCTGGGAGGAATCATCACGCTGTTGAGCCTGCTTGCGCTGCTGTTCTACCGGTTTTTCCTGGCGCCCCGCTTCTTCACCGATCCACCCGCTCTGCTGCCCAACCAATTGGAGCAGGCAGCCTTCGGCGGGGCTCCGGAGGAACGGAATCCGGAACAGGACTACCAGCCGGGGAATGACCCGTTCAAAGAAAAAACGCTGTCGGAGGCGGGGGAGCCGTCACCTGATCCGGACGCAGACTCAGAACCTGTGCCGGAGGCTTCCTCCCAAGAAAAAGGGGCGGCGGAATCAGAAGAGGGGCGCTGAAAAATATTGCCTTGAAAACCAGAGGGCCGGAGAGACACACTCTCTCCGGCCCTCTCCTGTCGCAGCCCAAGGACGGAGGTTGAAGGGCTTTTCCCCCAGGGCGCGGGGCGGCGGCAGAACGGACAACCTCTCCTGGATTCTGCCTGCTGAATGGCAGGGGAACCAGTGATTCAGGGCTCCTTCCTCTGATGGAAAAGCGGGGCGCCCCAGGCCCTTCGGCATCTTCTCCCTGGCTTCCCTTTTCCCTGGAACAGGCAAAACAGTCAGAAAGCCGAAGCGGATCTCCGCCTCGGCCTCCCGACTGTTTGGATATTGGAAAGTGAAAAAGGGGTATCAGATTATTTGCCGAAATAGCGGGCCAGCAGACCGGCGAAGGCTTTGCCGTGACGGGCCTCGTCCCGGGCCATCTCGTGGACGGTGTCATGGATGGCATCCAGGCCCAGCTCCTTGGCTCTCTTGGCCAGAGCGGTCTTGCCGGCGGTAGCGCCGTTCTCCGCCTCAACCCGCATCTCCAGATTCTTCTTGGTGGAGGGGGTCACAACCTCGCCCAGCAGCTCGGCAAACTTGGCGGCGTGCTCAGCTTCCTCATAGGCAGCCTTCTCCCAGTACAGGCCGATCTCAGGATAACCCTCTCTGTGGGCTACACGGGCCATAGCCAGGTACATACCAACCTCGGTGCACTCGCCGGTGAAGTTCATCCGCAGGCCTTCGATGATCTCCGGATCGCAGCCCTCGGCCACGCCCACCACGTGTTCAGCAGCCCAGCTCATCTCGGTGTCCTTCTGCTCGATGAACTTGGAAGCAGGAGCCTTACATTGGGGGCAGAACTCAGGAGCGGCGTCGCCCTCATAAACATAACCGCAAACGGAACATACAAACTTAGCCATACCACAAATCTCCTTTACTTTTTTTGATGGGTAATCGTTTTAAAATCAATAATGATAATCGCTATCATCTTTGACCTTAATATATCACATCCCAGAGAGAAAAGCAAGAGGATTTTTGCTTTTTTTGAAAAAAGTTTTTTGTTTTTCCGGAATTCTTCAGCGAAAGACGGAGACCTAGGCGGTTCCCCTTTTCCCATTCAGTCTGCCCCTCTTCCCTTTTTTCCTGAATATTCGGAAAGGCCAAAAGCTCTTCTTACCACTTAAAAAATTTATTATGTTGGTTAACCTTTTGGGACAACCCAAAACCTCCCGGGCAATGTCTGTACACACACCACCCAGGAGGTTTGCGTAAAATTTGTTTGCAGGAATTCCATGCTGCCGTTCAGTCTGTCAATCTGGATAAAACTGCCTCCGCGAACCAAAAATCGAAACCACATGAAAACTGAAGCCGGTGGAAATCCCATCTCTGGCAGAATCTGGCCTGCTGCCGGAAAGCCTTGGCAATCCTCAAGTATGTTCTCCGTCTGATTCCGGAAGTTTTGAAAGAAAAACGTCGCTTTTCTCAAAAAGGGAACCATACATTCTTTGCTCCCGAAAAGCAAGCAAAAACCATATCGCTATGGAGAGGGCGCTTTACCGGAATATCATTTTTTATCCGCTGTCAGAGGTGGGGTCAGCGCGACACAACCTCTTTTATAATCTTGCCAGCCCTTCCATAACAGCGACATCCGCCACCGCTTTCGCCACTACATTGGCCACCTCTTTATTCAACGGGGATGGAATAATGTTTTCACAGCTGAGCTCCTGCTCTGGAATCATTTCTGCAATTGCATATGCAGCACGGTATTTCATGGTTTCCGAAATTTCCTTGGCACGGACAGAAAGAGCTCCTTTGAAAATTCCAGGAAAGACAAGCACATTATTAATTTGATTGGGGAAATCTGAGCGTCCTGTTCCCACCACAGCGGCCCCTCCCGCCAAAGCCTCATCGGGCATAATCTCCGGGACGGGATTTGCCATGGCAAAAACAATTCCCTTCTTCATCTTGGAAACCATTTGTGCTGTTACCAAACCGGGTCTGGAAACGCCGATAAACACATCCGCATCTATCATAGCGTCTGCTAAAGTGCCATGTTCTTTTTGAAGATTACTGATCCTGGAGATTTCTTCCTGCGCGCTGTTGAGTCCTTTGTCTCCCTGACAAATGATGCCGTTGATGTCACACATGATGATATTGCCAAATCCCATATGAATCAGCAGTTTGCCAATTGCAATTCCTGCAGCCCCCGCGCCATTGATGACGATGCGCAAATCGCCCATCTGTTTTTTTGTTACCTTGACGGCATTAATCAGGGCGGCGGCTACAACAATGGCGGTGCCATGCTGGTCGTCATGAAAAACGGGAATATCGCAAAGCGCTTTTAATCTTTGTTCGATCTCGAAGCATCGGGGGGCTGCAATATCTTCCAGATTGATGCCGCCAAAACTTTTTGAGATAAGAGAAACCGTGTTTACAATGGTGTCGGTATCCTTGGAATCAATGCAAATAGGGAAGGCGTCCACTCCTGCAAATTCCTTAAAAAGCGCACATTTCCCCTCCATCACTGGCATCCCTGCTGCAGGGCCAATATCCCCCAGGCCCAATACTGCGGTGCCGTCGGTAATAACCGCCACCAGATTGGAGCGGCGGGTCAGACGAAATGATTGTTCATAATCCTTGGCGATTACTCTGCACGGTTCTGCCACACCTGGCGTATAAGCCAGGGAAAGATCTTCCCTTGTTTCAATCTTTTTTCGGGAAACAACCTCAATTTTCCCTCCCAGCTGATAGTGCATTTCCAGAGACGCTGCATTTATATCCATTAAAAATCCCTTCTCCTTTTCTTGATGGTCTTTACCACTGTGGGTGGGGTAAAAATTGTCTCAAACCATTTTTTCAGGCCTGAATACTTTGTCAAATTCCTCCCCGCTGAGGAATCCCAGGGATACGCAGGCCTCTTTGAGCGAGATATTCTCCTGGTATGCCTTTTTGGCGGTCCTGGCTGCGTTTTCATAGCCAATATAAGGGTTCAGGCAGGTTACCAGCATCAGTGACCGGTGAAGGTTTTCCTCCATTTTTTCTTTGTTGGCCCGGATTCCACAAACGCAGCGATCATTAAAGGAGACCAGCACGTCGGAAAGCAGGCGAACCGACTGAAGGAAATTATAGATACATACAGGCATAAAGACATTCAGCTGGAAATTCCCCTGGGAGGCAGCCATTCCCACTGCTACGTCATTGGCCATTACCTGCACGGCAACCATCGTCACCGCTTCACATTGTGTGGGGTTCACTTTTCCCGGCATAATGGAACTTCCCGGCTCATTTTCAGGAATAAAAATTTCCCCCAGGCCGCAACGCGGTCCGCTGGCCAGCCAGCGTATGTCATTGGCAATTTTCATCATATCCGCAGCCAATCCTTTTAGCGCCCCATGGGCAAAAACCAGTTCGTCCTTACTGGTTAGGGAATGAAATTTGTTGGGGGCGGTTTTAAACTCCTTGCCAATCAATTGCGACAACGCTTTGGCGACTTCTGTATCAAATCCTTTGGGTGCATTCAGGCCAGTACCTACTGCGGTTCCGCCAAGAGCCAGCTCTTGTAAACCGGGCAATGCCGCTTGCAACATTGTTTGAGATTTTTCCAGCATACTTTTCCAGCCGCTGATTTCCTGAGAAAAAGTGATGGGTGTTGCGTCCTGCAGATGAGTGCGGCCCGTTTTTATAATTCCCTCATGCCGGTCCATCAGATTCTGAAAGGTATTTTCCAGCAGGCGGATAGCGGGAAGCAGTTGGTCCTCTATGGCGAGAACGGCAGCGATGTGCATAGCTGTGGGAAAGGTGTCGTTGGAGCTTTGGGACATATTGGCATGGTCGTTGGGATGCAGCAATTTTTCCCCGGCAATTTCGTTTCCGCGATTGGCGATTACCTCGTTGACATTCATGTTGGACTGGGTTCCACTGCCAGTTTGCCAAACCACAAGGGGAAAATGTTGGTCCAGCTCTCCACTTAAAATTTCATCGCAAACCTGGGAAATCACCGTCAGTCTTCGCTCATCCAATTTACCCAGGCGATGATTGGCAATAGCAGCAGATTTTTTCAGCAAAGCAAAGGCACGAATAATTTCCGTTGGCATTTTTTCCACACCGATTTTAAAGTTTTCAAAACTTCGCTGTGTTTGCGCTCCCCAATACTTCTCTTCCGGAACCCGAATTTCCCCCATGGAATCATGTTCGATTCTATAATTCACTGTTGTCAGCCCCCTTCTGATTTTCAGTTATCGTAAGGATAGATGGCTTTGAGTTTTTCCAGTGCCGCATCCTTTAAATTCTGATAAATGCTGTTTTGATGGGTATCCATCCCCACCACCAAAGGCCCAAACTCCACCGCTTCCAAATCCCACAAGGCTTCCGGCATCCCCAAATCAAACCAAGTAACATCAAACACTGACCGGATCCCCTGAGCCAGCTTGGCGGCGCAGCCAGGAGCCGCCTGAAGATAGACGTAACCATATTTTTCACAGGCGTTCAAGGTGTCCTGGGCCATACCGCCTTTTCCGATAACGGCCTTAACCCCCATTCTCCCCACCAAGTCTGCATAAGGCTCCATTCGGATGCTGGTGGTGGGGCCAATTACATTTAATTTCCAATTTTCTTTCCCATCCTTCAGACAGACTGGTCCCGCATGAAAAACCGCCGCCCCTGAGAAATCTTTTGGCAACGCCTCCTCTTCTGTTAACTGCTGCTGAATTCTCAGATGAGCCATATCCCTGGCAGTATAAATATGGCCGGACAGGTAAACAACATCACCTATTTTTAATTGGCGGATTTCCGACTCCTTCAGTGGTATTTGCAGCTTCTTTGCTTCCATCAGCTCTTCCCCTCTTTTCATCACTCA
>CASFXA010000065.1 GCA_949298535.1 uncultured Oscillospiraceae bacterium
AGGCGGCGGTGTCCCGGGATTATCAGGGGCTGGCGGTAATGGCTGCGGCCCTGGTGGTGGCGGTGCTGCTGTGCTTCGCCACAGGAGCGGACTTTTATGCCGCCCTGGGGGTGCAGTTTGCTTACCCATGGGTAGGGGTTCTCCTCACCGGGGTGTTTGCAAGCCGGGGGGCGAATTTTGTCAGCGATCTGATTGGGCGGCTCCAAACAGTAAAATCTGATTGATATTGCAGGATACAAAAACCAGTAACCTTTGTGTTTTTATTGGGACAAAGGTTACTGGTTTTTTTATGAAAAAAATAGAAAAATATGTAAAATAACTGTTGACAAAATACACCAAATGATGTATAATATAGACAGTGAAAGGAGGTGAGACCAATGGGAAAGAAAAAAAGGAAATCCACTAAAAAGGTTGACTGGCCTAGCATCCTGGCAACCGGATTAGTAGATTTCCTGATAGGAGCGCTCCTGATACTGCTTGACAAAAAGCTGTAAGGAGCCGAGGGGGTGGGGCTTCCCACCCTGCCCCCTTGATTTAACCATAAGATTGATAAAAAGTCAAGGAGGCATCAGCATGAAAGGGCCACTGTTTGGTATTGGAATTGTCTTAATTGTAATAGGCCTGGGCAAAATAATTTATGCCCTTTATCTGCGTCACAAGGAGCGTGATGATGTGTGAGCTTACAAGAGGTAAGAAAGCAAAGGAATCTTTCCCAGCGTGAATGTGCAGAACGCTCCGGTGTTAATGTGCGGATTTTGCAGTTTTATGAGCAGGGGATCAGGGATATTAATGGAGCAAAACTGGTGACCTTACTGAAGCTGTGCAACGCTTTGGACTGTGGGCTGGAAGAGATTTTGACGGATGAGGAAACCCTAAAGGAATTGGACAAATACACGCGGACTACACTCAAAACAGAAGGAAATACTGATTATTAAATATGTTTTTTAATCCTTGGTAGGGACGAGGTCACCAGTTCGATTCTGGTTAGCAGCTCCAAAACCCGATCACTTAGGTGGTCGGGTTTTTTGTTATATTTCTATGCTGAGTGATCTAAAAATTGGGGCTGTAAAAAATTACATCCCCATTAGTCTCCATCAATATCATCAGAAAAGACAAATAAGGTAAATTCGTGACAAGATATATTTTTTAGGCTATAATAAGATTTATCGCCCAGGCCAGCATTTTGAACTTTGGAAGGAGCGGCAAATGGAGTTGAATCAAAAAAATTGGCGTAAACTGTTGGGGTTGGGAATGATTCTGATCCTCTTCTATTGGGGATTGGAAAATCATTCTCTTTTGGGAAAAACATATTCTGTTTTATTGGGGCTCATATTTCCGTTTATTTTAGGCGGCTGTATGGCGTTCATTGTGAACGTCCCTATGAGAGGCATTGAAAAACTTCTTTTTTCTGCGCAAACAGGAAAAAAGAGAAAAATAGCCCGAGGGATCAGCCTGCTGTTAACCTTTTTATTGGTGATCAGCGTCATATTCGTGGTATCTTTCCTGATCCTTCCCGAGTTGGGAAGAAGTTTGGGAACTTTGGCTGAAACAGTTCCTCAATTTGTTTCAAGGACGGCTGCATGGGCGGCGGAAATGACGACAAAGCATCCACAGATTTCTCAATGGCTCTCCAATTTGGAAATCAACTGGAGCAATATTTTGGGACAAACTGCCGCTTTAATCCAAAGCTGGCTGAGCGCTTTCCTGGGCTCGACTTTGAATATTGCAGCAGGGGTTTTCAGCGGTGTGGTCACATTTTTTCTGGCTTTCGTTTTTTCCATTTATCTATTGCTGGACAAGGAAAAGCTGGGCGGACAGGTAAAGATGGTACTTCATGCGTGGGTTCCCCGCTGGGCGGATAAGATTTTAGGCGTTGGTGGATTAGCAGCCAAAACCTTTTCCAGCTTTTTATCCGGACAATGCGCCGAAGCGATCATTTTGGGATTGTTGTTTTTTGTATCGATGACGATTCTCCGCTTTCCCTATGCTTTGATGATCAGCGTTCTGATCGCTTTTACCGCACTAATTCCCCTGTTTGGCGCTTTTATTGGCTGCTTTGTAGGCGCCTTTTTGATCCTGATGGTTTCACCTATGAAAGCATTTTGGTTTATACTGCTGTTTCTTCTGATCCAGCAGCTGGAGGGAAACTTGATTTATCCCAGAGTAGTGGGCAGTTCAGTGGGTCTGCCTGCAATTTGGGTATTGGTGGCGGTTACCTTAGGCGGAAACACGTTGGGAATCGCGGGAATGTTGCTGAGTATTCCATTGTGTTCGGTATTATATACGCTGTTCAGGCAGGCTACCAAACAGCGGCTAAGGCAGCTTGAGGAAAAGACGGAGGAGAAAGGAGAGAATGCAGGGGGATGAAGGTGCTCAAAGGTTTAGTAAAATTGCTGTTTCATCGGGTCGTTATCGTTGGTGTAGCAATTTTGCTTCAGGCGGCTTATTTTATTATCCTCTTATCGAAGTTTCAGGAATTTTTTGCTTTTTCCTATGGAATTTTAATGCTGCTGAGCGTGGCAGTGGTACTGCACCTGCTCAATGACCGCTCCAATCCCGCCTATAAATTGGCATGGATCATTCCGATCCTGATTTTTCCCATCTTCGGGGGGCTTTTTTATGTTATTTTTGGACACAGCCATCTGAGCAAAAAACAAAAGGAAGAAATGCGGGAAATCGCCCGACAAATTTCCAGCGTGATGCCGGATCGTACCCCCAATCTGGACCGTTTGAAAGAAGAAAACCCTGTTGCAGGCCTTCAGGCCCAGTATATTTATCATTTTGCCTATGCTCCCCTTTGCCGCAATACCTACACGGAATACCTCCCTTTGGGGGAGATCAAATTTGAACGGATGAAGGAAGAATTGAGGAAAGCAAAGCACTATATCTTTCTGGAATATTTTATTATTGAAGAAGGAAAGATGTGGAACGAAATCCTGGAGATCCTCCAGGAAAAGGTGGCTGCCGGGGTGGATGTGCGGGTCATTTATGACGATATTGGTTCCATGATGACCCTCCCTTATGGATATGACCGAAAGCTGGAAGCTATGGGGATCAAGTGCTGTGTCTTTAACCCTCTGGTTCCAATCCTCTCGATCCGATTTAACAACAGAGATCACCGAAAGATTTGTGTGATTGATGGCTGGGTGGGATTTACCGGCGGAATCAATCTGGCGGATGAATATATCAACGCCATCGTTAAGCATGGACACTGGAAGGATACAGCGGTGCTGCTCAAAGGGGACGGGGTTTGGAATCTGACGGTGATGTTCCTCTCCCTGTGGGATTTTTTGCGCCACACGCAGGATCACTATGAAGCCTTTCGTCCTCATGTTCATCAGCCGGAGCCTATTCCTTCCCAGGGTTATGTGCAGCCCTTCGGGGACATCCCCCTGGACAATGAGGCGGTGGGAGAAACCGTTTATCTGAACCTGATTACTAAAGCGCAGCGCTATGTTCATATCACATCGCCTTATCTGATTATTGACAACGAGATGGTGACGGCCCTCTCCAATGCGGCCAAAAGCGGTGTGGATGTGCGGATCATCACGCCCCATATCGCAGACAAGTTTTATGTTCACGCTGTTACCAGGGCCTATTATGAAACCTTGCTGGAAGCCGGCGTGAGAATCTTTGAGTATACGCCCGGTTTTATTCATGCCAAAACCTTTGTGGTGGATGACGAATACGCTGTGGTGGGAACGATCAACCTGGATTACCGCAGCCTGTATCTCCATTTTGAATGTGGATGCTGGATGTACAAAACCCCCAGTGTGGAACAGGTGAAGAAGGATTTCCTGGAGACCCAGGAGAAAAGTCAGGAGATGACGCTGGCGTCTGTACGGAAACTGCACTGGTTCCAGAGGCTGGGACGGTCCATTTTGCGGGTATTTGCCCCGCTGATGTGAGACCGGGTTTCCCGTGGAGAATCATTGCCTTGTCCGGAAAGCAACAGAGTTTGCAGGAGAGACCATTTATTTTTCCAGCAGGACCTGGAGCGGATGATTTTCCAGGTGGGAGACGGGCTAAAAATTATTCCATCATCAGAGGGCCTTCCGTTCAAATTGAAACGGGAGGCCCTCCTTTCTCTGACGACAGGTGTGATTCCGGCGTCTCCCACAAGGGATTATCCTTTGGAAAAGATCTCTTCCGCCAAAACGGTTTTCAAACATTCATCACATCCCACAATCTCACCCCAATGGTTGAGATATAAGCGGCTGTCCCAATACAGGTATTCTCCGCAGGCGGGACACCGCCAAGTCAAATATTGTGGCGGCGCAGCGCCAGCTTCCGGGCTGGATGTTTCCGGTTGGAGCGCCATCATATTATCATCCCCCGCGTTAGTCCGTTTTATTGGTCTCGTGCTGTGGTATGCTGTAATCCGGGAAAGGGATTTCTCCTCAGGACAGAAGATCACCATACATTGCCAGGGTGAATTTTCGCAGACCGGAGTCTTTAATGCGGTAGATTTGGGCTGTTTCACAGCTCAATTCTTCACATAAACGGTCCATATAATCCCGGGTGCGCCGGATGAAAAAACGCTCCAGCACCAGACGTTCCTGGGGAGTGAGGACTGACAACCCCCGTTCAATCCGCCGGGCTTTTTGCCGGGCCAATTCCAGGTTCGCCTGCAGGCGGCCTCGGCGATCAATGTTATCAATTAAATCGCTTTCCCGCCGGGAGCTGCCCCCGTGGACGGGAAGTTTATCCAGTTGAACGCTGCGGACGGTATAGGCCGCAGCCTCCAAAGCATGGATCTGCTCCGGCAAATTTTCCAGGCTTTCCTGGATCAGAGGATAATCCTCCAAATCCTGCGCCGCGTGTTGTTTCCAGTTGACCATATGGGTCCTCTCCTTTCCAACTACCCTTAGTTTAGTACACTAGATAACTTGATGAAAAAGCAATCCTCCTTTACTGGAAAAGGAGGTTCCCACAAAAACAGAGGAGAGATAAAATCTCTTCACCATGCAAGCCCCCTCTTTTCCAGCCTGAACAGTGTGCGACCATTCCCTGAAATGTTCAAAATCTGGCGGAGAGTGAAAAAAGAGGGATGACTTGCTCCCCCGGAGAGGAAAACTGAGGGGCGGCAGCTTTCTTCTCTTTCGTGTCCCTGTCCTTTGAAGGTGGTTTCAGTGTAGCACGAAAAAAATGAATTGTCAAGCATACTAGAAAAAGCTTGACGAATTATTTAGCGTGCTATATAATCAAAGAAAGGAAAACGACGGAAAACAAAAGCAAAGAGAGCATTTTCGGAAAAGGAAATGGAATCGATGGGCGAGCTGCAGAAAAGAAAGGCGGAGAAAAGATGACCCTGGGACAATTAATTCGGGAATATAGAAGACAGCATCACCAGACTATGGAGGATTTTTCCAAGGCCAGCGGATTGAGCAAGGCTTATATTTCTATTTTGGAGCGGAATGTCAACCCGTCCACAGGCCATCCGGCGATTCCCTCGGCAAAAACCATCCGCCTGGTGGCAGAGGCGATGGGTAAACCCTTGGGAACGGTTGTGGCCTTGCTGGATGAGCAGCAGCGGGGAGAGCTGACGCCGTTGGCTGCCGCTTTCGGAGAACCCTATTTTCCAAAGGGGCAAATGCCCATCCTGGGCAAAGTGGCGGCGGGGATGCCGATTTTTGCCCAGGAAAATATTGAGGGGTATGCCGCCAACGATTTCGATGACGGGGAGGAATATTTCGCGCTGCGGGTTCGGGGAGACAGTATGAATGCAGCAGGAATTGCCGATGGAGATCTGCTGGTGGTTCGCAAGCAGCCGGTGGTGGACAATGGGGAAATTGCCGTGGTGCTGGTCAATGGCAACGACGCCACCGTAAAGCGTTTCCACCAGGTGGGACAGATGGTGACCCTTTCCCCCCAATCCCTGAATCCTGCCCATCAGATTCAAATCTACAACACGAAGGAAACCCCCGTCTCGATCTTGGGAAAAGTGGTGGAGGTGCGTAAGCGCTTTTGAACAAAAATCATCCGCCCTTCTGGTGAAGTTGTTGAAAGAAACAGCGGCGAACCCAAGGCAACAGGACAAAGGGGCGAAAATCAAAAGGAAGAACCTAAAATTAACAAAATGTTTACAATTTTAAGCGGCCTTTCGTGGTATTCTAGCGTTGCTGTCGGCAATCGGAACCGTTGGGAAAGATCAAAGGAGGAAACAATGAAGCAGGAGAGCCACAAGCTGCTGGGATATTATCTGATGAACAGAGCGGGGGAAGGTTATGCGCCCCGTCACCGGGCTGCTTTTTTGTTGGGCTGTGTGGAGCCGGACAGAAACCCGTTGACCTATATCAAAGGATCCTATCGCGCCCAGTGGATGAGAGGGCATAATTTCCTCAACGCCCAACGATTGATGGCCCGTTTGTGCCGGGGTCTGGAAGGTCGGGAAAACTGGCGGATGCTGGATTACTATCGCCTGGGCAAGCTGATTCACTATACGGCTGACGCCTTTACCTTTGCCCACAACGCCATGTTCCAGGAGGACATCCGGCAACATCTGGTGTATGAAGGCCATTTGCAGAAGCACTTTAAACAGCTGCTGGAGGAAGAACGGGCTCTGCCCTGCCTTCCCTTTGAAATGGCTGCCTATGACCTGATTCGGCGGCATCATCAGGATTATGAAACTGCCCAGAGAACGGTGGAAACCGATGCGGAATATATCCTTCTGGTGACAGAGCTGCTGTTCCGTCATCTGATGCCCTGTCCCCAGCCGGTTGCAGTTCGTCCGATTCCTGCGGCTGCCTGAGATTTTTCCCCGGGGGGGCCGGAACGACCGAGAAATTTTGGGCGGTGGATTTTTGCAGAAAGGCCGTCCAATTTGAAAATTTCAACAACACAGAGCGGATACTGTCGGAGAAAGAGAGGACAGTGTCCGCTTTTTAATTGGCTGTGGATTCCAAAAACTGCCGCTGTCTTCACAACAAATATGACGGAAAATCATAAAGTTTGTGACTTTTTTCGGGGGAGATTTACTTTAAAAATGACCTATGGTAGAATTATTTTAAAAGGAAACGACCTCTTTTCTTCCGCTCCTTTTGGAGAAAAAGGGAAAGAAAACGGGCCAAAAGGAATCTGACATTTTGATGCCTGGGGAGAAAAGCGGGTCTCACTCCGGCTTTGGAAGCAAAAGGAAAGGGAAACTGGATGCAAAAGCAGGAATTGATGGAGCGTATCACAGCGGAATATCAGCGAACCTGCGCCGAGATGGAACAAAAGCAGTATGTTCGGGTGGAACACCTGATTCCACGATGGACGGCTACTCTGTTCGGAACGCTGGTCCCTTTGCCTGCCGCTCTGGGAGTTTATGGGCTTTTCCAGCTGAGATGGAATGGAACTGTGACTGAAATTCCTCTTGGCGTGACTGGGATGTTGGCGACTCTGGGGATCCTTTTTGGTTCAGTGGCCCTCCACGAATGGCTGCATTGCTTTTTCTGGAGCCTGCGGTGCAAGGAGGGCTGGAAAGGGGTCCATTATGTTTTTATTTGGAGTGCGTTGATGCCCCTGAGCCATTGCAGAGAACCGCTGGATTGCAGAAGCTATTCCCTGGGCGTACTGGCTCCCTTTGTCCTGATGGGAGGCGGTTTTTCTGTACTGGCGTTGCTGTTCCCCAGCAGATTGCTGCTGCTGGCGGCGGTGATGAATCTGTTGTGCGCAGGAGGAGATCTTCTGATTGCGCTGAACCTTATTGGATGCCGCTACGCCCGTATTTTTGACCATCCCACCCAATGCGGTTTTGCCGCCTTTTTCAGCGGGGAGGACCGCTTGTCTTCCCATCCCCAGTTTTATTCCCGGAAAGAGGAGGAAGAAGTGGATCATGTGGCCTGACAGGAGGAAAGATTTTTGGGAGGGCCATGGGTAAGAAGGATATTTTCGCTGCAATGGAGAAAAATTCAGTTTCAAAAGCCTTCCATCACATTGGGCTGAAGCCGGTGATGGAAGGCTTTTGGCTGCAGGAGTTATGTGGAGCGTCCTCCGAAACAGCCGGAATTTCCCTCGAAACGCGGGATCAGGAGACTTTTTTGCGGCTGCTCTCCAGACGGAAAAAATAGAACAGGCACAGAATCAGACTGGAGAGGGCGGAAACCGGTACGGCGATGCTGATGATTCCCATATTGGTGTTTGGCAGACGGCTGAGGTAAATGGACATGGGAATCCGGACCAGAAAAGCGGAAAGCAGCCCCTGGAGCATGACAAAGGTGGTTTTTCCCAGGCCGTTGAAGTAGCCCAAAAAGCAGAAGCTCAGGGAAAGAATCAAATATTCAAAGGAGCATCCCCGCAGATATTGAGCCGTAGCCGCGATAACTGCTGGATCCCTGGTAAACAGAGAGGCCGTCGGACCGCCCCAGAAAAAGGTGAGAAGAAACATGGCGACACCGAAGGAAAAGGAGATGCGCTGAGCGGTATACAGGGCTTTTTTTGCCCGAAGGCGGTTGCCCGCGCCGACGTTTTGAGCCACAAAAGCGGAAAGGGTGGAGAGAAAGGCCATGGGAACAATGGAGAGAAAGACAAACATCTTTTCCGCCACCCCTACGCTGGCGGAGGCAATCAGTCCCAGGCTGTTGACGATGCTGGTGATGATGAGAAAAGAAATGTTTACGAGTACGTCCTGGAGAGCAATCGGCGCTCCCAGCTTTAAAATGGCGCGGGATGTGTGAGGAATACGGAAGCTCGCCCGGCTTACATCAAAAGGGAGAGGATGGCGGCGGATATAAGCGGCGGAAAACAGAACGCTGACGCACTGGGCAATCACAGTGGCCAGGGCCGCGCCGGAAGCCGCCATTTCAAAAACTCCCACAAAAAGCAGATCCAGCGCCACATTGACGCCGCAGGCGATGGAGACGAAAAGAAAGGGGGAGCGGGAATCCCCGATGCCCCGGAAAATGCCGCTGATGGCATTATAGGCAGTGATGAAAATCATCCCGCAGGAACAGATGCGGACGTACTGGATCGTTTCCTCCAGCGCCTCCGCAGGGACGTTCATCAGGAGAGCGGCCTGGGGGGCGAAAAAAGCCATCATCCCTGTCAGCAGCAGCGCCAATGGCACAAATAAACGGATTTGTCCGGCAATGACGCCTCCCGCTCTGCCGCGCTCTCCGGCGCCGATGGCCTGTCCCAACAATACGGTCACCCCCATATTCAGGCCGGTGACCAGAACAGTGGCGGACTGCATCACCTGACTGCCTGTCGCAACGGCGGAGACGCTGGCCGTAGGGGAAAAGTGCCCCACCACGGCAAGGTCCACCCCGCCATAAAGAGCCTGAAGAATTAAAGAGAGCATCAGTGGAATGGAAAAACGAATCAGCGGCGGCAAAATCCGACCTTCCAAAAAATTGTTCTGGCCCATGGCCGACTTCTCCTCTCGATGGAATTTGTGAATGGGGCAAAAAATAAAAAATCGCCAACAAGCATACACTTGTTAGCGATAATGTATCAAACGAAGCGTTCCCAACGCAGATTGATTGTATCATGACGGGGGACTGCTGTCAAGGGAAAAGAAAGCAAAGAGGCCGGAACCTTTTCTGTGGAGGAAAGGAGAAATCTTTCCGCCGGTTGATGGTTTCCCTCCAGGAAGATTCGTGGTATAATAAGCCCGATAAGAAAACCTGGGGGTTTTCTTTGCCGCCGGTTCCGGCGGCTCCGTCCTTGGGACGGATCGGTCTTGTGGCGGGACCTCCGCGGCTGCGCCTCCCGCGTAAGAACAAAGGGAAAGGCTTTTTACAGCTTTTCTCATGGAGAAGCGCTGTTTTTTCGTTGTTCACAGCGCTCCTCCGGGCAAAAGTGCATAGATTCCCTTTCGGTGATGCACAATAAGAAGCATCACAATGGAAGGGAGCGGCATTATGGCCTCAAAAAAAGAAAGCAAACAGCTGGCGGAACAGCCGGAGCTGACTGAGGACAATCAGCAGCAGGAACAGATTTATCAGACGGGATCGGTGACCCCTGAGGGGGGACGTCATAAAATTCATTGCCTGACCATCATCGGACAGGTGGAGGGACACTACATTTTGCCCCCTCAGAACAAGACCACCAAGTATGAACACGTCATTCCACAGCTGGTGGCCATTGAGCAGGATGAATCCATCCGGGGATTGCTTATCATCCTCAACACTGTCGGGGGCGATGTGGAAGCGGGTTTGGCCATCGCGGAGCTGGTTTCCGGGATGAAAACGCCCACCGTCTCCCTGGTGCTGGGCGGGGGACACTCCATCGGCGTGCCCCTGGCGGTGAGCGCCCGCTATTCCTTTATCGCCCCTACCGCGACCATGACTGTCCATCCGGTGCGGATGAACGGGGTGATGCTGGGGGTGCCCCAGACCCTTTCCTACTTTGACAAGATGCAGGAACGGATCAGCGGCTTTGTCTGTGAAAATTCCCACATCTCTCCGGAGCGGTTCCGGCAGCTGATGATGAAAAACGGGGAATTGGTAATGGATATAGGTACCGTTCTGGACGGGGAAAGCGCTGTTTCCGAAGGCCTGATTGACAGCCTGGGAGGATTGCACGAAGCGGTGGAAAAGCTCTATGAGATGATAGACGCCCAGGATGAGCAGACCTCCGGCCCCAAAGGCCCCGCCAAAAACCAGAAGGGGCCGGGCAAAACAGCCGCAGGAAAAAAGAACGGAAGATCAGTCCGAAAGCTGGAAAGTCTTCCGGCCTCTCCCGCAGAAACCGTGGAAACGGACGCCTCCGTTAAAAAGCGGAGCAGGAAAAAACAACCCCAGCCGGAGAGGAGGGCCTGAGGATGCCGTTTCAGTCCATTCTGCCTCCCGAGCTGCTGGAACAACCGGCAGAGCTTCCTCCAAGGGAATGTATTCCTTGGGCAGGGGGATTTCTGGAAGGGGTGCGCAATGACAAGGGACAGCTGGTGATCCAGAGGCTGCTGTCCACCGATCCCGCGGATTATCTGGATCCCCGATTGAGCCCCGGCAGCCTTTGGGAGCCGTCCCAGGGGCGGGGGACATCCTGATCGAATCAGAAGAAAGTTCTGTGCTTCAGCCGAATAGCGGCTTCGTCCCCGCCGGATTTATTGCCGCTTTTTCGGTTGCAGAAAAATGTCCTGTTCTTCTCCGAAAGAAGGGAACAGGGCAAAAAAGGCACCAATAATAATTTTTCCCCATAACCTGCGACAGTTTTTATTTTTTACACCAGGAGGCTCATTATGTCATTTCTCAGCGCCATTTTCCAGGGCCTGCTCCAGGGCTTTACCGAATTTTTGCCGGTGTCCAGCTCCGGGCACCTGTCCTTGTTTCAGTATTTTACCGGAGTGAACTCCGAAGGATCGGTTCTCTTCTCGGTGCTGCTCCATTTCGGCACCCTGGCAGCGGTGATTGTGGCTTTCTGGCCCACCATCTGGGCGCTGCTGGTGGAAGGAGTGCTGCTGCTGCGGGACATTTTTACCCTCCGGGTGACAAGGGTGAAGCCCAACAGCAAGCGCAGGATGATCTATATGCTGATCCTCTCCTGTGTTCCGCTGCTGTTGGTGCTGCTGGTCCAGGACCGCATCACCGCCCTCAGCTCCGATAACAGTATTCTGGCCGAAGGGGTCTGCTTTCTGGGAACCGCTTTGCTGCTGACGCTGGCGGACCATGCTGTCCCGGGAAAGAAGGCCGCCAAAACCATGACCGGTTCGGACGCCCTGGTGATCGGCTTCGCCCAGCTGATGGCCACCCTGCCGGGAATCTCCCGGTCCGGCTCCACCATCTCCGCCGGGCTGATTATGGGGCTGAGCCGCAGTTATGCGGTGGCTTACTCCTTCATCCTGGGCCTGCCTGCCATTTTGGCCGCGGGCTTGCTGGATTTGAAGGATCTGATGAGCGGCACCGGCGCTGCCGCTTCCCTGGAGTGGGGTCCGGCATTGGTGGGAGTGGCAGTGGCGGCAGTTTCCGGCTTTTTTGCCATCAAACTGGTGAACTATATTGTCACTTCCAACAAGTTTCGCATCTTTGCGGTGTATACTGCTATTCTGGGAACCGTGGTAGTGATTCTGGGAATCATTGAGATCGCCACCGGAAACGCCATCCAGGGGTTCATTGTTGGACTGCTCAGCTGATCTGTCTGCTGAAATCAATGGAAACCTTTCGTTAAAAATGGAGTGTACATATGGCAACAAAATCCTCATCCCGTTCCAAAACAAAAAAATCCTCCTCCAGAGGCAAGAGAACCACCAAAAAGGAACAGCAGGCCCGCAAGCAGATGTATGCGGTGCTCCTCTTTGCTCTGGGGATCCTCCTCTTTTGCCTGGCGGCGGTGCCGGGCGAAAATGTCTGGCTGGCGATCCATCAGTTCCTGCTGGGCTGCTTTAGCTGGTGCGGCTATCTGGTGGGCCCCATCATTATCTACGCCGCGGTGATGGTGGCGATGGATCAAACCGGCTACCCCATCGCAGCCAAGGTGATTTCCTCCCTGCTGCTGATTTTGCTCCTTTGCGGCACCACCCAGGTTTTTTCCAGGGAATATCCTGAAAGCGCCCTGCTGCCCCTGATCCAGGAGCTGTTTGAGAAGGGCAAGGATCTGGAAGGGGGCGGCGTGGCCGGAATTTTCTTCGGCGTGCCGCTGCTCCATTGGTTCAGCTTCACCGGAGCGGCCATCACCATTGTGCTGCTGGATTTTGTCGCGGTGATGCTTCTCTCCGGAGGCACTCTGGTGGGGCTTTTCCGCAATACAGTGGTCAAGCCGGTGCAAAAGATGGAGGAGGTCTATACCAGCGTTTCCGAGGCCCGTGAGACTGCTCGGGCCGCCGCCGCTGCACAGCCTTCGGTCCCAAAGAAAAAGGACCGACTGTTCAATATCAACGTGGATCTGGAGGGAGGGGACGACACCCAGCCGGCCAGACCTAAAAAGAAAAAAGAGCCCCCTGCCCCCACCACCCAGGAAGATCGGGACAAGCTGCTGGAAGCTGCCCGGGGGCTGGATGCCCCGACACAGTCCTCCGGGAAAGAGAAAAAGCGGGAGGCCAAAGGGGTTCCCGGGCTGTATGACTTCAATGCTCACGAACCAAAGCCCCCTGCCAAGCCGGTGAGCGGCGCGGAACTGCAGCAGGCGGGAGTGGTTCCGGCGCGGCAAACAGAGCCGGATCCCATCCCGGCGGGCGCGCCGCAAAAAGAGGAGGAGCTGACCCTGGAGGACATCATTACCCGGGCGGTATCCGGGGAGGTCCAGGTGCCCCAGCCCCCGGTTCTGGAAAGCGGCAGCGGTTTGTTGGATTTCGGCGAGGAGAAGCCGGCTGCTCCGGCGGAGAAGGGGGAAAACAAACCAGAGGAGAAGCAAAGGAGCGGTTCCTCCGGGGAGGCCCCATCCGGGCAGGTGCTTCGGCCAGAATATACCTTCCCCCCTATGACGCTGCTGGGGGAGGGGAAGACTCTGCCCCGGGGGGATACCACCAAGGAGCTGAAGGCCAACGCCGACCGGCTGGTGGATACCCTCAAGAGCTTTGGCGTTCAAACCCGTATTGTAGACATCACCCGGGGCCCTGCGGTGACCCGGTATGAATTGCAGCCTTCCGCAGGGGTGAAGATCAGCAAAATCACCAACCTGGCTGACGACATCGCCCTGAATCTTGCCGCGGCGGGGGTGCGCATCGAGGCCCCTATCCCCAACAAGGCGGCCATCGGTATCGAGGTGCCCAATAAGATCGTCTCCACCGTCCCCATCCGGGAGATTCTGGATTCCCAGGAGTTTGAAGGGGCCTCCAGCCGCCTGACGGTGGCCCTGGGCAAGGATATTGCCGGCAGTATCGCCCTGGCGGACATTGGCAAAATGCCGCACCTCCTCATTGCCGGCGCTACCGGCAGTGGTAAGTCGGTGTGTATCAATTCCATCATCATCAGCCTCCTTTATAAGGCGCGGCCAGAAGAGGTGAAGCTGCTGATGGTGGATCCCAAAGTGGTGGAGCTGGGGGGATACAACGGGATCCCGCACCTGCTTTCCCCTGTGGTCACCGACCCCAAAAAGGCGGCGGGCGCCCTGTGTACCATGGTGGGGGAGATGCTGCGCCGTTACCAGCTCTTTGCCGACAACAGCGTTCGGGATCTCAAGGGCTATAATCGTCTGGCGGCGGAGCGGGAGGACCTGGAGCCTCTCCCTCAAATTGTTATTATTATTGACGAGCTGGCCGACCTGATGATGGCCTCCCCCAAGGATGTGGAGGACTACATCTGCCGTCTGGCCCAGATGGCCCGGGCGGCGGGGATGCACCTGATTATTGCCACCCAGCGGCCGTCGGTGGACGTCATTACCGGCGTCATCAAAGCCAATATCCCCAGCCGGATCTCCTTTGCCGTCTCCTCCCAGATTGACAGCCGCACCATCCTGGATATGGGGGGCGCGGAAAAGCTGCTGGGGAAAGGTGATATGCTCTTTTATCCCGTGGGCAGCCCCAAACCTACCCGAGTTCAGGGATGCTTCGTCACCGACCAGGAGGTGGAGGCGGTGGTGGATTTCATTAAGGAAAGCTCCACCGCGGCCTATGACCAGCAGCTGATGGAGGAAATTGAACGCAACGCCGCCGCTGTAGGCGGAAAAGGCAGCGGTTCCGGCGGCTCCAATAACGCTGACGGCGAAGAGGAAGATGAGCTGCTTCAAAGCGCTATCGAGGTGGTTATCGAAGGAGGACAGGCCTCCACCTCCCATCTCCAGAGGCGTTTGAAGGTGGGTTATGCCAGGGCAGCCCGTCTGATGGACGAAATGGAGCAGCGGGGCATTGTAGGGCCTCCGGAAGGGTCCAAACCCCGGCAGATTCTGCTGACCAAAGAGCGGTGGTATGAAATGAAGATGAATCAGGCGGATTGACGGGAGAAAGTCCCCCTGCCCCTGGAAACACGCCCCGGTCCCCCTCAACGGACCGGGGCGGTGCTGTTTTTGGAAAGAGAAAACCAAAGAGAAGGGAAAACCAAAGAGAAGGGAAATAGGACTGGTAAAAAAGGGGAAGGTCTGCTACAATAGAGAAAAGCAAAAAATTTTCCAAGTCGTTATATTCTTAAAAATATAACGGTCCTCATCAGGAAAGGAGGATGTTGCCATGGAGCAGGAGATCCTTTTTTGCAAAGGAGGGGGCTGCACCGCGAAGCTGGGACCAGGGATTCTGGAACGGGTTTTGTCCCGGCTGCCGAAGCCGGACAAGCGGGATGAAAATCTCCTGATCGGTTATGAAAGCTCCGACGATGCGGCGGTGTATCAGGTTTCCCCGGAGGTGGCCATTGTGCAGACCCTGGACTTCTTCCCGCCGATGGTGGAGGATCCTTATCTGTTTGGCCAGATCGCAGCGGCCAATGCCCTCAGCGATATTTACGCTATGGGGGGAGAGGTGCGCACCGCCCTGAATATCGTTTGCTTCCCGGAAAAAATGGACCTGAATATTCTGGGCAGAATTATGCAGGGAGGCTGTGAAAAGGTGATGGAGGCGGGAGGAACCCTGGTGGGGGGCCATTCCATCGCCGACGCCGATGTAAAATACGGTCTGTCGGTGATGGGGACCATTCATCCGGACCGGATCTTTCCTAATGACGGCGGCGAAGAAGGGGATGTGCTGCTGCTGACCAAGCCCTTGGGCGTGGGAATTGTCTGCACCGCCAACCGGGTGGGCGCGGCCTCCAGGGAGGCCATGGACCAGGCGCTGCGTTCCATGACCACCCTCAATCGATGGGGTTCGGAGATCTTGCGGAAATACCAGGTTCATGGCTGCACTGACGTCACTGGCTTCGGCTTCCTGGGACATTTGAAGGAAATGCTGGGCCGGGGGCTGAGCGCTGAAATAGACAGCCTGCGGATTCCACGGATCCCGGAGGCGCTGGGGTACGCGGAGGAATTTTATCTGACCGCGGCGGCCCAGAGAAACCGGAACCATGTGGGAGAGCTGGTGGAATTCCGGGGAGTCCCCTTTGCCATGGAGGAGCTGCTGTTTGATCCCCAGACCTCAGGAGGATTGCTGGCGGCTCTGCCCCGGGAGGAGGGGGAGAAGGCGCTGGCGGAATTGAAACGGCTGGGACTGCCCTGCGACATGGTAGGAAAGCTGACCAGAAATGAAGAACAGAAAATCATTGTGGCGTGAGCCGGGAGGAAGAAAAAATGAAACAGGTGGATGCGAGAGGCAAGGCTTGCCCATTGCCGGTTATCGAGACCAAAAAAGCGCTGGAAGGGATGAAGGAAGGCGCTGTGGAGGTGCTGGTGGACAACTTTATCGCGGTACAGAACCTGTGCAAAATGGCGGAACAGAAAAAATTGCAGACTTCCAGTGAAAAGCTGGAGGAGGACCTTTACCGGGTGGTGATCACTGTCACCCATCAGCAGGCCCCTTCCGCTCCGGCAGAGGAGACCTGTGTCCCTGATGCCAGGAGCGCCGGAACCGTGGTGGTGCTCTCCTCCGATAAAATGGGGGAAGGGGACGAGGTGCTGGGGAAAATTTTGATGAAGGGCTTTGTCTATGCCCTCACTGAGCAGGAGACCCTGCCCCAGACGGTGCTGCTGTATAATGGCGGGGCCAAACTCTCCATCCAGGGGGCGGAAACACTGGCGGATCTGAAGCTGCTGGAGGCCCAGGGGGTGGAGATCCTCACCTGCGGCACCTGCCTGAACCATTATGGCATCAGCGACCAGCTGGCAGTGGGGGAAGTGACCAATATGTACCGGATCACGGAGGTGCTCACAGCGGCAAAGAAGGTGATTCGTCCATGAAAGCCGTTTTCCCTGTAGTGGTGCGGGGTGGGGGAGACCTTGCCACCGGCACCATCCACAAGCTCCATCAGGCGGGGATTCCGCTGCTGGTGCTGGAAGCGGAGCATCCCTCCGCCATCCGCCGCTATGTCTCTTACTGCGAGGCGGTGTATGAGGGTCGCTGGACGGTGGAAGAAACCACCGCCGTACAGGTGAAAAACCTGGAGGAGGCTGCCGCCGCTGTCGTCAGGGGGGAAATTCCGGTGCTGGTGGATCCCCGGGGAGCGGTACTCCGGCAGTTCCGGCCCCAGGTGCTGATCGACGCCATCCTGGCCAAAACAAACCTGGGCACCACAAAGGAGATGGCGGAGCTGGTGATCGGATTGGGGCCGGGCTTCACCGCCGGCGAGGATGTTCATCTGGTGGTGGAGACACAGCGGGGACACCGCCTGGGAAGGGTCATCACCCAAGGAACCGCCGCTGCCAATACGGGGGTTCCCGGCATCATCGGCGGTTACGGAAAGGAGCGGGTGATCCACTCCCCGGCGGAGGGAAAGGTCCACTGCCAAAAAGCCATCGGGGATCTGGTGCATCAGGGGGAGATTATCGCCCGGGTGGGGGATGTCTCTGTCGCAGCCACCATCGACGGAGTGCTCCGGGGATTGATCCGGGAGGGATATCCGGTGACAAGGGGCTTTAAAATGGCGGACATCGACCCACGGCTGTCAGAACAGAAAAACTGTTTTACCATCTCCGACAAGGCCCGGTGCATCGCCGGTGGGGTGCTGGAAGGGATGCTTCATTACGCGCCGGACCGCCAGGGACTGTGGCGGTTCTGACAAAGGGGGAAAAGAGGATGATCTATCTGGACAGCGCCGCCACCAGCTTCCACAAACCGCCCTGCGTGGCGGAGGCTGTTTTTAAGGCCATGGGACAGATGGGCAACAGCGGCAGAGGCGGCCACCCCATCTCTTTGGAGACGGGGCGGGTTATCTACGGCGCCCGGAAAAAGCTGGCCGCCCTTTTTGGGGTCCCCGATCCATCCCGGGTGATCTTCACCGCCAACTCCACCCAGAGCCTCAATATGGCCATCAGCGGTCTGTTCCATCCGGGGGATCATGTCATTACCACCGTGCTGGAACACAACAGCGTTCTGCGACCCCTCTTTCGGCTGGAAGACCAGGGGATGGCGCTGACCATCCTCCCCTGCGACCAAAAGGGCCGTTTGGATCCACGGCAGCTGGAACAGGCGTTGCGTCCGGAAACCAAAGGGGTGGTGTGTACCCATGCCTCCAATCTTACGGGAAACATGGTGGACATCCCCCAGGTGGGGCGTTTTTGCCGGGATCATCATTTGTTGCTGGTGGTGGACGCCTCCCAGACAGCGGGGGCCTTTCCCATCCGGATGGAGGAAATGGGAATCCATGTCCTTTGCTTCACCGGACATAAATCCCTCCTGGGACCCCAGGGAACGGGAGGACTGTGCCTTGCCCCTGGAGTGGAGCTGCCCAGCTTCTGCGTGGGAGGCAGCGGAATCCACAGCTACAGCCGGACCCAGCCGGATCAGCTTCCGGAGCGTTTGGAGGCAGGGACCCTCAACGGCCACGGCATTGCAGGACTTTCCGCCGCGCTGGATTGGTTGGCGGAAACAGGAATCGAAAAAATTGGATTGCGGGAACAACAACTGGCCCGCCGTTTTTATCAACAGGTGAAGGAGGTTCCAGACGTCAAAATTTATGGGGATCTGGAGCAGCATACCCGGGCGCCCATTGTTGCGTTGAATATTGGAGACAATGACTCCCAGGAGGTTTGCGACCATCTGGCCCAACGATATGGCATTGCGGTGCGGGGCGGAGCCCACTGCGCGCCGCTGATGCACAAGGCCCTGGGAACCCAGGAGCAGGGGGCGGTGCGCTTCAGCTTCTGCTGGTTCAACACAGAGGACGAGGTGGATCAGGCGGCCCGGGCGGTGGCGGAGACAGCGGAGGAATGGACATGAGGCCCAGGGAAACTTGTCTGGTGGTGGCCTTTGAGACCACCACTCAGGCATTGACGATGGAGGAAGCGGCCCGGGAAGCGGGTCTGGAGGGGAGATTGATTCCCATTCCCAGGGTCATCACCGCAGGGTGCGGACTGGCTTGGCGGACGCCTTTGGTTCGGGCCCAGGAGACCCGGGACCTTTTACAGCGGCGGCAGCTGGCTTTCCAGGGCTGTTATGAACTGGAAATTTAGGATCCCCTTAAAAAAATCGGGGCGGTATTCCCCCCAATTTTGAAACGGAAAAGCCCTGGCGGAAAAACCGGAACAGTTTAAACAAAAGTCTCGGAATCCGCGCCTGTCAGACCGGCGGAGAAAGGGAGGAAGGAGCAAAGATGGAGCAGCTGCGGAAAGCCCTGGGGCTGAAGGAAGAAAAAATCATCTGCGCGGTGGGGGGCGGCGGAAAAACCAGTCTGCTCTTCCGCTTGGGGGAGGAATACCGTCGGGAAGGAAAGCGGGTGCTGCTGACCACCACCACCAAGATGGCGCTCCCGGAGAAATATGGAGCGCTGGACCGCACCGGAAAGGAGATCATCCAGCAGCTGGACCGGGACGGTTTTGTGGTGGCGGGAACCACCTGGGAAGGAATCAAAATGTCGGAGCTGCCACTGGAAATCTACCGGCAGGTATCGGCGGAGGCGGATGTGGTGCTGATCGAGGCGGACGGCTCCAAACGGCTGCCGCTGAAGATGCCCCGGGAGGGGGAGCCGGTGCTGCCGGAAAGGTATGATTTCCTGGTGACGGTGCTGGGGCTGACAGGACTGAACAAGCCGTTGGAGGAGGTCTGCCACCGGTGGGAGCTGGCAAGGGAGGCTTTGGGCTGGCAGGAGGGCAGAAGGGTGACGCCGGAGGACGCGGCCCTGCTGCTGCGGACCGGCTATGGTTCCTGGTGGCGGCGGAGCCGGGGCTGCGTTTTTCTCAATCAGGCGGACGCCGCCGGAGAGACGGCGGCCCGGCAGACAGCGGCGGCGCTGGGAGAAGTTCCCTGCCTTTGGGGCAGCCTTCAGGAGGGATGGTACCGTTCTGCCCTGTGAGAAAGAGGCGGAGAAAGAAGCCGGAGGCAAGATGTCAGGCCGCTTGAAGACTGAAAGGGGAAGGAAGCGGGGAGATGTCTTTTTCCCTCTTCGGGGAACGGCTGTCCCCATCGAAGGCGGCAGGAGAAAATTTTGGTTTCGCCTTTCAGCCATTGCTTTTTTTCAAAAAGGTGCTACAATGAATATCAGCCGTTCGGAGCAGCGAGCGGCAGCGATAGAGGCGCAGTTCTCAGAATACCCCGAAGATTCGGCCGGGCAGCCGACGGGGGAAGGGGTGAACTGCCGAAGGTCCTTTCCCCGCCCGGGGGCAGGGTCCTGGGCCGGCGCAGGAGATGCGCCGGACTGTCACGAAAGTGGAGCGCTATCGTTCATCGGCTTCAGAGCGGAGAAAGATCCTTTCTCATTTGCCATGGACAGGCGCGTCATCTTTCGGCGCGGTCCGTGGCGTTTTTGTTTTTCGGCCCTCTTTTCCCGGCGCGGCTGCCCGGATATTGTATAAGGCCCACCGAAGCGGCGATTGCTGCGGTTTGGCGGATGAAGGTCCCCGGAAAAAGCGGAACGGGGATTTTCCGGGGCCGGAGAAAAGATGAAAGAGAGAGGATTCACAGATGAGAAATCTATCCTGCCGCAGATGCGCCTGGTTTTTGCTGATGGCGGTGCTGCTGTCGGCGGCGCTGGCTGTTCCTGCCTTTGCCCAGGAAGCGGAAGCGGTCCAGCCCTCCTTGTATGCCACTGTATGGTCGCTGGTGCCGCCGGTGGTTGCCATTGGTCTGGCCCTCATTACCAAAGAGGTTTACAGCTCTTTGTTTTGCGGCATCCTGGTGGGCGGCCTGTTTTATTCCGGTTTTTCTGCCGAAGGCACCATGATGCATATTTTTGAGGACGGTTTTATTGCGGTTCTTACCGATTCCGACAACATGGGGATTCTGATCTTCCTGGTGATTCTGGGCGCTATTGTGGCGCTGATGAACAAGGCGGGCGGTTCCGCCGCCTTTGGCCAGTGGGCCTCCAAGCATATCAAAACCAGAGCAGGAGCGCAGCTGGCCACCATGATGCTGGGCGTGCTGATCTTCATTGACGATTACTTCAATTGCCTGACTGTGGGCAGCGTCATGCGTCCGGTCACCGATAAGCATCAGATTTCCAGGGCAAAGCTGGCTTATCTCATCGACGCTACTGCCGCCCCTGTGTGCATCATTGCCCCCATCTCCTCCTGGGCCGCTGCTGTGTCCGGCTATGTAAAAGGGGAGGACGGCCTGGCGCTGTTTATCAGTTCCATTCCCTTTAATTTCTATGCCCTGCTCACTCTGCTGATGATGGTGCTTATCGCTGTGCTTCATGTGGATTACGGTCCCATGGCCATCCATGAGCGCAATGCGATGGCGGGAGATCTGTTCACCAGCGGCAGCGTCTCCGCCTCCGACGTCAGCGATGAGGTGAAAGGCAAGGGCACTGTGGCCGATCTGGTGCTGCCCATCGCCGTTCTGATTGTCTTCTGTGTGGCGGGGATGCTGTATAGCGGCGGATTCTTTTCCGGTACCGATTTGGTCACCGCCTTCTCCGACGCCAATGTTTCCGTGAGCTTGGCTTTGGGCAGCTTCTTCGGCTTTGTGGCGACGGTGGTCCTCTACAAGCTCCGGGGAGTGCTTGGCCTCCGTCATTCCATGGACTGTGTGGCCGAAGGCTTCCGGGCGATGGTTCCCGCCATTCTCATCCTCACCTTTGCCTGGACCCTGAATGCCATCACCGGCAGTCTGGGCGCGGCGGACTTTGTCCAGGCGGCGATGGAACAAAGCTCCAGGGGGCTGATGGTCCTTCTCCCCGCCATAATCTTCTTAGTGGGCTGTTTTCTGGCCTTCGCCACCGGCACCTCCTGGGGAACCTTCGGCATCCTCATCCCCATTGTGGTGGCGGTGTTCAACGGCATCGACCATCAGATGATGGTCATCTCCATCTCCGCCTGTATGGCCGGCGCTGTCTGCGGCGACCACTGCTCTCCCATCTCCGACACCACCATTATGGCGTCCGCCGGGGCCCAGTGCGATCATGTCAACCATGTCTCCACCCAGCTGCCCTATGCCATTACAGTGGCAGTCATCTCCTTTGTTGCCTATATTGTGGCTGGACTGACCCATTCCGCCCTCATCTCCTTTGCTGCAGGCGCGGCGCTGCTGCTGGGCTTCCTGCTGGTGATGCGGCAATTTGATCGCAACAGATGATCGGTCCCTGCTGACGTAAAAAAGTCCCCGGTTCCCGTTTGAAAAGAGCGGAAACCGGGGACTTGCTGCGTCTTTGTTTTTCAGGGGATGAGACCAGAGGCAGGAAAAGCGGCAGAATAGGCTCCCTCAGGGAAGGAGGACCTCCAAAGCGTCAATGACCCTCCGGGGCAGCTCCATGCGGCAGGTAATCATGGGATCTACCGCCTGGCAGATCCGCAGGCTGCCGGAAAGGGACAGCAAAATGCCCGCGTCGGCGCTGGGCAGGGAGGAAAAATCCAGCAGAAACTGCCGCATCCGGCAGGTAGCGCCCCGGGCGGCTTCCTCCATGGTTTTGGCGGAGAAGATGGCCGCTGCCAGGTCTTCCCGGATGAGGAAGGGAGTGGGGAGAGGGCAATTCTTCAAAACGGTGACGCGAACGGTAACAGCGCCGGAGATTTCCGCTCCGCAGACGCAGACCTCCCCATCCCCCATAATGGCGTGGAGGTCTCCCATGGCCAGCAGGGCTCCGGGAACGTTGACCGGCAGGTACAGGGTGGAGCCGGCACAGATCCGATTGCAGTCCATATTGCCGCCGTGGCTGTCCGGGGTTCCGGTGAGGACAGAGCCTTCCGCCGGGGCCACGCCGATCACCCCGATCATCGGCTCCACCGGAAAGGTGAGATGGTCATTGAAGGTAAGGATGCCATCCTTGACGGGGAAAATCCGGGTGGTTTCTTGGGTCAGCAGGTGGCCGTACACCCCTTCGCCCGGCATTTCCACCGCAGTGGCGTGATCCGCCAGGGAGATGTCCAGAATTTCCACCTTCAGCACGTCCCCCGGCTGGGCGCCCTCCACATACAAAGGGCCGGTGGCGGGATTGATCCGTTCCCAATCGATGGCCCCCACCTTTTGGTCCTCCCGGGTCAGCTGGCAGCCGAAACAGTCGCTGGTTTCAAAATGGATGGTTTCCCCATCGGCCACATGGGCTGCAGGGGGGTTGTCCGGAGACATGGCGTAAACCGCCTGCGTTCTTGGAATGATAACCATGGCAGAATCCTCCTTTATCTCTGGGGCAAAGCCCCTGTGCTGAGTTTATTGTAGCCTGTGGGCTGCCGCCATGTCAATGAAGCTGGGTTTGCCTCTGGGAAAAAGGGATGAATCCACAAAGAAAACCGGAATTTTTTTGCTTTTTCTCACAAAGACTTGTTTTTCCCCCTCCCCTGTATAGGAAAAAGCGCGGAAACATGATATAGTAAAGAAAAGGAGAAAAACGGATTTTTTGGGGAGATGGTCCCCTCACAAGGGAAGGCGGTTTTCTCCACAAAAAACCGTATATTTTCAGCGGAATGGGCTGTCAGTTTCTACCCTCCGGCCACCCCGGGGGACTACGGGAAAGCAGGTTGGCGCGATCTGGCGCCCGCCTGTTTTTCCGCGCCGCCCTTCCGTTTTTGGGGCGGGCTTTTTATTTTCGCCCCCGGAAAGGAAAGGAGAGAGCAGGATTTGTATACGGCGTCCAATTATGTTTTGGCACAATCCCTGGAACAGGCGTTGGAGCTGAATCGGAAAAAAAGCTCCGCCGTCATCGGCGGCGGCTGCTGGCTGCGGTTGGGAAATCGGAGAATCGGCACCCTCATTGATCTGTCCGCCCTGGGTTTGGACAAGATCCAGGAGAAGGAGGAAGAAATTTCTCTGGGAGCGATGGTGACCTTGCGGCAGCTGGAAACCAGCAAGGAGTTGGCGGCGGCTTTCGGTCCTCTCTTTCAGGAGATGGTCCGGCATATTGTGGGGGTTCAGTTCCGCAACTGTGCCACTCTGGGGGGAAGCATTGTTTCCCGATTCGGTTTTTCCGACGTCCTCACCGGGCTGATGGCGCTGGACTGCCAGGTGGAACTGGCGCAAAAGGGCCGGATGCCCTTGGAAGAATACGCCCGCCTTTCCCCGGACCGGGATATTCTCACCGCAGTGGTGGTAAAAAAGGATGGACGAAAGGCGGCTTATCAATCTGTCCGAAACGCCAGCACCGACCTGCCGGTGCTGACCTGTGCCCTTTCCCGGAAGGGGGACCTTTGGAGGCTTGTTCTGGGGGCCCGCCCCGGAAAGGCTATGGCGGCGGAGACCGATGATGCCGGCAGGCTGGAGGAGCTGGCACGGGACTTCTCCTTTGGAAGCAATATGAGGGGAAGCGAAGAATACCGGCGGCATTTGGCGGAAGTCCTCACCCGCCGGGCGCTGGCACAGCTGGAGGGAGAACAAGTATGACAGTGACCATCACGCTCAATGGCATCCGCCGCACCGGGGAGGTTCAGGCGGATACCAGCTTATATACCTTTCTGCGGCAGCAGGGATGTCTGTCGGTGAAATGCGGCTGCGAGACCAGCAACTGCGGTTTGTGTACGGTACACATGGATGGACATCCGGTGCTGTCCTGTTCGGTGCCCGCCTTCCGGGCCGACGGCCATGAGGTGACCACCCTGGAAGGGCTCCAAAAGGAAGCGGAGGAGTTCGGCGCCTTCCTGGCGGATGAGGGAGGCGAGCAGTGCGGTTTTTGCAGCCCTGGGTTTGTGATGTCGGTACTGGCCATGGTGCGGGAGCTGCCGGATCCCACCGATGAGGAGATCCGGGAATATCTGGCGGGAAACCTCTGCCGCTGCACCGGCTATCAGAGCCAGCTGCGGGCCATTAAAAAATGGCTGGCCGCCAGAAAGGAGGGGGACAAATGAGCTATGTCAGCAAGCCCATCCGCAAGCGGGACGCCATGAGCCTGGTGACAGGCAAGCCGGTGTACACCGGGGATCTGTGTCCGGCGGGGGCGCTGCAGGTTTGTCTGCTCCGCAGCCCCCATGCCCACGCTTTGGTGGAATCGGTGGATAAGACAGCTGCCCTCCGGGTACCTGGGGTGGTGGCCATCTATACCTGGGAGGATGCCCCCCAAAGCCGCTTTACCACGGCGGGACAGACCTGGCCGGAGCCCAGCCCCTATGACCGGCTGATCCTGGACCGGCGTCTGCGGTGCGTGGGGGACCCGGTGGCCATCATCGCCGCCGAGACGGAGGAAAGCGCCCAAAAAGCCAGACAGCTCCTAAAGGTGAAATACCAGGTGCTGGAGCCGCTGCTGGACTTCACCAAGGCCCTGGACAATCCCATCATCGTTCACCCGGAGGAGAATTTCCGTGCGCTGTGCGATGTGGGCACCGACGCCGCCCGCAACCTGTGCAGCCAGGAGGAAATGACGGTAGGGGATGTGGAAGGGGAACTGGCCCAGAGCGAAGTGGTGTTGGAGCGGGTTTATCACAGCCGGGCCAACAGCCAGGCCATGATGGAAACCTTCCGCACCTACAGCTATATTGACGAATATGGCCGCCTCAACGTGGTCAGCTCCACCCAGGTGCCCTTCCATGTGCGGCGTATCCTGGGCAACGCCCTGGAAATGTCCCGTCGGGACATCAGGATTGTAAAACCCCGCATCGGCGGTGGTTTTGGCGCAAAGCAGAGCGTGGTCAGCGAGATTTTCCCCGCCTTTGTCACCAAAATGACCGGGCGGCCCGCCTATATCTGTTACACCCGCCAGGAGAGCTTTACCAACGGCTCCCCCCGCCATGAGATGGAAATGCGGGTGCGCATCGGCGCGGACCGGGACGGGACCATCCGGGTCATTGATCTGTTTGCCCTCTCCAACGCCGGAGCCTATGGGGACCATGGTCCCACCACCATCGGCCTGGTGGGCCATAAAGCCCTTTCCCTTTACGGCACCCTCAAGGCCGCCCGGTTTGGCTGCCAGGTGGTGTATACCAATACTATGGGGGCGGGAGCTTATCGGGGCTACGGCGCCACCCAGGGCATCTTCGCGGTGGAGACTGCCGTCAATGAGCTGGCGGCGCAGCTGGGAATGGATCCCTGCCTGCTGCGGGAGAAGAACATGGTGCGCCAGGGGCAGATCATGGCCACCTATTATAACGAGCCCTGCAACAGCTGCGCCCTGGACCGGTGCATGGAAAAAGCCAAAAAAATGATGAACTGGGAGGAGAAGTATCCCCGCCGGGTGCTGGAAAACGGGCATATCCGCAGCGTCGGCGTGGCAATGGCCATGCAGGGCAGCGGTATTTCCGGGGTGGACATCGGCAGCGTGGAGATCCGCCTCAATGATGATGGATTCTATACCCTTCTGGTGGGCTGCACCGATATGGGAACAGGCTGCGACACTATCCTTTCCCAGATGGCGGCGGACTGCCTGGAATGTGATCTGGACCGGATCGCCGTGCGGGGCGTGGATACCGACCAGTCCCCCTATGATACCGGTTCCTACGCCTCCTCCACCACCTACATCACCGGCATGGCGGTAGTGCGCACCTGTCAGGAGCTGCGGGAAAAGATCCTGGATATGGGAGCGCAGATGATGGGCGTTCCGGTGGAGCAGGCGGAATTTGACGGCAGACGGGTGTTTGTGCCGGGAGGAAAAGAAATTTCTCTGGCAGAGATCGGGTCCGCCAGTTTTGAGGGGCACAACCACTGTTTGTCCTCCTGTATCTCCCACTCCTCGCCCATCTCTCCCCCTCCCTTTATGGTGGGTATGGCGGAGATCGACCTGGATCCCGAGACCGGCGCTGTACAGGTGGTGGATTACGCTGCCGCTGTGGACTGCGGTACGGTGGTCAACACCAATCTGGCCCGGGTGCAGACCGAAGGGGGAATCGCCCAGGGAATCGGCATGACCCTTTACGAGGAGGTGCTCCATACTCCCCAGGGGCGTTTGGTAAACGATTCCTTCCTCCAATACAAAATTCCCAGCCGTCTGGATCTGGGGACCATCCGGGTGGAGTTTGAGAGCAGCTACGAGCCCTCGGGTCCCTTTGGCGCCAAATCCATCGGGGAGCTGGTGATTAACACCCCGGCGCCGGCCATTCTGGGAGCGATCCTCAATGCCACCGGCAAAGCCTTCCACACTCTGCCGGTGAAACCGGAGGATGTGGCCATGGCGCTGCTGGAAGACAAGAAATAAAACAACACCTTTGGATCAAAGGGGCGGTTCCGTTTTCTCAGGAGGTGGGCCGCCCCATTGGTTTTTTGGGTGGCAGACAGAGAGAACACAGAGGCTGTCTGTCAGTCGGTTCCGGCAGCGGAAGGGCCGCCGGAGAAGAAAAACAGGGAGGAGCGGGAAAAATGACCAGAATCATTCTGCTGGCGGCAGGGGCTTCCCGCCGGTTCGGCAGCCAGAAATTGTTGGCCACTTTTCAGGGAAAACCCCTTTACACCTGGGCTTTTCAGGCAGCGGCGGATTCCGGATGTCCTGTAACAGTGGTGACCCGACAGGGACTATTGGATCAGCAAGCAAAAGAATGGGGGTTTGCCTGCGTGCTGGCTCCCGAAGGGGAGGGCCAGGCAGTTTCGGTCCGCCTGGGAACCGCTTCTGCCTGTAAAGGGGAAAACCTTTGCTTCTTTGTCTGCGATCAGCCCCACTTTCCCGGCTGCGCTTTGAGACAATTTATAGAGGGATTTGAAAAAAGCGGTCTGCCTCTGGGGCGGGTCCGGGCGGAAGGAAAGATGGGCAGCCCCACTGTTTTTTCCCCCTCCCTGGCCGAAGAGCTGATGGCTCTCACGGGGGATGAAGGGGGACGGTCTGTTTTCAAAGGCAGAGAAGGGGAAACCTATTATCATGAAGTGCCTGTCCAGTGGCTGCAGGATTATGATCGTCCCTGGTAAAATACTTAAAGTATATAAAATCTATATTATACTAAAAATAGACTTTCTTCGACATTTTGCAGGATGCTGACAGGAAAGCAATGAGATTTGAAATATACGAATTGTATATTTGATACAAAAAATTCTGTTTGTACATAGGGATAGAACTGTGATGTTGGAGGTGCCCAATGCTGACACAACAGCAGATTGAGGATGGGCTCCGGGCGCTGGGGGTAATGTCCGGGATGATGCTGGAGGTCCATACTTCCCTGAGCAGCTTCGGACCGGTGGAGGGTGGAGCGGAGACGGTCATCCGTGCGCTGAAAAAATGCTGCGGCCCTGAGGGGAGCATCTTTATGCCGGCCTTGCGCCTGGGCCGGGAGCAGCAGCTGACAGAGAGGGACCGGGCGTTGGGAATCACCACCAAAATTCCCATTCTGCCGGAGAACTGTGAGCGCAGCGCCATGGGGCTGATCGCAGACACTTTTCGGCGCCAGCCGGATACCTGGGTGGGAACCGGTGTGTTCCGGATCGCGGGATGGGGCCTCCATGGAAAGGAGGCCGTGGAGGACGGCTTGGAATACCCTCTTCGCCGCGGCGGCAAAGGGCTGCTGCTGGGGGTGGACATTTATAAGCTGACGGCGATGCACTATGTGGAGGAGGATCTTCCTGAGGAGATCCGGCATATTTTTGCCCCCAGCGAGGAAGCGAGAGCCCTTTATCCGGCTGAAAAGTGGTTCATAGAAGGGGGAAAACCGCCGGTGAAGCCCTGGTATACGGTCCAAAGGCTGGCAATGGAGCAAGGAAAAATCAAAACGGGAGAAATCGGAGCGTGCAAGGCGATGCTTTTTGACCTGTGGGATGTGGTGGGGCTGTATCAACAGCTGCTGCGGCAATGTCCCTATCAGCTGTACGGCCTCCAACCCTGGGAAAAGGTGAAAGAGCCGGATTGCTGCTGACAGAAAGGAGAGATCCCAATGAAATGTCCCTATTGCGGTAAAGAGATGGAACAGGGTTATATCCAGTGTCGGGATGGTGTGATCTGGAACAACAAAACGGTGCCGGTGGCAGTTTTGGGGAGCCTCTCTTTCAGCGCTCTCAGGCTGGGAGAATATCGTGGCCCCTGGGGCGGCCATGCGGTGGTGGCATGGAACTGTACTGATTGCCAAAAAATTATAATTGATTACTGAAGGATGAAAATGCTGCGGGCCCGCAGACTACAAAAGACCTTGTTTCAAGGAATACATAAAATTCAAAATCATAAAAATCAGGACATGTGCCTGATTTTTATACCACGACCCGCGCCCACAGGGTCGGGAAACCGGGGGTATCGCCGCCGGTTTCGTCAGGAACCAGGCGGCGTATCCAGGGGGTATTGGATACCCCCTGGAAGCGTGTCGAATTTTTTCGACACGCTCAGGGCCCGGCAGATCAGTTTTTCTGGTCTGCCGGGCACGATTTTGTGACGATATGAAGTTAGGTTGAAAAAATAAAATGCGCTTTGCCTTTGCGGGGAATAAGCGCCAGAGACAAGAAAAGGGCAAAGGTATTAATCGGCGGTTGTGTTCTGCTCCCCAAAGGCAAACTCCGCCATCTCCACCGCCAAATCAAACATCCGGGGGCTCTGCCGCTCCAGAATGGAGAAATCCACCTGGAGGATCAGATCGTTTTTCGCCGCCCCAACCACGCTGTAGACCCAGCTGGTGGCCACCTTTTCCGGCTGGATGGACAGGTCGCAGAAAATTACATCCGGCTCCAGAATGGCCACCTGTTCCTCAGGGAAGAGCCAATCGGTGTAATCAGCGGCGTCATTGACAAAACCAATGCGCTCCAGCAGCCGGCTTTCAAAGGTCTCTCCCGTAGCCATATGGTAGTCCATCTCCCGCAGGAAAATCGCCCGGAGAATCTGTCCGTCATGGGCGCTGGCCCAGCTTTGGGAGAGAGCCAGAGCGTCATCCAGCTTTTCCTCCAGGGAGGCGTAGTATTCCTCCCCACGGGTGGCCCCTGAGGTTTGGCCGCTCATGGCCAGGGCCAGGTCCAGGTAATTGGCCTCCAGCTCCTCAAAGGTTTGCGCACGGGGCAAAATCAGCACCGGAATGTCCTGCTGCTGAAACCAGATCAGGTCATCCTCCTGAAGGGTCACCGACGACACCACCAGATCTACCGGACGGCGGGCGATCATCTCCCGGTCCAGGGAAAGAGGGGAGCCGCAGGGGGTCTTTTGTTCCACCTCCTGGGGCCAGTCGCAATAATCGCTTACCCCCACCACGCGGCTGCCGTAACCCATGTCAAAGAGCATCTCGGTGGTGCCTGGGGTGAGGGAGAGGACCCCTTTGGGGGCATCCTCAATGATGGTGTCCCGCACCTCCACCGGAAACTCCGGAACGGTTTCACTCTCAGAGGAAGAGGAGGATTCCGCCTCCTCCAAAACGGCGTCGCAGGCTGCCATAATCAGCGCCATCACCATGGCCAGCGCAAAGGCCAGAAATCGTTTCTTCATTACAGGCTCCTTTCCTGCCGGGACAGCGCCACCGCCATCTCTGCCAGACGTTCCCCGTCGCTGTAGGTGGACAGGGTCCCCGCCTGACGGCGAAGGGCCGCCGCGCCCCGGACGCCGGTCATGTACCAGCCGCAGTGCTTCCGGGCCTCCCGCATCCCCACATTTTCTCCTTTGTACCGGATCAGCAGCCGCAGATGACGGAGCATCACTTCCATCCGCTCTTCCATAGGCGGGGTGGGGGTGTAGCTGCCGGTGGTGAGATAGTCCCGGATCTGTCCAAACAGCCAGGGCGCGCCCAATGCCCCCCGGCCCACCATCACCAGGTCGCAGCCGGTTTGCTCATACATGGCCTTGGCCTTTTCGGGAGTGTCCACATCCCCGTTGCCGATGACCGGGATGGAAACCGCCTCTTTTACCTGCCGGATATAGTCCCAGTCCGCCGAGGGAGCATACATTTGCGCCCGGGTTCTGCCGTGGATGGTAATGGCGTCGGCGCCGCTGGCCTCTGCCATCCGGGCAAACTCCACACCGTTGATGTGGGCGTCATCCCAGCCCTTGCGGAACTTGACCGTCACGGGAACGGGAGAGGCATCCTTCACCGCCCGGATGATCCGGGAAGCAAGCTCCGGGTCCTTCATTAAGGCGCTGCCGCCGCCGTTCCCCGCGATTTTGGGGGCGGGACAGCCCATATTGATGTCGATGATGTCCGGGTGATAGTCCATGGCCAGGGCTACCGCCTCTCCCATGGCGGCGGGGTCCCCCCCAAACAGCTGCACCGCGCAGGGATGCTCCGTTTCTCCCAGCTCCAGCAGCTGGGCGGATTTCCGGCTTCCTTGCCCCAGGCCCTTGGCGCTGACCATCTCGCCCACCAGGTAAGCCGCGCCAAAATCTTTGCACAGCTCCCGGAAAGCCCGGTCCCCTACTCCCGCCATGGGGGCCAGTGCGGCAGTAGGTTCTATGGATATGGTTCCGATTTTCATGGGATCTCCTTTGCATTTTAACGATAAAGCTCCCTCTGGGGAGCCTGATGAAATGAATTATACACGAAAGTTGCCTCAACTACAAGTTTACAGGGGACGAAAGGAAAGATTTGTGATATACTAATCTCGTTGCGTGGGAACGCGGCTGCGGACAGAAGAAAAACGTCCCGAAAGCCGCGCCCGTGTCCCGGAAAAATGCCGGGCCTCTGAAAAAATTTTCCCAGGTCGTTGGGCTTTTATCTCAAACGGAGGTATTCCATGAAAATATTGGTCGTCGATTCCAACAGCATCCTCAACCGGGCCTTTTACGGCATCAAACTCCTGACCACCAAGGACGGCAGCTACACCAACGGCATTTACGGCTTTTTCAATATCGTCCTCAAGCTCATCGAGGACAACGCCCCGGACCGGGTGATTTTTGCCTTTGACCTGAAGGCCCCCACCTTCCGTCACAAGATGTACGAGGGCTACAAGGCCCAGCGGAAGGGGATGCCCCCGGAACTGGCCCAGCAGCTGCCGGTGGTCAAAGAACTCATCGGCCAGCTGGGCTATGAGATCATTGAGCGGGAGGGCTACGAGGCGGACGACATCCTGGGCACCATCGCCCGGCAGGGAGAGGAAGCGGGGGACCAGGTTCTGCTGGCCACCGGAGACCGGGATTCCCTCCAGCTGGTGACCCACCAGGTGACGGTGATTCTGGCCACCACCAAAGCGGGAGGGGCCCAGTATCTTCCCATGACCCCCGAGGCGGTGCGGGAAAAGTATGGCGTGGAACCCCGGCAGCTGATCGAGACCAAAGCGCTGATGGGGGACAGCTCCGACAATATCCCGGGCGTACCGGGCATCGGGGAAAAGACTGCCTTTTCCCTCATTCAGAAATACGGCACCGTGGAGCGGCTGTATGAAGATGTGGACGCTTTGGAAACCACCCCGTCGGTGAAGAAAAAACTGGCGGCAGGGAAGGAAATGGCGGAGCTTTCCCGGAAGCTGGGGGAAATCTGCTGCGAGGCGCCGGTGGGGGACTTCCGCCGGGACAGCCTGCGGAAGGAACCGGATCGGGACGGCCTGTACCGCACCCTCAGCCGTCTGGAGCTCCATACTCTCATCCGGCGGCTGGATTTGCAGCCTCCCGCCGAGGGAGAGGCCCCTGCCCGGGAGGAGCGGACAGAGGAAAAGGTTATCGCCGTCAAAGAAGAATGGCCGGAGGCATTGCCGGAACGGTTTGTTCTGCTGACCCGGGGAGAGAATGTCACTTCCGCCGCCATTGTGACGGAGGATACCATTTGGTACCTGCCCCAGCTGACAAGGGAGCAGCTGAAACAGCTGGCGGAGGCTCCGGGAGAGAAGCTGCTGGACGATTCCAAGCCGGTCCACAAGGCGGCTCTGGCTATGGGCAGCCGTCTGAACGGGGTGACCTTTGATATCCGGCTGGCGGGATACCTCCTCAGCCCCAATTCCACCGCCTACACCGTGGAGCGGCTGGCGGGAGAATATGGGGCGGCCTCCCTTCATTCTGACTGGAACGGGGAGGAGATGCCGGAGCTGGTGCGGGACGGCCTGCTGGCGCTGCCGCTAATCCGGCAGCTGGAGGAGGCTATTGACCAGAACGGACAGCGGAAGCTGCTGACGGAGATGGAGATCCCCCTGGCGGAGGTGCTGGCCTCTATGGAGCTGGAGGGTTTCTATATCGATCTGGAGGGCCTGCGGGCCTTCGGTGAGGAGCTTTCCGAGCTGCTCGCCGGGCTGGAGGAAGAGATTTATCAGCTGGCAGGGCATCCCTTCAACATCAATTCCCCCAAGCAGCTGGGAGAGGTGCTTTTTGACCAGCTGGGACTGCCCACCGGCAAAAAGACCAAGAGCGGCTATTCCACCAATGCCGAGGTGTTGGAGGGCCTCACACCCTATCACCCCATTATTTCAAAAATTCTGGATTACCGGAAATATATGAAGCTCCGCTCCACCTATGTGGAGGGGCTGGACAAGGCGGCGGGACCGGACAGCGTCATCCGCAGCTCCTTCAATCAGACGGAAACCCGCACCGGCCGCATCAGCTCCGCGGAACCCAATATGCAGAACATTCCCATCCGCACCGAACCGGGGAGCAGGATGAGAAAGTTCTTTGCCGCCCGTCCCGGTAATCTTCTCATTGACGCCGACTATTCTCAGATCGAGCTGCGGGTGCTGGCGGCCATCGCAGAGGATAAAAATATGATCGATGCCTTCCTGGCGGGGGAGGACATCCACACCAACACCGCCGCCCAGGTCTTTGATATGCCGCCGCTGTTCATCACCCCTCTGATGCGCAGCCGGGCAAAAGCGGTTAACTTCGGCATCGTTTACGGCATCGGCGCCTTCTCCCTGTCCAAAGACATTGGAGTGTCGGTGGCGGAAGCGGATCAGTATATCAAAAATTATCTCAAGACCTTCAGCGGTGTGCGGGACTATATGGAGCGCACGGTGGAGGATGCCAAGGAAAAGGGCTATGTTTCCACCCTCTTTGGCCGCAGAAGGTATCTGCCGGAGCTGAAAAGCAGCAACCACAACCTGCGCAGCTTTGGTCAGCGGGTGGCGATGAATATGCCCATTCAGGGCACCGCCGCCGACATTATCAAGATCGCCATGGTGCGGGTCTACCAGCGGCTCCGGGAGGAAGGGCTGAAAGCCAAGCTGATCCTCCAGGTCCATGACGAACTGATTGTGGAAGCGCCGGAAAAGGAAGCAAGCCGGGCGGCGGAAATCGTCCGGGACGCCATGACCCATGCGGTGAATCTGGCAGTGCCCATGGAGGTGGACCTGAAGATCGGTAAAGACTGGGCCGAGGCCCACTGACCGGGAAGGGGTACGCCATGGAAAACGGACGGATTGTGCCTATGGAGCGGCGGCACCTGGATGAGCTGGCCCAACTGGAGAAAATTTGTTTTTCTCACCCCTGGAGCCGGGATGGACTGGAGGAGGAGCTGAGGCGGCCCGGTTCCCTCTTTCTGGTGGCGGAGGCCCCGGACGGCCAGGTAATGGGCTATGTGGGGTGCCAGTATGTGCTGGATGAAGGATATATCACCAACGTAGCGGTATTTCCCCAATATCGCAGACAGGGAGCGGCCAAGGCTTTGCTGGAGGCCCTGGAGCAGGAAGGCCGGCGATTGGGCCTTTCCTTCCTCTCCCTGGAGGTACGGGAGAGCAATGCTTCCGCTCAAAATTTGTATGAAAAATCAGGCTATCGCCAGGAGGGGCGGCGGAAAAATTTTTATACCGACCCACGGGAGGACGGTCTGATTTTAACCAAAAGATTCAAACAGGAGGAAGTAAGATGATCGAAGGAGTTTTGTTTGACATGGATGGACTGCTGGTGGATACCGAGCCCATCTACCACAATGCCAATACCGAGGCTATCGCCAGCATGGGCTATGAGCCGGACGATGCCTATCTCCGGCAGTGCATGGGTCTGTCGGTGCAGGCCTGGGGAGACGCCCTCTATGCCCATTACGGCAAGGATTTTCCCCTGGACGAGATGCGCCGCCGGATGGACAAGATCCGTACCCGAATTTTTGAGGAGAAGGGCATCCAGAGCATGAAGGGGGCCAAGGAACTGCTGGATTATCTGGATGAAAAGGGTATCCCCAAGGCGGTGGCCAGTTCCACCCCCAAGGAGCGGGCTCAGTACATATTGGGACAGGCGGGCCTGGGAGGCCGGTTTGAAGTGGAAGTATACGGCGACATGGTCAAGCGCAGCAAGCCCAATCCCGACATCTTCCTCCTGGCCGCTTCCTTGTTGGGCAAAGAGCCGGAGAAGTGCATGGGTCTGGAAGATTCCCAGAATGGGATCCGGGCCTGCCGGGCAGCCAATCTCTTTACCGTCTGGGTGCCGGATCTGGCTCCGGTGACCCCCGAGCTGCTGACTTTGGCGGACCGGAAGGTGGACAGTCTGCTGGATGTCATCCCCCTGCTGGAGGAGCTGAACAAGGCGGAAGCAAAATAAGCGCTGCAAAGGATGGAACAAGATGCGGATACTGAGTATTGAAAGCTCCTGTGACGAGACCGCCGCCGCGGTGGTGGAGGACGGCAGGAAGGTGCTTTCCTCGGTGGTGTATACCCAGATCGAGGAGCATCGGAAATATGGCGGAGTGGTGCCGGAGATCGCCTCCCGCCGCCATGTGGAGCATATGGTGGATGTGGTGGAGGAGGCCATCCGGCAGGCGTCCATGACCAAGGAAGAGCTGGATGCCGTAGCGGTAACGGCGGCCCCCGGCCTCATCGGCGCGGTGCTGGTGGGAGTGAATTTCGCCAAGGGACTGGCCCTTTCCCTGGGCAAGCCCCTCATCCCGGTTCATCATATCCGGGGCCATGTGGCGGCAAACTATCTCACCCATCCGGAGCTTACGCCCCCCTTCCTCTGCCTCATTGTCTCCGGCGGTCACAGCCATATTGCCCAGGTGCTGGACTATACCCATTACCACATCATTGGACGGACCCGGGATGACGCCGCAGGGGAGGCCTTTGACAAGGCCGCCAGATGTTTGGGATTCCCTTATCCCGGCGGGGTGGAGCTGGACCGCATCTCCCATGAGGGAGACCCGCGCCGGTATCAGCTGCCTACCCCAAAGATCGATACCCCTTATGATTTCAGCTTTTCGGGGCTGAAAACAGCGGTGGTCAATATGACCCACAACGCCCAGCAAAAGGGGGAGACCATCGATGTCAAGGATATGGCCGCCAGCTTCTGCTGCAAGGTGACCGACATCCTCTGGGGCCGGTTTGAAAAGGCGGCGGAGGATCTGGGAGCCACGTCGGTGGCATTGGCGGGAGGCGTTTCCGCCAACAGCTGGCTCCGTGCCAGGGCCCAGGAGCGGTGTGCCCAAAAGGGCTGGAAGCTGTATCTGCCGGAGCTGAAGCTGTGCGGCGATAACGCTGCTATGATCGGTTCCCAGGCTTACTATGAATTCCAGGCGGGAAATCTGGCCGGTATGGACCTCAACGGCAGGCCCTATATGGAGCTGGACGATCATTTTTAAGTTTTCAGATTCAATAAAGGCGCAGAAAGGCCCCGGACAGATTGTCTGTCCGGGGCCTTCGGTTGTAGAAAAACCTGGTTTAAGGAACAAATAAAATTCAAAATCATAAAAATCAGGACAGGTGCCTGATTTTTATACCACGACCCGCGCCCACCGGGGCGCGAAACCGGGGGTATCGTCGGTGGTTTCGTCAGGAACCAGCGGCGTATCCAGGGGGACGGGGTCCCCCTGGAAGCGTGTCGAATTTTTTTCGACACGCTCAAGCCCCGGACAGATTGGCTGTCCGGGGCTTTGGTGCGTGAAATCATTTGTCAGCAAACACGATATGGGAGATGCAAGAGGGCGGCGGCGGTTTATCCGACGCCGCCCTTGGCCGCCCTTGGGCGGCTGTTTTTCCCGCCAAGGCTGGAGGCTTTGGCGGGCGTTTATTTATCCCAGCACCTGTTGGGGACTTACTGCTTCCCGCAGCATCTCTTTCAGATTGGTGTATCGTAGGGTCCGGCGGTCATTTTCCACCATTTCCGCCACAGTGCCGGGGTCGCCGTCCATTACCAGCAGGCTTCTGGCCCGGGTGACGCCGGTGTACAACAGGTTCCGGTAATGGAGCTTGGGATGGCGCTGCATCAGGGGCATCACCACCGCCTGAAATTCGCTGCCCTGGCTCTTGTGGACAGTGATGGCGTAGGCGTGCTCCAGCTGGTCGGCATGATCAAAGCTGTACTGAGCCACCCGGTCATCAAAGCGAACCAAAATGGTTTTGGAGCTGGGATCCAGCATCTCAATGACCCCGATGTCACCATTGAAGATGCCCATTCCTTCCTCACCGCTGTCCATCCGGTAGGTGATGTCGTAGTTGTTGCGGATCTGCATCACCTTGTCCCCCTCCCGGAGAATCCGGCCCAGGGAATTGAGCTGAGACTTGTTCCGGTCCGGAGGATTGAGGGCCTCCTGCATCCGGCGGTTCAGCTCCTGGGTGCCCAGGGGTCCCTTCTTGCCGGGAACAATGATCTGAATATCCCACAGGGGAGAATAGTGGTAGCTGTTGGGCAGGCGGCGGACACACAGATCCACCGTCAGGTCCTGGGCCTGCTGCTGGCTCTGACACCGGAGAAAAAAGAAGTCCTTGTCCCTTCGGTCCAGCACCGGCAGTTCTCCATGAACGATGGCGTGGGCGTTGGTGACGATAAGGCTTTCCGCGGCCTGGCGGAACACCCGGTCCAGATGGACGGTGGGGACCACATCGCTGTCAATGAGGTCCTTGAGCACATTCCCTGCCGCCACCGACGGAAGCTGGTCGCTGTCTCCCACCAGAATCAGCTTGCTGCTCAGCTTCATTCCCCGGAACAGACTTTCCAGAATCAGGGTGTCCACCATGGACATCTCGTCAATGATCACCGCGTCCACAGGCAGGGGATTGCGCTCGTTGCGCTTGAAGGTAAGGCTGTCCCGTCCTGGGTCCACCTCCAGCAGGCGATGGATGGTTTTTGCCTCCCGGCCGGTCACCTCGGTCATCCGCTTGGCCGCCCGACCGGTGGGGGCCGCCAGGGCCACCTTCATTCCCTGGCGCTCCAGCAGGGTAAGGATACCATTGAGGGTGGTGGTTTTACCAGTACCGGGGCCGCCGGTGAGAATAAAGAGATTGTTGGCAAGGGCCTCGCCGATGGCCTTTTTTTGCAGCTGATCGTACTGGATTCCCAGTTCCGCTTCCAATTGGTCAATCTCGAAAGTGTGATCCTCCGGCTCCGGATTTTGCAGCTGGAACAGCAAAGCGATCCGCCCGGCGATATAGCTTTCCGCCCCGTACAATTCCGCCAGATAGACAAAATGCCGTCCATCCCGGTCATAGAGGGCCAGCGTATTGTCCTCTGCCATGGACTGGATGGCGTCCTCCACCTGATGGCGGGGGACGTCCAGATATTGGGCGGTGAGGTCCGACAGCTTTTCCAGAGGCAGACAGACATGGCCGTTGTGGGTGTTGTGGCGCAGCACATAGGCTATCCCCGCGCTCACCCGACAGTAGCCGTCCCGGGGGATGCCGAACTCCTCCGCCATCAGGTCAGCGGACTGGAAATCCAGCCCCACCTCCTCACAGCAAAGGACGTAAGGGTTATTGCGCACCGTTTCCTCGGTGACGTTTCCCCAGCGCTTCCAGACCCGGATGGCCATGGCCGGCTGGATGCCGTACCGGCTGAGAAACAGCATGACGCTGCGGATGCCGTAGAGACGCACAAATTCTTCGTTGATGGATTTTGCCTTGGCGGGGGAGATGCCCCGGACGGCGGTGAGGGCCTCCGGCTGCTTTTCCATCACTTCCAGGGTGCGGTCTCCAAACTGGGCAACCAGCCGCTTGGCCAGGGCGGGCCCCACCCCCTTGATGGCTCCGGAGGCCAGATATTTTCCGATGGCGGCAGCGGTGCTGGGGAGGGTCCGCTCAATGGTTTGGGCTTTGAACTGACTGCCGTAGGTGGGATGAGAGGTGAAATAGCCGGTGACGGCAATCTCCTCCCCCTCTCCCACCAGGGAAGTTTCCCCCACGACGGTAATCAGTTCATCCCCCACCCCCACCGCCAATACAGTGAAGCCGGTGTCCTCATTGTGAAAGATAATATCTTCCACCGAGCCCTCCAGTCGCTGGATCTCCTTTTCCGCCATGGTACACGTCCTTTCCCTCCGCCGGGCACAGTGCCGGGCGGGATGCGCCCTAAAATTCAACAGGATTCATTATAATCCATTTTTTCTTCCTTTTCAAACCCTTCAGCCAGGCTGCGCCAGCTTTTGGCAAGGGGCAGATTGTGGTCCTGGCAAAACCGCAGGCATACCTCCCGGGAGCAGCCCCCCTCAGGGCAGAGAACTGCCAGCGATACCGGCCCCAGCTCCGGTCGGTTCCGAAGAGCCTCCAGCAGACCGGACAGCCGGCTTTCCGCAGCGGGATCGTCGGGACGGATCTCTACCACCAGCATTGCTTGCTCCGCCCTTGCCCCCTGCGTCAGCCATCGCCAACAGCCAAGCAGCAATTGAGTAAGGCCCAAGGCGGCCAGCAATATCACCAGACCCCACAGAAACAACGCTTCCATCCATGACCCCTCCGTTTCAGAACAATGTCTCTTTGCAGAAAATTGCTGCCTTATTCTATGAAAAGAGGAAAATGAGGGTGAAAAAATCTTTGGCTTGGGGAAGAAAAATAAAAT
>CASFXA010000066.1 GCA_949298535.1 uncultured Oscillospiraceae bacterium
GGATTTCCCCCGTCTCCTGGTCCAGCAGCTGCAGGCCCTGGGCGTCGCAGTAAAGCCAGTAACGCAGATCCGCCGTCACATCATAACCGCTGAAATGGGCCTCCGGGCTTTCCCAGTCCGCCCCTTCCGCCTTCTGGATCCCTTCCAGAATCACCTGGGGCAGCGGCAGCTTTTCATAACCGGACAGGTCTTCCTTGAGAAGATACAGGCCGTCCGGGCCGGTGAGAGCCAACCCCTGGTTGGTGGAACAGAACCGGACGGACATAGAATGGGATTGGGGCATCTGCACCTCCAGGGAAGCGATGGACTGCCAGGTGCCGGTGTCATATTGTTCCAGATGCCACACCACCCCTTCCCCGGCATCCTCCACCAGGGAGCCCAGGATGACAGTTCCGGCAGCGGCATAGCTGCCGCTGCCCCGGGTGGACTGATAGAGCCAATCCTCCTCCGACAAGGCCGGCAGGGTCATATATTCTCCGGTGACATTGCCCAGATTGGTGCTGACATATTCCGTGACCATGGAGATGAAATACAGGTCCCCCTCCTCACGCACCCCCATGGTGTAAAGATCCCGGCTGCCTGTCTCCCCTTCCACGTACAGGCTTTCCTGGGACAGAACTGCAGTGGCGGTGCCGTCCCCATTGTAGCGGAAACTCTCCAGGGCGATGCCCCAGGGATTGCCCTCCCCCGAGGGATAACCGGGGAGAATCAGCTCGCTGGAGGCAGGCCAGGCAACGATAAACTGGTCCTTTTCCTCATCGTAGCGGATGCCGGAATAAAAATTCTGGGGAGCAGCGCCGGAGAGGCTTTCCGGCTTCCAGTTGAAATACCGTTCCAACAGCTCCATCATCGTTCCCCCGGGAAGGAGATATTCGTTGTTTCCTGCGGAGGCAAGACCTTCCGCCCCGCCATTCTGCCGGGCAAAGCTGTACCAGCAGTAGGCGGTCAGGTATCCCAGGTCCATCTGCTCCGGGGAGGCAAATTCCCTTTGAAGGGGGATGATTGCCAAGCCGAAATAATCCCACCACAGCTGCTCCAGCTCCTGGGGATCGGTCACCTCATGGGCGGGGATTTCATGGGAAACATCGCTTTCCGGTTCCGGGACCGACGTGGAGGAAGACGATGATTCAGGGGGCTTAGACTGGGAAGATTCCGCCTCCTTCCCCTCGCAGGAAACGGACAACAGCAGAAGCAGCGCCAGCGCCAAGGCGGCAAGTTTCCTTTTCATGAAAATTCATCCTTTCTGTCGCATAATTGAAAAGAGTAAATTGGAACAGCTTTATGCTGCAACACAGAATCTTTTTTCATGCACCCTCTCTCCATAAGAAGAAAATTCAGAAGGAAAATTTTGTTCTTCAGCGTATCATAACAAGTTGTAGTCCAAATATAGAATAGCAAAATACATCCCCCTTGTCAATCCTTTCACCGCGCCCTGAAAAAGGGAGGAGATACACCAAGAGCCTTGAAGCGAAACGCTCCAAGGCCCTGCTCAGTATGGAAGATTGAAATTGTCCGGCGGCAGAAAATCGTTCTCCTTTATCGAAACAGATCCTTTTTCACCAGAATGGCCGCCACAGCCGCGCTGGCTGCCACAGACAGAAGCACCGGGAACCACCACCACTGGTCGAAGGGCATCCCTCCTGCGATGTTCATGCCATAAAAGCTGGAAACAATGGTAGGAATCGCCATCACAATGGTGATGGAGGTGAGAATCTTCATGACGATGTTCAGATTATTGGAGATCACCGACGCAAAGGCGTCCATGGTGCCGGAAAGGATGCTGGTGTAAATATTACACATTTCAATGGCCTGCTTGACCTCGACCAGCACGTCCTCCAGAAGGTCCTGGTCCTCCTCGTACAGCTTGATGATACGGCCCCGGAGAATCTTCTCCAGCGTAATTTCATTGCCCTTGAGCGAGGTGGAAAAATAGACCAGAGATTTTTCCAGCCCCAGCAACTGGATCAGCTCCTTGTTTCGCATGGACTGATGAAGCTGTTTCTGGGTATTGGAGGAAATTTTATCGATTTGTTTCAGGTAGGTGAGATAACGGGTGGCGATGCGGAACAACAAACTGAGGACAAAGCGGGTGCGCAGGTGGGTGGTGACATTTTTCACCATTCCATCAGCAATCTCACTGATGACCGGCTGGGGCCGCAGACAGATGGTGACCACATAATCCGGCGTCAGAATAATCCCCATGGGCATGGTGGAATAGGACATGGTTCCATCTTCCTGGGGCTCAGCGGTGGGCAGGTCCACGATCACCAGGGTCTGCTCTTCCTCGCTCTCAATACGGGAGGATTCCTCCTCGTCCAGGGAGGACAGGACGAAGTCCCGGTCCAGCTCCAGTTCCTGGAGCAAAAAGTCCATATCCTTTTCGTCCGGGGCGATAACATTGATCCAACATCCGCTGCTCAGCCTGTCCTGCTCCATCAGACGATTATCCACGGTTTTGAAATACTGAATCATAAACCAATACGTCTCCTTCTTCCCAGGAGACAGCATCGAACCTGGCAGGGTCCTCTGCTGCTTCCCTTTTTTTGCTGCAATGTATCCGGCATCTACTGCCTCCGGGGTCGCTGCTCAAACCCTGCCACCTCCTTCTGAACCATTTTTGCGGACCTATCCCCCAGGAACAAAAGACCTGGAAAGGAACTTAAAAGGCACACAAGAAACTGGCCCCTTTCAGGGACCGTTACTTCTTGTATTATATACCATACCTGTTTCTGTTGCAACCAAGGGTACAAATTTTGCCGGATGGATCTGGGGCAGATTTTAACAGCAGAAACGGACGGTTCTCTGTCTTCGCTGTCAGAAAACCGTCCGTTTCTTTCATCTGTCCTGAAAATTCAGTTAGTCGTCGTCCGGACGCTCATAGGTGTATTCTCCATACACATCGTCGTCATCGTCCTCGTCATCCTTGTCCCGATCCGCATCCTCATGGTCATAGACTTCATCCAGCCAGGGCTTATCCCCTGCCACATAATAGTCTGTCTCCAATCCGGAGCCGTGGAGAGGACAGGGGCCGGGAATATTGCTGGTTTTATACCAGCCTACAGCGGTATCCTCGCAATCCTCGCTGGCCGCGTAACCTGTCATGCGGCAATAGGTGACAGAAACCACATTGGAGCTGTACTGGAACTGCTTGGCTTCCAGTCCTTCATGAACCGCTGACATCACCGTTTTCCACAGAACAGGGGGCGGATAGGGCAGATAGCTGTAGCCGATGCTGTGAGGAATGGTATTCCCCCACTGATCGTAAACCGGCGTTTTGGTGCCGTCCTCATTCTCCTGCATCAAAATCTGATCGTCGAAGCCCATCCAGCAAACGCCCACATAATAGGGAGTAATGCCAATAAACCACTGGTCCACATCATCATCGGTGGTGCCGGTTTTGCCCGCTACCGGAATTCCAGGATTGGTCTGGGCCAAGGAAGCGGCGGTACCGGTGCCGTAAGGGCCGGTGACCACCCGCTGCAGCAGCCGGTTGATGATGGTGGCAGTCTCAAAACTGATTACCCGCGTGGGGGTGGTATCCCGTTGAATGACCACTTCGCCCTTGCTGTCCAGCACCTTGGTATAGGTGTAGGGCTCGGTATAGGTGCCGCCGTTGGAGAACATCTGATAGGCTCCCGCCATCTCCATGGGCGTGACGCCATAGGTCAGGGCACCCAGGGACATGGGAGCCATCGCCTGATCCGACTCCGCCAGGGATTCCATATGAAGGGTATCATGGAGGAACGTCCACACCGTCTTGGGGGTAAGCATCTCCACCAAACGGACAGGAATCAGGTTGGTGGAGCGCTGAATGGCATCCTCCAGGATCATATAACCCTTGGGTTCACCATAGTAATCCACCGGTTCCCAGGCCGGCTGACCGGGAACCTCATACTTATAAGGACCGTCCAGCAGCAGAGAGGACCAATGGACCAGCTCATTTTCAAAGGAAAGGGCATAGGAAGAAATAGGTTTGATGGTGGAACCCGGCTGTCTCCGGGTGTCCGTCGCCCGATTCCATACCCGGGCGCCTTCCTTTTCGCCCTTGCCACCCACCAGGCCCTTGATGGCACCGCCGGTATCGGTAATGATAAAAGCGGATTCCGGATATTCATCCACGTTGGATACTTTGGGGAAATACTCCTCCCAGTTGACATAGATGTTCTCCAGCTTTTCCTGAACAGTTTGATCCACCGTGCTGTAGATCCGGTAACCACCGCTGTACAGGCGTTCCTCCGCCTCGGCGTAGGTGATGCCCAGCTGTTCTTCCATATCGGTGAGCACCTGCTCGATGAGGTAGTCCACAAAATAGCTTTGATCGGTGGAAATACGGGCGTCGTTGTTGTCGGTATTGAAGACAATCTCCTCCGCCAGGGCCTCCTCATACTCCGCGTCGGTCAGCTTTCCCTGCTCGTGCATAAGATAGAGGATGTCCTCTTTGCGGTCCTGATTGTTTTGATAGCCGTTGTTCCCATCGGTATTGTAATAGGGGTTATATTTGGTGGGGTTCTGGGTGATGCCCACAATGGAAGCACATTCCGCCGCTGTCAGCTCCGAAACATCCTTGTCGAAATACAGATTGGCCGCCGCCTGGATTCCGTAGGTATTGTTGCCGAAGGTGACCAGATTCAAATAGGTTTCCAGAATCTGGTCCTTGGAATAGTGTTTCTCCAGCGTCAGGGCCCGGACAATTTCCCGCAGCTTACGCTGAATGGTGACGTCCTTGTCATCAGTGAGATTGCGCACCAGCTGCTGGGTGATAGTGGAACCGCCCGGAGTTCCTTCATAAAGGGAAAAACCGAATTTCTGTCCCACCAGGTTGACAAAGGAAGCAAAGGTCCGCTGCCAGTCCACACCATTGTGGCTTTCAAAGCGCTTGTCCTCCACAGCAATCAGGGCGTCAAAAAGCACCTGAGGCATATCCTCATAATCCACCCAGATTCTGGCGCCGTCTTTACCGGAAAGGCGCTGAAGCTCATAGGTTTCTCCTGTTTCGGAATTCTCGGCATAAATAATGGTGGTGTAATTGAGTTTCAAAACGTCCAGGTCCATCTCGATTTTCTCGCCGTTATCCAGCATATCGAAGATGTACATGGTCAGATAGCAGGCGATGATACAGCCGGCAATAATGCCCAGCATCATCAGCCCCAGGAAAAAGCGAAAAAACCGCCGCACCGCTATGGCAACGGGGCTCTTGGGCCTTTTTTCCCGGGAATCACGGCCCTTTTTCCGAGGCGCTTCGCCTCCCGACGCCCCTTTGGTATCAGGCGCGGTGGATTTGACCGCCCGCCGGGTCGGATTCTGATTCTGTTCTCTCATAGGAAATGAGGTCGCCTCCTTTATCGGTGTCGCCGTACTACCGCTGTGACGCCACAGCGGAATACGCAACAGATCTCCCGCCGCCTGACGACAAACTGCGGGAGAAAGGCGCAGGGTTTATTTCATCCCGCGCCGCAAATGCGTTCCGTCCACAAATTCTTTCACAGCTGAGATGGAAGAGGCTCCATGCTCCCATCGTCCCTTCCTCTCAACCGTATCGTAGCTATTATACCATATTAAGCGCCTATAGTGTTAAGATTTTTTAAAAAATCCCCTTCCCTGGTGAAAACCCCAGGAACTTTTCAAAAACTCCCCTGCCCAAAGCATAACGCGGCGGACATTGGTCCATACTGTAGCCGTATGGTGGAACATTCCATCCACAAGGAGGTTTTCAAGTTGGTAAAACATCGTTTGCTGGCTGCCGTATTCACCGCCTTTGCCGGAGTTGCCATCGGAGCCGCATTGGCTCTGGGCAGCCGTCCAGGGGCCGTCTCCGCCGGGGAACCCGCTTCCCCCGCCCGGGAAGCTCCCCCCTCCCTTTCCTCCAGTGCTGCCTCCTCCGTCTCTGAAACCGGTGAGGAAGACCAGCGCTATCTCATTCGGGATTACAACGGACGAATTGCGGTTTTTCTGGAAGGGATGGAGGAACCGGAGCTGATCTTTGATATTTATACCAAAACCCTGCCGGAGCTGGATCAGCAGCAGCTCAGCCAGGGGATTGTGGTGGTGGGATACCAGCGGATGACCCGATTGGTGGAAGATTATACCAGCTAGGGGCAAAAAACAAATTGTAACCCTCGCCCCTCCGCCGTTACGGTATTGTAATCAAACCTTCATCGGAAACGGATGAAAAAATCTCACTCCCCAGGGTATAATAAAAACAACGACAGGGGGTGACCGGAAATGGCCTTCACCATGGCGCACACCAATATCAATGTGTTTGATCTGGACGCCAGTATTGATTTTTATCAGAAAGCGCTGGGGTTATCCGTAGTGCGGGTGAAGGAAAATCCGGGCAAATTCAAGCTGGTCTATCTCCAGGACCGCCACAGCTCCTGTCAGTTGGAGTTGACTTGGTTGGCGGATCGGCAGGATCCCTACAATTTGGGGGACAATGAAACCCACATTGCCTTCACCACCGATGATTTTGACGCCTCCTACAAGCTCCATAAGGAAATGGGCTGCATCTGTTTTGAAAACAAGGAGATGGGGCTTTATTTCATCTCCGATCCAGATGGTTACTGGTTGGAAATTGTTCCCGCCAAGTAAAAGCATCTTCGTGCTTTTCTTCCGTAAAATTTTAATCTTACAAAAATCCCTGAAGCGCGCCAGAGCTTCAGGGATTTTTGTATGCCGCTGAGGGATACTGAACAAAACGCAGTCGCTGAGAAAAGGAAAGCCGGAAGGGTCATCCGCCGCTTTCCTCAAGGGAAATCCCGCGGGAAAAAGCCCTTCCGGCCCTTTTATTCTTCTTCCGCCGCAAATACCGCTACAGAACGGCCCTCCATCTGCAAGCCCCCTCCATCAAAAGGGATCTGAGGCTGGAAAGGATCCGGGCAGGGAGTGTACAGCGCCAGACGCCAGCGGAGGCCGGCGGGAAGCTGGGGCAGCTGCTGCCAATGCTCTTCCCAATGGGCGTTGACCGCCAGCAGCACCAGGTCGTCTCCGGCGTCGTCCTCCCTCCGCCCCGCAAACAGCACGCCGATCTGCCGGGCAGAGCCATCCAGCTGGCGGTTCCAGGCGGTCCCATGATGAAAGGAAACATCCTCCCACCCGCACCGGGCGGGGGCGGTTTTTCCCCGCACCACCGGATGCTTTTTCCGGAAGGCAATGAGACGGGAAACAAATTGGAACAGTTCCCGGTGGGTCTCCAGACGGGTCCAATCCAGCCAGGAAATCTCATTGTCCTGGCAATAGGGGTTGTTATTGCCAAACTGGGTGTTGCCAAACTCGTCCCCCGCCAGAAACATGGGGGTTCCGCGGCTGCACAGCAAAACCGCGAAGGCGTTTCTTCTCATGCGCTGCCGGAGATTTAAAACCGCCGGATCCCCGCTCTCCCCTTCTTCCCCGCAGTTCCAGCTGTTGTTGTCATTGGCTCCGTCTGTGTTGTTCCAGCCGTTGGCTTCATTGTGCTTCTGATTATAGGCGTACAGATCATACAGGGTGAATCCATCATGACAGGTGAGAAAATTGACAGAGGCATTCTGCCGCTTCTCGGGAGGATACAGATCCGGCGAGCCGCAGATCCGTTCCACGGCGGCCCAACCCAACCCCTCATCCCCTTTGAGAAAACGGCGCAGATCGTCCCGGTATTTGCCGTTCCATTCCGCCCAGCGGTTCCAGGAGGGAAAAGACCCCACCTGGTACAAGCCTCCCGCGTCCCAGGCCTCTGCAATCAGCTTCACCCGCCCCAGGATGGGATCAAAAGCGAGGCTCTCCAGCAGGGGAGGTTCCGCCAAAGGGCTGCCGTCGCTGTCCCGTCCCAGAATACTGGCCAGATCAAAGCGGAATCCATCCACCCGGTATTCCACCACCCAATAGCGCAGGCAGTCCAGAATAAACTGCCGCACCATCGGATGATTACAGTTGAGGGTGTTTCCCACACCGGAAAAATTGTAGTAATTTCCATCGGGGGTGAGCATATAGTAGACGTTGTTGTCCATCCCTTTGAAGGAGAAAAACGGGCCCCGGTGATCCCCTTCCGCAGTGTGATTGACCACCACATCCAAAATCACCTCAATGCCATGTTCGTTGAGGGTTCGGATGAGCCGCTTCAGCTGGGTCCCCTCCTGGTTGTATTCCACCGCGGCGGTATAGCTGGTATTGGGCGCAAAAAAGCAAACGGTGTTGTAGCCCCAATAGTTCAGCAGCTGTTTGCCGTCCACTGTCCTTCCATCCGCCACCTCGTCGAACTCAAACACCGGCATCAGCTCCACGGCGTTGACCCCCAGCTCCAACAGATAGGGCAGCTTTTCCAGCAAGCCCTCAAAGGTGCCGGGATGTTCCACCCCGGAGGAGGGGTGGCGGGTAAAACCCCGGACGTGGGTTTCATAAATAATCATATCCTGGAAAGGCAGATGGGGATCAGAAAAATCCCCCCAGTCAAACACATCCTCCACCACCCGGGCATGATAAGCCTCCCCCGGCTGACGGGGACTTCCCCATACGCTCTGCCCCGTCACCGCCCGGGCATAAGGATCCAGAAGATATTTGGTGGGGTCAAAGAGCAGACCCCGTTGGGGATCCCAAGGACCGTCCATCCGGTAAGCATATTCAAATTCATGAATGTCCAGACCGAAAACAATCATGGAGAAGGTGCTGCCAATACGGAAATGCTCCGGAAAGGGCAGCACCGCAAAGGGCTCCTTTTGGGTGCGGTGGAACAAGCACAGCTGGCAGGAGGTGGCAGAAGCGGAATGGATGGTAAAGCTGACGCCCCCCGGGACCACATTGGCCCCATTGAGCAAAAACAGTCCCGGGCGCACAGGATAACCGGCAATTTCCATGGTGGCGGCCAGGGGTTTCTTTTCCTGGGAAGCAATCTTCTTCGGGATAACTTTCATCACAAACTCCTTTCCATCGGCATGACCGGAACCATTTTGGCGGGAATTCCGTCCTTTTCCCGCGCCATGGACCGGAATCTTTCCGGACGGCGTCCGCTTTGGAGATCGTTATTTCTTTCAGTATACCCCAAAAGGCGGCAGGCGCAAAGGGTTTTCTTTTTCTCCCCCTTTCCCTCACCCCCGTTTTTCCACCTGACGCGCCCCGAAACCAGCCCGGCGGGGAAATTCTGCCTGCGAAAGAGTGCTCCTCCATTTTCTTGCCGCCCCAAAACATACGGACTTCCGGTCAGCGGAGGACCCCCAAAAATTGTTCTTTTCTCCTGAGAGAAACGGCGTCCCTGTTTCTTTTGTCCCCCCGCCGCTCTCTATTTTTGAAAACTTTAAGACTATTTCATAATTTTGACAGAATCCTTCTGTATCATCGTAGAAGGAAAAAAACACCATAAAGGATGTTGAAGATGAAACGGAATTTGATCCTTTTTTCTCTGCTGATTTTTCTTGTATTGCTTTCTGCCTGCAGCTCCCAGCAGGAACCTTTTCAGCTGGTGATCTGCGGCCCCTATGTGGATGAGGACGCGGCTGCAGCCTATGGAGAGGCGGTCATCGACCCCCAGGGGGAGTGGCTCAGCCAGCAGGATCTGACCTTGCAGGTGGTGGCTCTGTCTATGGGGGACAGCCAGTTGGATCCCATGATCTATTCCACCTCCATCATGAAGGTAAGCGCCATGAGTTCCGCCGAAAACATCGATCTGTTCCTCTGCACGCTGGAAGAGGCGGCCCTTTTTGGCCGCAACGGCGCTTTCCGGTCACTGGAAGAGCTGTATACACCTCAAGAACTGGCCCCTTATGAGGACCGTCTGATTACCTTCCAGCTGGCGGATGAGGATGGAAATTTGCTGGAGGAAGAAACGCCTCCCTGCGGCATTTCCCTGACCGGCATGGAGCAGCTGACCCAACTGTACGGGGACGCCCCCTGCGGAATCTTTCTCGCCTCCACCTCCCCCCACCAGCAAGCCGCCAAGGAAGCGATGCTGGTTCTCGCCGCGGGAGAAGCCCTTTAAGCTCTCCCCTGTCCAAAGGAGCCTTCCGTGCCAAAAAGAAAACCAAAGCGTCTTTTTCCCTGGCTGAGCCAAGGCAGAAAAACGGGAAGCGCGACGCAGGATTTCTCACCAAAAGAGACGCAAAAGGGCGCCCCCATACTG
>CASFXA010000067.1 GCA_949298535.1 uncultured Oscillospiraceae bacterium
GGAGGAATCATGAAAAAACTGCTTGGAATCATCTGTTTGCTGCTGGCCCTGGGGTTGGCGGTGTTTGGAGCCCTTTGGGTGTTGGGAGGGAAAAAGAGCTCCCCCCAGGGAGGAATTCTGGAGTCCTATCATTATCTGGGACTTGCCCGGGGCTTTCTGGTTTCCACCGGGGAAGGGGGAGACTTTCCCTCCCGTTCCGGGATGACCGATGAAGAATTGCAGCAGGAGCTGGATGAGATCGTCGCTTTTGCCGCGGAAAATAATTTTAACAGCATCTTTTTTGAAGCCCGGCCAGGAGGCACCGCGTTTTATCGGGAAGGCAGTTTCCCCCTGGACGCCTCCCTGGGGGAGACAAAGCTGGATCCCTTGGATTATCTTTGCACCCAGGCGCAGCAGAGCCGGATTCAGGTCTTTGCGGTGCTGGACGCCTGTTCTGCCGCCGGCACTCCGGTGAAAGAGAGCGGCCCGGCGAAGAGCTTCAGGGATCAGCTGATTTCTCAGGGGGATGGACTGTGGTTTGATTTGAGTGTGGAGAAACAGCGGCAGGCGCTGGTGGAGGATGCCGCCGCTGTGGCCCGGAAGTATGAGGTGGCGGGCGTGGTGCTGGATGGTCTGGAGCTGTCCTTTGTCCAGGATCCCGCCGGGTACAGCGACAGCCTGGAGGCTTTTCTCAACCAGGCTGGGGAGGAGATCCGCAAGGTGGACGACGCTACCCACCTGGCCATCGCATTTGACGGCGGGGCGGAAGCGTCCGCTATGACTCCGGAATTGGTGTCCCGGCTGACGGAGGCGGGGACGGTGACCATGGTGATTCCCGCCATTGAAAACGCTGTGGACGATCCGGAAAAGGATTACCTCACCTGCCTGCGCCGCTGGACCGCCGCGGTCAAAGGGGAGGGGGAGCTGTATACCTGCAACAGCTTTCCTCAGGACGGCAGCGACGAACTGGGGTATCAGCTGTTTATCAATACGATGGAAAATGATGTCTCCGGAGCGGTTCTTTCCTCCTATAGTCATCTGCGCAATAACAGCCAGGAGACAGAACTGCTGGTGGGCTTTCTTTCCGCCGGCAAGGGACAGGTACCGCAGTTTGATCTGACCTATCCTCAGACATTGGCCATTACCTATCCCACCGGGGATGTTACTGTCACCAGCGACGCCATCTACGTCATGGGCACCTCCGATCCGGATCAGCCCCTGATGCTGGGAGAGGAGGAGCTGGAGCGGGATACGGTTACAGGTCTTTTTGGCGTCAAGGTGGATCTGGAACTGGGAGAGAATGTGGTCCGTTTGAGCCAAAATGGCCAGGAGGCAGCGGTCATTGTCACAAGAACTTCCGGTTCCGGAAGCAGTACGATTTCCGGAATCACCAGTTCTTCGCTCTTCCCCACTGTGGACCTGGGGGTGGACAGCAATTCCACCATCCAGCTGTCCTGTGTGGGGCCGGCGGGTGCGGAGATCAACGCCACCATTGGGGGGCAGGCGGTGATCCTTCAGCCCGCCTCCAGCGGCAACAGAGGCACCCCTGTCACCTATACCGGCAGTTTTACGCTGGATCCGGATCGTTATGACCGGGATGGGGTGACCAGCATCGGCACGGTCACCTATTTGATGGAATACGACGGCAGCAGCAGCGTTTATCATTCTCAGGGAGAGATTCTGGTGGCTGGCTGGAATGTGCCTCTGACCGTGGAGGTGGAGCCTTATGTGGCCAGCGTTCTTTCCGATCCCGATGACGACGACACCATTGTGGACAGTCTCAAGCAAGGGGCGAGAGCCACTGTCACAGGCCGGTACAAAACCTCCCGCAGCGGCAGTCCGGTGATGGCTTACAAGCTCTCCACCGGCGGCTATATCCTGTCCACCAAGACCACGGTGATTACCGATGTTTCCCTCTGCAAATCTGAGGTGACAGAGATCGTTACGCAGCAGCAGGAGCGCCAGGAAGTCATCCGCTTCCAGGGGGCTCAACCTGCCATGACTGTCCACCGGGAGGGGGAGGCATTGACGGTGCGGCTGCTCAATACCACCCTGTCGGCGGATCCCTCCGTTATTGCCGGGGGGATGATCTCCCAGGTGGAGCAAGGGCAGACCGGAGACGGCGTCACCCTCACCCTTCAGCTGACGAACTCCGCCGATTATTGGGGATATGATGTCACCTACGAGGAGAACTGCGGGGTGCTGACGCTGTTTTCAGCGCCCAGCAGGTCAGAGACCTATGGCAAGCCGCTGTCAGGAGTTTCCGTGATGCTGGACCCCGGTCATGGAGGAGCGGATCCCGGCGCGTTGGGAGTGGCGGGTACCACCGGCCCCACCGAGGCGCAGCTGAATCTGGCGGTGGCTCAGGCGGCCCGGTATCGGTTGGAGCAGCTGGGGGCGACAGTTTATATGACCCGCAGCGACGACAGTCAGGTTTCTTTGGATGAGCGGTGTCTGATGGCTGAGGAAAAGAGACCGGATCTGTTTTTGTCCATTCACCACAACAGCGCCGCCCTCACCAGCGACCTGAGCGACGCCCAGCGGATGGAGGTCTATTACTTTGAGGAGATCGCCCAGCCGTTTGCCCAGTACCTGATGGATGAGCTGGGCAGCGCTTTGGGGCGGAATGTTACGGAACCGAGGAACGATTACTATTACGTTACCCGGTTGAGCTTCTCCCCTGCGGTGCTGTTTGAAATGGGCTTTGTGGTCAATCCCCAGGAGTATGAGAGCGCCTGCAGCAGCGTGGACGTTTACAAATCCGCCTGTGCCATTGCCCGGGCAGTGCTGGAAATGATTCCGGAATAAGGAAGATCATCTGTGGATCAAAAAAGGAAGTGGAACCGAAGATGGAATGGGATGAACAGCGTTCTGCCCCGGCCCCGAAGAAGAAGGGCAGGCTGGGGCTGGTATTGGAAGGCGGCGGCCTCCGGGGCGTTTATACTGCGGGGGTGCTGGACGTGCTGATGGAACGGCAGATATGGGCGGATTACGTCATCGGCGTGTCCGCAGGGGCCTGCAGCGGCGCTTCCTATGTTTCCCGGCAGCCGGGACGGGGATACCGGGTTTATGCCGATTATATCGGGGATCCCCGGTATCTGAGCCTGAGCAACTATCGAAAAACAGGCTCCTTCTTTGGCATGGATTTTATTTTCGGGGAGATACCGGACCATCTGGATCCCTTTGATTACAAAACCTATGGCCTCAATCCCTGCCAGTTTGTGGTGGGAGTGACCGATGTCGGCACCGGGCGACCGGTCTATTTCGGTAAAGAGGACCCCAGCGACGCCTGCACCTTGCTTCGGGCTTCCTCCTCCATGCCGGTTTTTTCTCCACCGGTGGCCTACCGGGGCGGCTTGTATCTGGACGGAGGGACCTCCGATCCCATCCCGGTGGAGAAGGCACTGGCGGACGGCTGTGACCGGCTGATTGTGGTGCTGACCCGGGACAGGAGCTATTGGAAAAAATCCGATGGGATCCCGGGCGTCTATCATCTGGCTCTGCGAAAATATCCCGCCATGGCAAGGGCCCTGGACCGGCGCAGCGGCGTCTACAACCGGCAGAGAGGACAGCTGTGGCAGATGGAGCGGGAGCAAAAGATCCCGCTGGTAATTATCGCGCCCAAGGCGCCCATCACTCTGGGACGCTTTGAAAAGAACCCGGAAAAGCTGCTGGAGCTGTACCATATGGGACGCCGGGACTGCGGGGAGAAGGAAAAGGATTTTCTTGCTCTAATCAGTTAAAATCACTGAAAAAAGACCGATAAACAGGACAGAATTGTAATAATACACAAAATATTCTTGTTTTTTTGAGAATAATGGTTGCGGCATCCTCTTCCTTTCGACCAGTTCTGTTTGTTATAATAGAAAAAAGCTGGGAAGCGCCCACAGGCCAGGGCCAAAAGGGCACGAAACGGCGTTTTGAAGAGCGGAAGAGCTTCTGAGAAACGCTGCAAGAGGTTGACGGCGGCTGCTTGTTCCCGGGGAGCGTCGTCTGTCCAATCCTGGCCAAGGACCGGGAGGAGGGGATTGATTTGCTGCGGGATCGTATGACAAAAATACATATCCAAACACGGCAGCGGGCGGAAAATTGGCGGGACGCCATCCGTCTGGCAGCAAAGCCCCTGGTGGAAGACCACTCTGTTCTGCCGGAATATGTGGATGCCTGTATCCGGGTTGTGGAGGAGGAAGGGCCTTACATCATCTTCAGCGAAGGAGTGGCGGCGGCCCATGCCCGTCCGGAGGACGGCGTGCTTCGCTCCAGCATTGCCTTGCTGCGCCTGATAGAGCCGGTGAAGTTTGACAATGGCCGGGAGGTGCGCCTGCTGTTTGTGATGGCGGCGGAAAGCTCCCGGGCCCATTTGGACACGCTCATTGACGTGGCCACCCTCTGCGGAGATACCGGCGTGCAGCAGCTGCTGCTGGATGCGGTGGACGCCAAGGAAATGTACGAAATTTTTCGGGACGGCTCAATTTAAAAAAAGAGAAACGGCCACTGTAGTTTCACCACGCTTTCGGGGAGAAATTCTCCGAAGGCGTGTCCTTTTGTAGGATGAAGTGAAGAGGAGGAGGGGGGCCGCCGAAAGGAAAAGTGAGCCTTTTCCCATCAGAATCAGAAAGCTGTATCCAGCGGAGGTTCCCGCACTGTGGACAGATCACAGATCCCCCTCAGCGCCAGCGCAATTACCGATGGCGCTTCCCTTGTCCCGAAGATGGGGCCTCTGGATGCAGGCAAACAGCTTCCATTTCTGCGGAGAAGCGATGAGGAAAGATTCTTGTTCCATTGAAGGAGAGGTTTTCCCTTTTTCGGCGCCAGGCGCTGTTCCGGAGACAAATTTTCTTCCCGGTCCTCTGCTTTTATGGAGACCGCCTGGATGGCGGAGAGAAGAAAGGAGAATTGCCGTGTCCAAAGTGACGCTGGGAGCGATCCATTCCAAATATATTCATTCCGCGCTGGCTCCTTGGTGTTTGGCGGCGGCAATGGAGGAATACTGCCGTTTGCCCCATGAGGTTCTGGTGCGGGAGGGGACTGTCAACCAACCGGACGAAGCGCTGCTGGATTTGCTGACCAGAGATGCCCCTCAGGTGCTGGGCCTGAGCTGCTATATCTGGAATTGGACCACCCTGCGGCGGCTGCTTCCGGAGCTGCGCAGACGCCTGCCGGATACTGTGCTGGTGGCGGGCGGCCCTGAGGTATCCTTCTGTCCGGAGCGGGTGCTGTGGGAGTGCCCGGCGCTGGATTATGTCGTTTCCGGGGAGGGAGAGCGGCCCTTTTCCCTGCTGGCGGATCGGCTGGAAGGGGGAGAGGATGTGGCTGACATCCCCGGCCTTTCCTTTCGGCGGGAGGGGGGTGTGGTAACTTTGCCTCCTGCGTTCCCCAGGGAGATTCATCCCAGTCCCTATACGCCGGCCTATTTTGCCGCCCTGGGAAACCGGATTCCCTATCTGGAAACATCCCGGGGCTGCCCTTTTTCCTGCGCCTTCTGCCTGTCAGGCCGGGAGGATCCGGTGCGCTTTTATCCCATGGAACGGGCAAAAGGGGAGCTGCTGGCCCTGGCGGCCACGGGCGCCAAAACGATCAAGCTGGTGGACCGCACCTTCAACTGCAATGCCGCCAGAACAAAGGAACTGCTGACCTTTATTCTGGACCACTGGGGCAGGGAGATCCCCAAAGGGGTTTGTTTTCATTTTGAGGTTGGGGCGGATCTTTTTGACCAGGAGACGTTGGCTCTGCTTTCCACGGCGCCCAAGGGGCTGTTTCAGATGGAGGCCGGGCTGCAAAGTTTCCATCCCCAAACTCTGGCTGCGGTGAGCCGTGTCACCGATATGGCGCGGTTGGAGCAGAATCTCCGCACCCTCATCGCCATGGGCAACTGTCACATTCATATTGATCTCATCGCCGGGCTGCCTCAGGAAGACCTGGAGACCTTTGGGCGCAGCTTTGATCTGGCCTTTGCCCTGCGGCCGCAAATGCTGCAACTGGGCTTTCTCAAGCTGATCCATGGTTCCCGCCTGCGGCAGATGGCGCCGGAACTGGGATACCGATGGGATTCGGATCCTCCCTATGAATGTTTGGACAATCCCTGGTTCCATCCTGAGGACCGGCAGATCCTCCACCGGTGTGAGGACGCTTTGGAACGGTTATGGAACAGCGGACGATTCCCCTTGACGGTGGAATATCTGCTGGAATCTACCGGTCTGCGGCCCTTTGAGCTGTTCTGCCGGTTTGGAGATTTTGCCGCCGCCGGGGGATCCCTTGCCGGCATCCGTTTGGACGAATATACTGCGCTGTTGTGGAAATGGGGCAAAGGGCAGCCGGGAGTGGAGATGGAGATTTTTCGGGACCATCTGCTGTGTGACCGCCTTCGCCGGGACAATACAGGTCGGATCCCTCCTTGTATCCATCGGCCGGACCCCCGGGTGGGAGAAGTCAAAAGGCTGCTGCGGGAGTGTTTGAAGTTGGACGGCTGTGATGGAGCGGGGTTTGGAGCGGCTATCCTTTCTGACGGACAGACGGCGGTGGCCCTCTACAGGGATAAGGATCCGGTGACGGGGAATTATCCCTTTGCCCTGTGTTCCCGGAATCAGCTGGAAAAAGGAGAGATTTTTTGATTTTTTCCCGCAAACCTGCTGAGGAAGGAACGTTCTCCATCCCGGAGAGCGCGGCAGGAACAAAAAGAGGAGGATTTTCCGTGGCTTTTGCTTCAGGGGGAGAGAAATCCTTTCCTTTTCGGGCAAGGTATGGTATACTATGCGGGTTTGATGCGCTTCTCCTGACAGGAGGGGTGGAACCGGAATGATGGAGGAACAAAAAGAATGATTACAGTCACGGACGTCAGCCTGACTTTTGGCGGAACCAAACTGTTCGCAGGCGCGAACCTGAAATTTATCCCCGGCAACTGCTACGGTGTGGTGGGGGCAAACGGCGCGGGTAAATCCACTTTTCTGCGGATCCTTTCGGGAGAACTGGAGCCCACCACCGGATCGGTGGAAATCCCCGAGGGAAACCGGATGTCGGTGCTCAAGCAGGATCAGTTCCAGTATGACCAGTACCAGGTGCTGGAGACGGTCATCATGGGCAATCCCCGCCTGTATGAGATCATGAAGGAGAAGGAAGCCCTCTATGCCAAGCCGGATTTTTCCGAGGAGGACGGGGTGCTGGCTTCTGAGCTGGAAGGGGAGTTTGCGGAACTCAACGGCTGGGAGGCGGAGAACGAGGCGGCCCGTCTGCTCCAAGGTTTAGGCTTGGGGGAGAGCTATCACGATATGAAGATGGCGGACCTGAAGGGCGGCGAGAAGGTGAAGGTGCTGCTGGCCCAGGCGCTGTTCGGCCAGCCGGCCATCCTGCTGATGGATGAGCCCACCAACAACCTGGACATCCGGTCAGTCAACTGGCTGGAAGACTTTTTGCTGGATTTCCCCGGTACCCTCATCGTGGTGTCCCATGACCGCCACTTTCTCAACACCATCTGCACCCACATTGTGGACATCGACTACAATCAGGTGAAGATGTATGTGGGCAACTATGACTTCTGGTACGAGTCCAGCAAGCTGATGCAGCGGATGCTCAAGGATCAGAGCAAAAAGCGGGAGGAGAAGATCAAGGATCTCCAGGCGTTCATTGCCCGCTTCTCCGCCAACAAGTCCAAATCCCGTCAGGCCACCAGCCGCCGCAAGCTGCTGGACAAGCTGACAGTGGAGGAGATGCCCGCCTCTTCCCGGCGCTACCCCTATGTGGCCTTCACCCCTGAGCGGGAGGTAGGCAAGGAGATTCTCACTGTGGAGGGCATTTCCAAGACGGTGGACGGAGTGCAGGTTCTTCGGAATGTCTCCTTCCGGATGAACAAAGGGGATAAGATCGCCTTCGTGGGAGAAAATGAGCTGGCGGCCACCACCCTGTTCCGGATCCTGATGGAGGAGCTGGAGCCGGAGGAAGGCAGCTTCAAATGGGGCACCACCACCTCCCAGGCCTACTTCCCCAAGGACAATTCCGCCTATTTCAATGACTGCGATTTGACCATGCTCCAGTGGTTTGCCCAGTATTCCAACGACGAGAGCGAGAGCTATATGCGGGGATTTTTGGGACGGATGCTTTTTTCCGGGGACGATGTGTATAAGCCGGTGAAGGTCCTCTCCGGCGGCGAGAAGGTGCGGTGTATGCTCTCCCGGATGATGCTCACCAAGGCCAATGTGCTGCTGCTGGACCAGCCCACCAACCATCTGGATCTGGAATCCATCACCGCGGTCAATAACGGCCTGACGGATTTCCCTGGAAATCTTCTCTTTACCTCCCACGATCATCAGTTTATCCAGACCATTGCCAACCGGATCATTGAGCTCAATCCCGACGGTATGGTGGACCGCTCCAGCACATTTGACGAGTATCTGGAATGGAAGCTGGCCCAGGAGCAGCAGGGCTGATTACAGGAAAAAGATACCAAGCGGCGTCAGGACAGAAGGAGCTTTCTCCGGATGCAGGATGTCGATTTCAACAGATACAGCAGGGGCGCCCCATATTTTATTGGGGCGCCCCTGAGCTGTTTGATTGGTTTTACAGAAGCGAATAGTCGGCACACCTGGATCCATCACCTTTTGAACCTGAGCGTTTGAAGAAGGTCCAGGCAATTTTCACACGCAGCCTTGCTGGTTCCCCAAATGCTGATGGATAACAGCTCGCCCGCGGCATAGTATCCCACATCAATCACATGAACGGTACGATGATTTTCCTCCCATGCGTTTTCGTACCTCTTTACAGTAAATCCATTCAGATGATAAGGATTTGCATCCCGCTCCATTGCGGATGCCGGTATGGTGTTTCTGTACGCCTTTTCCATCACTTCTGCCGGTGCGGGGATCCCATCTTTTTCTGCATGAAACGGCGTGATCCGAATAGTCAAATCGCTGTTTTCGGGATAAAACACACACTGCCCGCTTTTCCTGTCATATTCTCCCTGCCAGTGATCCGGTAAGGATATTTCCCAATCACAAGGCAATCTGTAGGTAATCATCACGGTTTCTCCTGCTTTGAATTCCAATTGCCGGAAGGATCAAAAGTATGATTTGTTTCTTCTCATGTCTGTAACCAAATCCGTATTCCCGTCTGCTTTCATCAGCTCAATCAACTTGGGGATGTTGTCTTTATCCTTCATAATGGCGTGAAGCTCCGCTTCGGTGATCCCCACCAGCTGAATGAATTCGGTCTTTCCATATACGGACACCTGTGACTCCGCTTCGGTATCCTTTACCAGCAGAAGCGCTGTCATCAAAGAATCTGAGCCGATGTGCAGAGGGGTTCCGTTGCCTTTAACGTATTGGTTCGGCAGGAAAAAATGTTCTGTTTTATAGGTGTACCTTGCCAGATTGGACATCATGCTGATGGCCCACATACAGCTTTTGGTATCTTCTTCTTTCAGCTTCATCGTCATTTCATATCCCCAGCCGTTCCATTCGCCGCCGAAAGCATCCTCATCACCATAAAGCACGGTCATTCCATAAGTGACCAAGTGTTTATAACCTTTTGGAGAGCTGTAGACAGAAAAGCCATCTAAATATTCATCGCCGCCCATCGTCGCCCTTGACGTCAGAAGGGTTCCGAAATGATCGGGCTTTTGTCCCGGATAAAGTTTTTCAAAAGCGTCATCAATGGCTTGCCATCCGGGAGAATATGTTTCATCTTCTTTCAGGCGGATCAAAAATTCTTCTTTTGTCATCATATTCCCTCCCCAGATTCGGATTTATCCCTTTGCTATTCTACCACAATTCCAAAGCAGTGGAAACAGGCGGCTTTATTGTCCCCACTGTGGCCCTGTGCCGGACAGTTGAAAGCTCCTCCAGGAGAAATGGAGAAAAGAAAATCCAATTGTTGGGAAGATAAAACATTGCCACAGGGAAGGGGTGGCCTTTCTCCGGTGATGTTGATTTCACGGGCGGCGTTCGCATCATACGAAGCACAAATTCGGCGGGGATGACCATCGTTTTGCTCTTCCCCGTTCCGGAGGATACGCCTCAGAAAGGGAAAATCCTCCACTCTACCAACATTCGGTTGCCTCAGGCAGGGCCTTGTGGTAGGATAAAGCCGAGGTGAGCGGGATGTTTCAGATGGATAAAAAGAAATTCGGCGCCTTTGTCAGCCAGCTCCGGAAGGAACAGGGGTATACCCAAAAGGAGCTGGCTCAGAAGCTGTTTGTTTCCGATAAAGCAGTCAGCAAATGGGAGACGGGGGTATCACTTAGATAAAGATACCACACCAATCCCACGCTGACTTTTGCTCAACCGATACAGCCGGAGGGCTGGATAAGAAGAAAAGGCGGTATGCGCCCCGTGGAGGGGTAGCGTACCGCCTTTTCTTGTGGGGGTTTCCAAAGGGGGCAACGCCCCCATTTGGCACACGACTTTGCGAAGCAAAGTGTAGTGTGTTATACGCTCTGTCGGCGTTGCCG
>CASFXA010000068.1 GCA_949298535.1 uncultured Oscillospiraceae bacterium
CATCTGGGAGCATTTAAGGGGGGAGTGGGCCTCCTTTTATGCGGACCGGTGGGCAGCCTTTCATCGCAAGCTGAGCGAGGCGATGAAGAAAATCGGAAAGAAGCTGACCACCTTCACCCCCTTCCAAATGGGTCCTGCCGACGCGCTGCTGATGTTCGGCATCGATTATCGGAAGAGTTATGAAGCGGGGCTGCGTTCCGTCGCCCTGGAAATTATGGAAGAAGTCACCAGCCGCAGATTCCAAATCTGCACAGGGTGGGAGTCTGTGGGGATCGCCAACGCCACTACCGCCAAGGTGGTAGGGGAGGAGATGGAGATCCTTTGGACGGTAGCCACCTGCAACAGTCCGGAACATTGGAACACCATGCGGGATCAGCCGCCCATCCTGGAACGGGAGTGCTTGTCGCTGCCTACTCTTCAGATCATCAGAAAGGACGGCGCCCGTCAAAGGGCGATTGACGGATACCTGCCGATTTTCGGCAATGACCTTTCCAGGGAGGAGTGGAGCTGGCTCCATCGCCGGATGGAGGAAGGGTTCGGTTATCAGGTGCAAAAGCAGCTGGGACCGGTTATTTTGTGGAGCGATAAGATCCTTTATCACCATATTTATAACAAGGGCACGGTTTGGCCCCTGTCCGCCATTGTCAGCAAATTGCGTTATTCCGGTGTTGCCCTTTCTCAGGCAACGGAACTGTCCAATATAGCCAAGCTGGAAGCAGGGGAGTGTATGTTGTTGGCGCAGCCCTTGGGAATCGATGTCCAGGATGCGGCGCTGATCGCCCAGGCTGTCAGAAGGGGCGTCCACCTGGTCGTGGTGGGTGAAGTGGAAAACGAGGAACTGTTGGCGCTGCTGGGCATTTGCCGTCAGCCCTGTGAGGATCAGGCTCGTCACTGGTGCAGCAAAGATGAGCAGATCTGTGGATGTGAATACGGGATGGGCGGTTATATTCCCCAGAAAGACGCCGTTTCTCTGGTGGATGTAGAGGGAGGATATACAGCCCTGTGTACCCATCAGGTGGGAGATGGAACTACGGTCTACATTCGCAGGATCCCTGACCTGCCGCCAGTGGATTTGCACAAGACCAAAGAGGAGGAGCGCTGCTATCCCATTGTGATGGAAACTTTGGGCCTCAGCGGCTTCCAAACGGTCCGGGAACAGATGGAAAGCGTTTGCAGGATGCACGCGGATAGATTGGACGTATATGCAGGAAGGGTAATCCAGCAGCTTCAGCCTCGGGTGCCTGCGCCTCACAGGGGTCAGATTGTTGCTTTTGAGACGGATGACCAGACAGATATGCTGATTTTGGAGAACAGCACCAACCTGATGTACACCACGACCCATGTTCAGTTGGGAAGAGAAAAACTGACAGCCAGGGAATTCCCGGAAATTGCTCCCTGCGGCACAACAGGGTATATGTTCTTTGGCGACACCAACGCCTGCTCTTTGGATGTGAGTCTTCCCCCTGACGGAGCGATACCAGTTCTGGTGCGTTATCGTTGAGTTTGAAATACAGGCCGAATCAGGTTCCAGCTTGCGTTCTTTCGGGTAACGTTGTAAGATAATGATATACTGACGGGAAATCCTGGAATTATTTTTATATGAAATTTTCCTTTTCTTTTTAGGCGTTCCCTGAAATCCAGTGAGAAGTTTGGTGACATCTATGGAAGGTGAAAAACTCAATCGGTCCTTGAGCATACCGCTTCATTATCAGCTGATGCTGATTCTAAAAAAAAGGATCATCAGCGGGATCTATCCTGTAGGCAGCAAGATTCCCAATGAAATGCAGCTATGTATGGAGTTTGAGGTCAGCAGGCCGACTGTGCGCAAGGCAATTGAACAGTTAGCGGATGCGGGATTGCTGGTTACAGTCCATCCCAAAGGTTCTTTTGTGCAGGAGGTCAAAGATTCCGAGCCCGTTGAACCAGCGGAGGAAGTGAACTGTATTCCGGAATCCAGCAGCAATCTGATTACTGTTTCGCTGGAATCACCTCTTCATGATTGTTTGTTGTACCAAATTACAGAAGAATTCCGCCATCACACAGGCATTAAAGTTCAGATTGTGCAGAGCGGTTCCTGGAAAGACGGTATGAACAGCGTGGTCAACACCATTATTGAAAATCGCGTTCCGGACATTTTTCTGGTTTCCAATGTGTCTGTGGCGGCTTTTGCCAATATGGGTATGATCCAGCCTTTTGACCGTTTTCTGGATGAGGAAAGCCTGATGCAGCTGAAGGCCAGGGAATGGAAAGAAAACCATGGGCAATATTTGTATAATGATTTCTTGTATGGGTATCCATTCTTTTCAGAAACCCGGCTGATGTACTACAGGAAAGATCATTTTGACGAACTGGGATTGCCCTATCCGGCGGCAGGCTGGACCCATGAAGATTTTTTGGAACTGGGGAAAGCGTTGACCAAACCGGAAAAAGCCCGCTGGGGTTATGCTTTTCCCACAGACGCCGATGCGGATACACTCCAAACCCTCATGACCTGGGTGATGCAGAGAGGGGGGCGCATTTATCAAAAGCGTTTTGATGGGACAATTGATGTGGCAACGGGAGATCCAGCTTTTGCGGAGGCGTTTCAGTGGGTATGTGAGTTGGTACTGAAGCATAAAATTTGTCCGCCGCTGGAGCAATCCGGGGATTATTCCAAATTGTGTACCCTTTTTCTGGAAGGACACATTTCGATGATGATTGGTTTGCCGGCTTTTCGATTGGCCCTGGAGGATCGGATTGATGGGCAATGGGGCGTTGCTCCATTGCCCCGCGGTCCCCAGAACGGCAGCGGATACCGGGGAAGAATGCCGCTGTGTATTTCAACAAAAAGCAAAAATCCGGAACAGTGTTGGAGGTTTATCCAGTATTTGACAGAAAAACGAAATCTTTTTCCCTATTCCAGGAGGGTGGGGATCATTCCTGCGATGGAGCTGTATTCGGATAAGGAAATCCGTGCGTTTCACGGGGAAGAAATCAAAGACTTTTTAGAGGCAATGGGTGACACCGTAGGGTGGGATCAATTTTTTATCAGTCCCAATAATGGTATTGACATGGAGGCATGGCAGATGCCGATTCAGTATACCATGCGCCGTGTACTCCAAAAAGAGGTCGGTTATGAACAGGCAATACAATATATCACCCTTGCCGTAGGGAATTTAATGAAGTAGAGGAGACGGTTTGGAGGGATGATATGTCATCCACAGTGATTGGTATTGATATGGGAACCACCGCTGTAAAGGTGATGGTTTTTGACTTAACAGGCAAGAAATTGTCCGGCAGTTATGTGGAATACCCGATCTCCAGTCTGCATCCGGGATGGGCGGAACAGGATGCCCAGTTGTTATGGGAGCGTTTGCTCCAGGGGATGGATATTGCGCTGCAGCAGTTGACCGTGGAACAAAGAGCTGGGGTCAAGGCATTGTCTCTTTCCACACAGCGGTCCACGATGGTCCCCGTTGATGAAGATGGCACTCCTTTGCGGCCAGCGATCACCTGGATGGATTCCAGAAGTTCTGCCCAATGCCTCCGGTTGGAACAGGACCTGGGCCGACAGCAGGTTTTTTGCAGCACAGGGAATTCCATTAGTCCTATATGGACCGGAAGCTATCTGTTGTGGCTTCGGCAAAATGAACCTCAGGTGTTTGAGCGGGCGGCCTGTTTTGCCAATATCCACAGTTTCATCATGAAAAAACTGGGATGTGAAGGGTTTTATCTGGATTACTCCAATGCCGGAGAAACCATGATGTTTGATTCCGCCACACGCCGGTGGAGCCAGGTGATGCTGCGATATATCGGCGTTGAGCAGGAGCGGCTGCCCGCGCTGGTGGAATCCGGAGTGGAATTGGGAACCTTATCGGCAGAGCTGTGTAAAAGATTCTCCCTCCCCCATTGCGTGAAGCTCATTTCCGGCGGGGGAGATCAGCAGTGTGCCGCCTTGGGCTGCGGCGTTTGCGATGAGGGCGATTTTTCTGTTGGGATGGGAACAGCGGCAAACATTTTAGCCCTTTCAGGAAAATTCCGATTGGACGAAAAAGGAATTTTAACATCCAATTGCGCTGCGATGAAGGAAAAATGGTTCCTGGAAGGGTCGCTGATTGCCTGCGGGCCCATTTTGAATTGGCTGAAATCGCTGGCCTATTCCAGACAGGAAACGTTTGCGGATTTGGACGCGGAGGTAGCTTGCAGTAAACCCGGGGCGAACGGTGTTTTGATGCTTCCTCATTTTGCTGGTGCGGGCGCCCCTTATTGGAATGACAAAGCCACCGGCGTTTTCAGCGGTGTCACCCTTTCTACGACGCGGGCGGATTTGGCGCGGGCCATCATGGAGGGCCTGTCATTGGAGGTTTGCAAGTCCCTGCAATTGATCCGGGGTTCCGGAATCCGTCCGAAGAGGATCTTTTTGACTGGTGGGGCATCCAAATCGGATGTTTGGTGCCAGATTCAGAGCGATATTTATCAGACTCCCGTTTTGATTCCCCAGTCCCCGGATGTGGCGGCCATTGGAGCTGTGATTCTTGCCATCCAGGGAAGCGGCATGATCCCTTCAGTGGAAGATGCCATTGCGTTGTATGCCAAAACCAAAAGGACCTATTTGCCTCAGGGAGAAAATGCCGCATTGTATCGGGAGCTGAGAGAATCTTCGGAAGAATTGTATCAGCGGTTATACAGGTAGCGTTCCTGCGCCCTGTGCGGAGAAAAAGGGCAGCTCTTATCTGAATGAACCATCAAAACCTCCTTTCTGGATCAACCGGGGAACAGCCGGAGGAAAACAGAAAGGAGGTTTGGTTTATTGTGTATATAAATTGCAAAAGCAATCCCCGGGAACTTTTTGAATAGCTGAGATTCAAAAAATTTCCGGGGATCACTTTGTTGCGTCCGAAAGTTATTGGGCAATAGCGTTCGGAGCTTTGAGAGTATGAGATGATTGAATCAGAAGAAAGCGATGATTCATTTCATGGATGAAATCGTTGGAACCGGGGCAGGTCAAATCATGCCGATCACCAGAGCGAAAATCATCATCAGAATGCTGATTCCCCACAGCCATTTAAAGGAAAACTTGATGTGATCCTTCAGCTCCACTCCTGCAAGGCCCATGGCCAGGAAGGTGGTGGGGACGCAGGGGCTGACCGCCAGCGCTACATTTTCACCAATCAGCATGGCATGAGCGACCTGTACAGGTGTAATGCCAAACCGTTCCACGGTTCCCGCAATGATGGGAAGCACCCCATAATAATAGGGGTCAGGTCCCATAATCATACCGATGGGCGCGCCCAAAATGCTGACGATAATATGGAGATACTGCTGGAGTGACTCAGGAAGAAGGGC
>CASFXA010000069.1 GCA_949298535.1 uncultured Oscillospiraceae bacterium
GCCATTGGGATGCCGGACGAGGATACCCTGCCGGATATCTCCCGTGTGCTACGGGAGCTAGAGTGCCTGGAGGACGCTTACCTGTGGCTGGATGATTTTATGAACTGGAGCATCGAGCTGCCCGGCGCGTTTTTGGAGGCACTGTCTCAACACGGCGGTGAGAGGCTCCATATCATCGTTTCCACTCAGCCGTTGTCGCGGGAAAGATGGGGCGGCTTTCCACGGAATGGGAGGATTTGGATGCTCCAGGAGGATAGTTTTGCTTTCCGGCTGGAGGAGATCGACAGTTATTTCCGCACTGCTGGAGTCAACCTTACCCGGGGACAGGTGGAAGATGTGGGGCGGCTGTCTGAGGGATGGGTTATGGCGCTGAGCCTGCAGATGCAAAACTTCGTCGCAACCGGCAATTTCCGCCGGGGCGGTATGGACGAGCTGATGGAAGAGGTATTCTGGCGGCGGCTTACCCCGGCAGAGCAGGCATTTCTTTTGAAGGTTTCCATCTTCCCGCAGTTCACCCTGGCACAGGCGGTAGCCTTTTCCGGCCTTGAGCCGGAGGAAACGGAGAAGCTGTTGATGGACAACCGCTACTTTGTCCACTACGACCCGGACAGTCGGTACTTCTATCTGCATACCCAGCTAAGCCGGCTGCTGGAAGGACACTTCGCCAAGCTCAGCGCGGCCCGCCAGCGTGAGATCTACCTCCAAGGTGGGGAGATGGCGGCCAAGGCAAAGGACCGGCTGCACACCCTTCGATTTTACTATTCCTCCGGGGAATGGGAGCGCCTTTACGCTATGCCCCTGACCAGCTACGATATTGCCGATATCACCGATGAGAACACCCGCCCTATTATTTTAGATCTTCTGGAAAACGCCCCCATAGAGCTGAAACGGTCTTATCCCAAAGCCCTGATCCCTCTGGCGTTCGCCTTGTTCTTCCTAGGGGAAAACGAAAAGCTCCTGTCTATGCAGGGGGAAATCGGGAACTGTATTCGGCAAAGCGCCCTGCCGCAGGAGGAAAAAGACGCCCTGCAGGGGGAAATGGAGCTGCTGCTGTCCTTTTTGGAATACAACCGTATCGACTCCATGAGTGCGCGGCACCGGCGGGCGCTGGAACTGCTGGGCGGCCCGGCCCGGCTCATCAGTGTAAAGAGCACCTGGACCTTCGGCTCTCCCTCCGTCCTCTATATGTTTTGGCGGGAGAGCGGGAAACTGGAGGAGGAGCTCGAGCAGATGGACACGTGTATGCCCTGGTACTACCAGCTCACCGGCGGGCATGGCTCCGGGGCAGAGTTTGTGATGCGGGCGGAAGCTCACTTCCAGCGAGGGGAGCTGGAAGCGGGGGAGCAACTGTGCCACCGGGCACTGTTTGCCGGCGACTTAAAACGGCAGAACAGCATCTGTCAATGCGCCTTGTTTCTGCTGTGCTGCATTGCCATCCAGCGTGGGGATGTGGCCATGCTGGAGGAAACCCAGCAGGCCCTGCGGGATCGGTCAGAGCAGAATACCGAGGATCTGTGCCGGTACACCCTGGACCTGGCGGAGGGTTTTTTGTCCCTTTTGACGGGGAAATGGCAGGAGATTTCCTCATGGCTGGCGGAAGGACAGATCGACCGCCGTCGGCTAGTGGTCATGACCCAGCCCTTTGCCTACATCATCTACGGGAGGGTTCTGCTGGAACGGAAGGAGTTCCGCAGACTGTTAGGTGTCAGCGAGTATTACCTGGGACTGAGCGGCATCTTTCCCAACCTGTTGCCCCAGGTGTATGCCCGGCTCTACATAGCTCAGGCTCTGGGCGCCCTGAACCGGCGGGAGGAGGCCACCAGCCAGGTCAGGCAAGCACTGGAGATAGCTGCCCCCGACCGGGTGTATATGCCCTTTGTGGAGAACTATCCAGGCATCCGGCCTCTGTTTCCCCTTTCCCAGGAGTGGGAACCCCACCGCAGGGAGATCGC
>CASFXA010000070.1 GCA_949298535.1 uncultured Oscillospiraceae bacterium
TCCAGAAGAAACCAGAATCGATACCCCCGGTTTCGCGCCCCGGTGGGCGCGGGTCGTGGGATAAAAATCAGGCGCATGTCCTGATTTTTATGATTTTAAATGTTGTTTTCCTTTTGAAAGTAGGTTTTTCGACAGCCTGAGCCGCGGCTTGACCGCGGCTTTTTCCTGCTCCGGAACGGGCGGAAAATTTTTTAAGTTTTCTTTAAAGCTCCCCTTTAAGTTCATTTAAGGCGCCCGGTTTATACTGCAATTGTTCCCAAACGAATTTTTACAGGAGGAAACCATCATGGCCTATCAGATGACCTTTCAGCGCTATGAGCTAAAATATCTGCTGACCCCCGCTCAAAAAAGAGAGGTGTTGGAAACCATCCGGCCCTATATGGAATTGGACCAATACGGCAGAACCACCATCCGCAACATTTATTATGACACCGGCAGCTTCCGCCTCATCCGCCGCTCCCTGGAGCAGCCCCCCTACAAGGAGAAGCTCCGGGTGCGCTCCTATCGTCAGGCCAAACCGGGGGACCCGGTATTTGTGGAGCTGAAAAAGAAACATCAGTCTGTGGTCTACAAGCGCCGCCTCACCCTGCCGGAGCGGGTGGTGTCGGACTGTTTCGCCGCTGGCGCGCCCCTTCCCGTCTCCTCCCAGATCGGCGAGGAAATTCAATATTTCCGGGACTATTACGCGCCGCTTTTCCCGGCGGTTTTCCTCACCTACGAACGGGAGGCCTTCCGCATGAAGGACCAGGGGGAGGAGCTTCGGGTGACCTTCGATGAGAATATCCTTTACCGGCAGCAGGAGATCTCCCTGGAAAGCGGCGTCTATGGCACGCCTCTCCTCCCTCCGGGCGCCACGCTGATGGAAATCAAAACCTCCGGCGGCATCCCTTTGTGGCTGGTTCACAGTCTGACCGCCGCCAGGATCTTCAAAACCTCTTTCTCCAAATACGGCGCCGCCTATGGGGACATCCAAAGAAAAAAATTCAAAGGAGACCTTTGCTATGCCTGAATCGCTTTTTCAGGGATTATTTGACACCAGCTTCACCCAGGTGATCGAAGTATCCGATTTTCTCCTCTGTATCGCCAGCGCCCTGGTGATCGGCCTGATGCTGGCGGGCTGCTACCTGTTCCGGGCCCGTTATACCAAAAGTTTTGTGGCTACCCTGGCCCTTCTTCCCGCCATCGTCTGCGTCGTCATCATGATGGTCAACGGCAATGTGGGAACTGGAGTGGCGGTGGCCGGTTCCTTCAGCCTGGTTCGCTTCCGCTCGGTGCCCGGCACCGCCAGGGAGATCGGCGCCATTTTCCTCGCCATGGGCGCGGGGCTGGTGGTGGGGATGGGATATATCGGTTACGCTTTCCTCCTCACCATTCTCCTGGGGGGCGTCAGCGTCCTCTACAACTGCCTGGATTTCGGCGCGGGCAAACAGGCCGCTCTCTCCAAAACCCTGCGCATCACCATCCCGGAGGATTTGGATTACACCGGGATCTTCGATCCTCTTTTCCGGCGCTACACCTCCCGTTGGGAACTGCTTCAGGTGAAAACCACCAATATGGGCAGTATGTTCCGCCTCACCTACAACCTGACCCTTCGGGACGCGGACCATGAAAAGGAACTGATCGACAAGCTCCGCTGCCGCAACGGCAATCTGGAAATCACCGTCTCCAAACAGGAGACCTTTTCAAACGAACTGTGAACTGCCCCATTTTGTGCGGACAGTACAAAAAAGACCCCTGGTAGGAAATTAAGTTTTAAGCAGAGAGGCGTCGCGCCAGCGGCGCCTCTCCAGTTTTTAGCTGAATGCGCT
>CASFXA010000071.1 GCA_949298535.1 uncultured Oscillospiraceae bacterium
CCAAGCCGGGACGGGCCGGGCAGCGGGAGGCGAACGCCAAGGCAGACGCCTGGCTGGAGGATGGCATTGATCAAGCCCGGGTTCGGGTGGATCAGCTGCTGGACGGCTATCTGGAAACAGTGAAAAAACGCACCGGTACCGGCAACTACCAAAACGAGGAGTATCGCTGCCGGGTATGGCTGCGGCCCAGAATCGGCCATTTGCAGATCCTCCGGGTATCAGAACAGGATCTTCAAGCCGTCATCGATGACGCTTTCGCCAAAGGCCTTTCCCGGAAAAGTCTCACCAACCTCCGGGCCACCATGATGGCATTTTTCAAATACTGCCGAAAGTGCCGGGCTACCACCTTCTACCCTGAAAATATCGATATTCCCAAAGGCGCCCCAGTGGCCCGGAAACAGATTCTTCAACCGGATGACCTTGTTACCCTGTTCACGGTAGAAACCACCCTTCTGCGCGGAAAGAGGGCCTTTGACGATTACATCTACGCTTATCGCTTTCAGGTTCTCACCGGTCTGCGTCCGGGAGAGCTGTTGGGGCTGATGTGGTCGGATATTTCCGGGGACACGGTGCAGATCCGCCGTTCCATCAATATCTTGGGAGAGATCACCACAGGTAAGAACGAAAACGCCATCCGCAGCTTTGTCCTCTCCCCCGCTGCCCAGGATGTTTTGGAAAAACAGCGGGCCATCTCCAAATCCATCTATGTGTTCCGTCCCATCATGGAGGACGGGTATCGCAAGCGCTGGCAGCGCTACTGTAAGGCCAACGGCATCCAGAAGATCACACCTTATGAAATGCGCCATACCTTTGTCAGCATCGCCAAAAATCTTCCGGAGGGCCAGCTGAAAGCCCTGGTGGGCCACAGCCGCAGCATGGACACCTACGGCACCTACAGCCATCAGATCCAGGGAGAACAGCAGGAAACTGCCCGCCGCCTGGAGGAGATTTTTGCCCAGCTTTTGCCCCCCGCCCAGAGCAAGTAAAGAAAAAAGTGTGTTATTAAGTGTGTACTGATAAAAAGAAAACCCCGCATAGATTGGCTATCTATGCGGGGTTTCACTGGTTGGGCTGGCAGGATTCGGACCTGCGGGATGGTAGAGTCAAAGTCTACTGCCTTACCGCTTGGCTACAGCCCAGAATGAAAACGGGATTAGGCCAAGAGATGACCTCTTAAAAACCTAATCCCGTATGTTGGGGTGGATAGTGGAATTCGAATCCACGACCTCCAGAGCCACAATCTGGCGCGCTAACCAGCTGCGCTATACCCACCATATATGTCCACACATCTGACGATGTATAAACCAACTTATAAAGAGAAAGTGGTGCGCCAGAAGGGACTCGAACCCCTGGCCTACTGCTTAGAAGGCAGTTGCTCTATCCAGCTGAGCTACTGGCGCATAATGGAGCGGGTGATGGGAATCGAACCCACGTAGCCAGCTTGGAAGGCTGGAATTCTACCATTGAACTACACCCGCAAGACCGCATCACTTTAAGCGACGCGTTTTATTTTAGCAAACATTCTCTTTTTTGTCAACAGCTTTTTAAGGATTTCCTGAAAATCTTTCCGGCTTCTCCTCCCCTATTATTCCAGCAAACGGAACAGGTTCTTCTGCTCCAGGCTGGCAAAGCCAAAGGACTTCTTTCCTGTATGACGAAAGCGAACCCAAAACATTTTCCTTTCTGGATTGATTTCCTCCACTACGCCAAGGCCAAAAAAGGAATGTGCAACCTCCATTCCAGTGCGAAGACAATGCCCCTCAATCATTACAGGATGGTGATCGATCAGCGATAAAAAACGGCTTTCCAACAGATCGTGATGAAGTCCTTTTGACGGCGCAAAGATTGTCAGCGTATTCCGGGCCCGCGTCATCGCAGTGTAAAACAATCGGGTCTCCTCCTCCAACTCTGACAAATCGCCCAGGATTGCATACTCCACCGGATCCTTGGCAGGAAAGATGCCTTCCAGCGCGTCCGCAATAATCACATGATCGAATTCCTGACCCTTGGCAGAATGGACTGTTGACAAACGAATAGCAGCGTCCGCATCCTGTTTCCCCAGCAGTTGCTCTGCAGAAGGAAGCCATTCCAAAAATTCCTCCACGGAAGTAAAGTCCTCTGCCAATTGCTTCAAAAGCGTCAGCCTCATGACGAAGCTGTTGATAAAGTAGGGCGCAGAGTTTCGCCGTTCCAACGCGAATAAGTACCCCAGCTGATCTATAACGATGGAAATTTGAACGGATGGAGATTTTCCCTTCATTTTTTGAATCATTCTGTCGGTGTAAAGTATTTTACCTGTACGCTTGTCCATCACCTGATCCTGATCCACCAACCAGCGAAGATATGAGTCATGCCGCTCTTCCAACGCATTTTGCGCCATTTCCCTGGAAATTCCGCATCCCAATAAAGGATAAGCCCGGTAAAACGCAGTTGGATCTGAAGGATTCAGTGCAAACCTCAGCAGCGCAGCCACATCTCTGGTGATGAAATCCCCTGTATATCCCAAACGGCTGCAGCTGGCAGAGTAGCAAACTCCCCTCTTTTTCAGTTCCCGGGCAACACCCAGACCGGTGTAGGTGGAGCGGTACAAGATCGCGCAGCTTCCCTGTTGGCTCAGCTCCTTCGCCAGAGAGGCAATGGCGTCATATTCCTCCTCCATACTGCAATCCCGGCAGATCTGCACCGCCTTTCCCTGGGGACGGCTGGTATGCATCTTCTTCTCATAACGTTCCGTATTGCTGCGGATCAGCCGGTCTGCGGCTTCAACGATATTGCCGGTACTTCGATAGTTTTCTTCCAGCTTCATCAACCTGCCCTCTGGAAAAGTTTGAAAAAAATCCATCAGCCCCTGAGGATAGGCGCCCCGAAAGCCGTAAATACTCTGGTCTTCATCACCCACCAGAAAAACGCTGTTTCCTGCCAACAGCCGCAGCAGCTGATGTTGGATACCGGAAATGTCCTGAGCCTCATCCACCAAAATATGATCGTAGCTTTCCCGGATTTGCTTGAGCAGCACAGGATACCGCTGAAGGGCCGTAACCGAAAAGAGGAGCATATCATCGAAATCCATCCATTCCCGCTCCCGTTTGAAGACGGTATAACGGCGATAGATCTCCGCAAATTTCTCAATGGAAAAACGCGCCTGTGTTTCTTCCGCCTTGATCCTCCTGTTGACCGTGTAACTGATTGCTGAAGAAATGCGGTTTAAAAGCTCCTCTCCCGCAAACTCGCCAGCCAGTTCCCGGTACAGGTTGGAGAGTATCTGTTCCCTTCCCCCCTGCTGATTTTCCAGCACCTCCGGCATTCTGGAGCCTTTCCAGCGGGCGTACTGCCGGAGCAAACGAAAGCAGAAACTATGGATGGTGGAAAACTGAGGAGATTCCGGACAAAGGGACGCAAAAAGATTCTGCCAACGATCCGTCAGATCTCTGGCGGATTCTCTGTTATAGGTCAGTATCAGGATCCGGCGGGGATCTGCCTTTAAATTGCAAAGCAGATGGGCAACCCGGGCGGTCAGAACCGTCGTTTTTCCGGCCCCTGGTACTGCCAGCAATAAAAGCTGTCCCAGAGGAGCTTCCACCGCTTCCCGCTGCTGGAGAGAAAGGGTGATCTGATGGCGTTCAAACAGATCATCCGGAATGGAAATTTCCTTTGACATACTCCTCTTCCCCTTTATGGCCGAAAACGGCTGCCGCCCCGGAAAAAGGAGCAGCAGCCATTAGCCGTGTTGGAATCCAGTTGCTTTTTTCTCAGCCTCAGCTCATTTATTTTTTTTTCTTTTATCGGTGAGCAGCTGATGGCGGGATGAAGCATATTCTGCCACATCAGTGGAAAGACCTTTCTTTTCCAAGCGCCAATTGAAAAATTCCTTGGCCAGGCCAAACAGCACTGCCAACAAAGGTACGCCGATAATCATTCCCACAAAACCGTACAATCCGCCGAACAGCAAAATGGCAAAAATCACCCACATGGCGCTGAGGCCTGTGGACTGCCCCAAAATTGCAGGGCCCAGGATATTTCCATCAAATTGCTGAAGCACCAATACAAACAATGCGAATCCCAGGGCCTGCGCCGGACCGCCGCCAATGAGTACCAGAAGAATCCCGGGGATGGCGCCGATAAAGGGGCCGAAATAAGGGATGATGTTGGTTACGCCAACAATCAGGCTCACCAGCGTAATAAACGGCATCTTGAAAATCCACATCCCGATACCGCACAAAATGCCAATAATCAGGGAATCAATAATTTTGCCGATGATGAATCCGCTGAATTTTTCATTGCTGTCATGAGCAATACTAATCAGCCAGCGCACCATACGCTCCGGAAAGAGCGCATAAAGGATTTGTTTACACTGTGCAAACAATGTTTCCTTATTGGCCAGCATATACAGAGAGATAATGGCCCCCATAATCAGATTGATGACGCCGGAAGTCACTCTGGTGGTCAAGCTGACCGCCTGGAGCAAGGTGGTAACCACAAAGGAGGTGATGCTTTGCACAAATTGGTCAATCGCCTTGGTGATCTCATCCGAGAGCAGCTCCTCAGGGATCATGGAACTCAGCTCCGAAACGATTGCGTCTACCTGCGCGGAATAAAAGGCGATATTCTTGGCAATTGCAGTGACGCTTTCCGCCAGGGTGGGAATCACAACCAGGAAAAAAATCACTGCCACTACCAGGGAAAGCAGATATGCCAGCAACAGCGCGGTATTTCTGCGAAAACGGCCGGAGACCCTTCTCTTTGGCAATCGCCGCTCAAAAAATCCTACCAACGGATTGAGGATGAAGGCAATACCGAAGCCATAGGCAAAGGGAACCAAATAGGCGCAAATGGTTTTTATCAGCCCCCAAACCTTTTCGTAATTGACCGCAAACATTCCAAACAAAATCGATGCGGCAATCACCAGAAAGGCATATACGGAAATGGTGGTGTAGCGGGGCTCCCACTCAAATCGTTTCATCGCTTCTTCCTTTCCTATTGTTCCTGGGTTTGTTCCTCCAGCATCAGCCAGTGTTCCATACATTCTTCCAGCAGCTGTTGCTTTTCCTGCTGCCGGGCGCATAAATCCTGGAGAAGAAGATAATCCGCCGCTGTCTCCGGTAATGCCAATTGGCGCTCAATCTCTGCCAGTTCTTCTTCCAGCTGGGAAATCATTTTTTCTGTATCAGCGTGATCCTTCCGCCGCTGCGCTTCTTCCCTCCGCGCTTCCTTTCCTCTGCGATATGCGGCTTTCTGCGGGGAATCAGCCTTTTGCTCCGGCTCCGCTTCTTTCTTTACAGCGGGATGCTCCGATTTTTCCTTGAGATAGGCGGTGTAGCCTCCCTTATATGGCGTGAGGACACCGTCTTCCAGCTCCATGATCCGGTTTGGCAAGCGGTCCAGCAAATAACGGTCATGGGAGATCATGATGATTGTTCCGGTATAGGCGCGCAGAGCTTCCTCCAGCACCTCCTTGGTAGCCAGGTCCAGGTGGTTGGTAGGCTCATCCAGCAGCAAAACATTGGAGTCAGCCAGACAAATGATTGCCAGCTTCAGTCTGGCCCGCTCCCCGCCGGAAAGTTGTCCTACCTGCTTGAAGGCATCCTCTCCCGTCAGACCCAGTGCCCCCAGCATAGAGCGCAGCGGCGTTTCATAGCTTCTGGGGTAGTGCTGCCACATGGTATCCAGTACCGTCAGTTTCAGGTCCAGATTTTCGCTGCCCTGCTCATAGTAGGACATCCGCACACCACGGCCCCAGTCCACACGGCCCCTGCAGCCCTCCGGGTGCATCAGACATTTGAGCAAGGAGGTCTTGCCTGCGCCGTTTCCCCCAATGATTGCTATCTTATCCCCTCTGGCCACCTCAAAATCAGCAGAGGGCAGCAATACTTTTCGCTGCTCCCCTTCTCCCACTGCTACCTCCAGAGATGAAACCCGCAACACATCCTTCACCGGTTCATTGCTGTAATGCAGCCGGATAACCGGAGGCTTTAAATGGGGTTTCGGCGCCTCCACCGGTTCCATCCGCTCCAACATTTTCTGCCGGCTTTGAGCCATTTTGGTTGTGGAAGCGCGCACCAGATTCCGGGCCACATAATCCTCCAATTTGGCCCGTTCCTCCTGCTGCGCTTCATACAGCTTTTGTTGCCGGGCATCCCGCTCTCTGCGCAATTCCAGATACCGCGTGTAATTGCCGGGGAAAGTCGTCAGCTCCCCCCGCTCCATTTCCCAGATCCGTCCGCACAGCCGATCCAGAAAATACCGGTCATGGGAGACCACCAACAGGCCGCCTTTATATCCTGTGAGATAATCTTCCAGCCAGTTCAAAGTTTTAAAATCCAAATGGTTGGTAGGCTCATCCAAAATCAGCAGCTTGGGTTCCTCCAAAAGCAGCTTGGCAATGGCCAAACGGGTCTGTTCCCCACCGCTGAGCTGATCGATGGTCTGGTCTGTGCTGAAATCCGAAAATCCCATACCGGTGAGAACCGTGTTGATTTTAACATCCACATGATACCCATCCCGGGCCAGGAACCGGTCCTCCAGCTGATGATACTTTTCTTCCGCGCTTCTTCTCTCCGGCCCTTCCTCCGCCGCAGCCATCTCCTCCGCCGCTGCCTGCATCTCCCGCTCCAGTGCGTAAACATCGGCAAACACCCGGCGCATCTCCTCCAGAATGGTATTGCCCTGTCGTAAACCGCTGTTCTGCCGCTGATATCCGATGGTCAAATCCGTTCCTCTGGACACTTCCCCCTCGTCCGCCTCCAGCGTTCCGGCGATGATATTGAGGAGGGTGGTTTTTCCGGCTCCATTGGCGCCCACCAGCCCCACCCGGTCATGATCCTCTATTTTCGCTGTAACGTTCTGAAAAATCAGATCGCTGCCATAAAATTTTTTGACATTTTGCAATGAGATGAGCAATGAATTCCCTCCTGACCGCCGCAATCATAGAAACGACGGACCATTTCCAACATCTTCAAATTTCCTCAATAGTATAACATAATCGTCACAAATCCTCAACAAAGACTCTTTTCTCTTTTTCAGATTAATTATGCTTGATTTTCTCCTTCACTTCAAGGTCCATTATATGATTGAAATGTGAATATAAAAGCATTTTCACATTTGCGTCCCTGCCGCTGGGCATAGCAGGAAAAAACGTTTCTCTTTTTACTGGAAATCGCGCCTTCTTGATGGAGATGGCGGGATATGGTAAGATAAAGGGGATCCAAAATGACCGCGGCGCGGACAGGCTGCTTTGAATGATGGCGGCGCTTGTCTGACATTTTGTAAAAGCTAAGGAGAACCAGGGGATATGCTTCAAAAAAACGACGTAATTGAACTGGAGATACAATCGGTCACCAACGAGGGCAGCGGCGTGGGCCGGTATGAGGGAATGGCTGTATTTGTTCCCATGACGGCTGCCGGCGAGCTGGTGCGGGTAAAGATTGTCAAGGTGCTGAAAAGCTACTGTTATGGCATTGTGGAACAACTGCTGCGGGCCTCCCCTGCCCGCCGGGAGCCGGACTGTCCGGTATTCCGCCGCTGCGGCGGATGTTCGCTGCGCCACCTTGACTATCGGGAGGAACTCCGCTGTAAAGAAACCTGGGTCCAGGATGTGCTGCAAAGAATTGGCGGGATTTCCCTGCCGGTCTCCCCCATTTTGCCGTCCCCTCAGGAACAGGGGTATCGCAACAAAGCCCAGTATCCCTTCGGCGTCTCCCCTCAGGGGAAAGTGTTCTGCGGTTTCTATGCCAACAGAACCCATGCGGTGATTCCGGCGGAAGACTGCCGGCTGCAACCCCCTTTTTTTCAAAAGATTTGCCGGGCTGTCTGCGCTTACATTGACCAGACAGGGGGGAAAATTTATCAGGAAAGCACAGGTAAAGGGTTGTTTCGGCATTTGTACCTCCGCTGGGCTGAAGCGACAGGGGAAGTGATGGTTTGTCTGGTGGTCAACGGAGACCGCATCCCCCGTGCTTCCTTATTGGTGGAACGGGTTCTGGCCGCCTGTCCTCAAACCGCCTCCATCCAGCTGAATGTCAACACCCGCAACACCAACGTTATTCTGGGACCCCAGAACATTCTCCTGTGGGGAAAAGAGGCGATCACCGACGTACTGGCCGGGGTGCGCGTGCGGATTTCTCCCCTTTCCTTTTATCAGGTCAACCATCAGGGAGCGGAAATGCTGTACAAAACCGCCGCCGATATGGCGCAGTTAAAGCCGGAGGACCGGCTTTTGGATCTGTACTGCGGCGCAGGCACCATTGGTCTGTCCATGGCCAGACGGGTTGGAGAACTCACCGGAGTGGAGATTGTGGAAAGCGCCGTTGAGGACGCGCGGCAAAACGCCGGAGAAAACGATATCTGCAACGCCCGCTTCTACTGTGAAGACGCCGGCAAGGCTGCCTCCAGGCTGGTGAAAGAGGGACTCTGTCCCGATGTGGTGATTTTGGATCCTCCCAGAAAGGGATGCGACGAACCTACCCTCAACGCCGTCTGTACCATGGCGCCGCAGCGGCTGGTGATGATCTCCTGCAATCCCGCCACAATGGCCCGGGATTTGAAGTCGCTGATACAGCGGGGGTATGAGGTGGAAAAAATTCAGCCGGTGGATATGTTCCCCCGCACAAACCATGTAGAATGTTGCGCCCTTTTAAAGCGATCTCCCCTGCCTCAGGCAAACCAGGAAACCATCTCTTCGTAAAATCTCACCGCGGCAAGACCGTATAAAAAAGCAAAAACAATTACGAAGGAGCGATGCAGAATGCGTCAAAAATTGGAGAGGCTCTTTCTCTGCTTCCTGTTTTACTCTTTTCTCGGGTGGTGTTACGAGGTTTTTCTTGAGGTGGTGGTTTACAGATGGGGTTATTCTGACAGAGGAGTTCTTGTGGGACCTTACTGTGTGGTTTATGGCTTCGGAGCGCTGCTGATAATTGGACTTCTCTCCGGCGCCAAAAAGAAAAAACTCCCCTTTGGAGCATCTGTTCTCACCCCTCTTCTGGTGTTTCTGGAAGTCATGGCGGTTGCCACAACAGTGGAACTGATTGCCAGCTATTTGATGGAGTGGACCGTGGGAAGCTGGATGTGGGATTACACCCGTTTTTCCTTCAACTTTCAGGGACGGATCGCGCTGAATCCCAGCATCCGCTTCGGTTTGGGCGGCCTTGTTATTTTATATTTTCTCCAGCCTTGTTTTGATCGCTTCCTGCGCAGAATTTCCTCCCGGGTTCAGTCTGTCGCTGCCGCCCTTTTAGGCGTACTGTTTGCAGCAGATGTTTTTTATACTTTACTGAAGGGGGCATTTGCGTTATGACAAATTCTATACCCGCTTCCCCGCAATCAGAGGATCGCTCCAACCGGTCGGGGATACAACTGCTCTCCCAGGAGGAATATGCCGCCATTGCTGAAAAATTATATCAGGGAAAGGTTCTGTTACAGGATCTGGCGCACATCCGCTATGCCAAGGGAGAAAACTTTTCCTTTTGCAGTCAGGGTCTGATTCATATTCCACACCAGCAGCTGTCCTTCGGATTTTATCTGAACGCTGAGCAGCTGATTCTGGTGGACACCGGAAGTGACGGCAGGCTGGCGGAAGTGGTGAAGCAGTTGGAAAACGCCCGCAACGTTTCCCATCCGCTGCGTTTGCTCCTTGAACTGCTGGAGCTGCTGATTGCCGATGATCTGTCCATGCTTCAGCAGATGGAGCAACGACTGTCTCAACTGGAAGATGAGCTGCTGGAACATATCCCGGAGCATTTCTACCAACGAATTATTGACTGCCGCAAGGAACTGTCCGGCTATCACTTCTACTACGAACAGATGGGAGATCTGGGGGAACAGATGCAGCAGTGTCTTTGCCTGCCCGTAGGAGAGGAGGAAACCCGGAGCTGGCAGCTGTATATCAATCGTACGGACCGCCTCCATAACCATTGTGAACGTCTTCGGGAATATTTGCTTCAGATCCGGGAACTGTACCAGTCCCAGATCGAGGTGGAACAAAATAAAACCATGACATTTTTAACGGTGGTCACCACAATATTTTTGCCCCTGACGCTGATTGCAGGCTGGTATGGAATGAATTTTTCTGAGATGCTGGCATTGCACTGGCGATACGGTTATCTGGCTGTGATCCTGATTTCTGCGGGAATTGTGGCAGCCGAAATCATCTATTTCCGCAGAAAAAAGATGTTGTAATTTCGGTGAAAAACCGAGATTCAGAACAGCGGGAGGTTTTACGATGGAAACAGAAAGCCGCACCTTCAAGGTCATTGCCCGAATTCGCTCTGATTTTCCTACAAAATTCGGTATTCCCCGACAGAGCGGATTGGTAAAAAGCCTCACGGCTCAAATTATTTTTGAACCGCCGTTTCGCAATCCAGATGCGGTGCGGGGATTGGAGCAGTTCTCCCACATCTGGCTTCTGTGGGAGTTTTCCCAGGCTGTGCGGGAGGAATGGTCCCCCACCGTTCGTCCCCCGCGGCTGGGGGGAAATAAGCGGATGGGCGTGTTCGCTACCCGCTCCCCTTTTCGCCCCAACGCCATCGGCTTGTCCGCCGTCAAACTGGAGGGAATTCACATGGACGCCTCCTTGGGGCCGGTGCTGGAGGTAACAGGGGCCGACCTGATGGATCATACGCCCATCTTTGACATCAAGCCCTATCTCCCCTTTGCCGACAGTTATCCCGAGGCTTTGGGAGGCTTTGCAGAACCATTGCGGAGCTATCGGCTGGAGGTGGAATTTCCGGAACCATGGAGGAGTATGGTTCCGCCGGACCGCCTGGAAGGGCTGACGGAAGTGCTGGCGCAGGATCCAAGACCCTCCTATCATCATGATCCGGAACGGCAATATGGTTTTTCTTTTTGCGGAATGGAAGTTCATTTTACTGTAGAGGAAAACCGCCTCACGGTTCGGGAAATTATTCCCGGATAGTTTCTCATCAAAGCGCTGCGAGAGGGGACGCCATTCTGTCAAAGGGCAGAAAGGCGCTCCTCTGTTTTTTTCAAACAACGGGGTGGGGACGATGTCTTCTCCCCCTTCCCCAATCTCTCTCCTTTTCTCAGACGGACAAAGAAGCTTCACACCTAAAAAAGTGAGCCGCCCTGCCGCTTTTCCCCACTCGGAGGGTCTTGTGACCTTGGGAAAAAAATGCTATAATCAGACGTCGTATAATAATCATTGCGGCAGCGGCAAAGGCGCGTCTTTGCTGCTTTGACCTGGAAAGGAGAAATTGTTGATGACCATTCGTATTGGTATTCTTGGCTACGGCAACCTGGGACGGGGCGTGGAGTGCGCGATCCGTCACAATCCGGATATGACGCTGGCCGGCGTATTCACCCGCAGAGATCCCTCCAAAATTTCTCTCCTTACCCCTGGCGTAAAGGCTTATTCCGTTTCTGATGCCCCCGCTATGGCCGATCAGATCGACGTTATGATCCTTTGCGGCGGAAGCGCCACCGATCTTCCGGTGCAAACTCCGGAATTTGCCGCTCTCTTTAATGTGGTAGACAGCTTCGATACGCACCCCCGTATTCCGGAACATTTCGCTGCCGCAGATGCGGCCTCCCGCAAAGGGGGAAAAGTCAGCGTTATTTCCGCCGGCTGGGATCCTGGTATGTTCTCCGTCAGCCGCCTGTATGCGCAGTCCATTCTGCCTGGCGGCAGCACCTATACCTTCTGGGGCAAGGGCGTCAGTCAGGGACATTCTGACGCAATCCGCCGCATTGACGGCGTAGCGGACGCCCGTCAGTATACCATTCCCGTAAACGCCGCCCTGGATGCTGTGCGTTCCGGCTCTCAGCCTGTTCTCACCACCCGGCAGAAACACACCCGGGAGTGCTTTGTGGTAGCAAAGGAAGGCGCGGATACCGCCCGGATCGAAAATGAGATCAAAACGATGCCGGATTATTTCGCGGATTATGATACCACCGTGCATTTTATCACCCAGGAGGAGCTGCTGCGGGATCACAGCGGGATCCCCCACGGCGGTTTTGTCATCACCAGCGGAAAAACCGGCTGGAATGATGAAAACACCCATGTTGTGGAATATAGCCTGAAGCTGGATTCCAACCCTGAATTTACCTCTTCCATTCTCACCGCCTGCGCCAGAGCCGCTTTCCGGATGAATCAGGAAGGCCGCACCGGCTGCGTGACGCTCTTCGATATTCCTCCCGCCTATCTCAGCCCCAAGAGCGGGGAGGAACTGCGCCGCGAGCTTTTGTAATACCGCACCGTTTTCCGCTGTCCGGCAGTCTCCTGTCAAAAAAGGGGGCTGTCGGGCTTGCTTTGAAAAAATAAACCTGCGCTCCGGTGACAGCCGGCGCACCCAGGAGGGATTCCATGAAGCAGGACCACAGCGAGGCTTTGGAGATCGCTGTTTACGCCGGCAACATATTGCTCCAAAGCGGCGCGGAGATCTTCCGGGTGGAAGAAACCATTGATCGAATCACCAACGCCTATGGCGTTGAATCCTGCAATTCCTTTGTGTTAAGCAGCGGCATCTTTACCACAGCCGGCAGTCAGCGGGAGGAATATTTCGCTAAGGTCAAACATATTCCCCTCAGCGGCGCCCGATTGGACAAGGTGGAAGCAGTCAACCAGCTTTCCAGAGAAATTTCCCGGGGAGAACACACCCTGGAGGAAGCCAGACAGCGGCTGGAAGAAATAGACGCCATGCCAAAAAAATCCGCACCCGCCCGAATACTGGCCTCCGGCGTGGGCAGCGGATGTTTCTGCTTGTTGTTCGGCGGAAATCTGCCGGATTGCTTCGCCTCCTTCTGGGCGGGACTGCTGCTGTACTGTTATCTCTACGCCATTGAAAATCGCACCCTTTCTAAAATTACTTCCACCATCGGCGGCAGCGCCATTGCCACTTTGGTTTCTGTAATTTTGTTTCGTCTGGGGATGGGCGTCAATTTAAACCAGATTGTCATCGGGTCCATTGTCCCTTTGCTGCCCGGCGTTTCCTTTACAACTGCCATCAGAGATATTGCCGATGGAGACTATATCGCCGGCAGCGTACGGATGCTGGATGCCATGCTGGTGTCTCTGTGCATCGTTGCAGGCGTGATGCTGGTATATACCCTCTATCAACGCTTGACAGGAGGGTTTCTGTAATGCTGCTGCAAATTACGTTCGCTTTCATTGGCACCATCGCCTTTGCGCTGCTGTTCCATGTTCCAAGGCCTTATTACCTCACCTGTGGCGTGACGGGCGCCCTGGGATGGAGTTGCTATCTGATTCTGGCTCCATCCGCCTCCCCGGCGGAAGCCGCTTTTTTTGCTACGGCGCTGGTAGCGCTGCTCTCCCGTTTTTTTGCTATCCGGGAACGCTGTCCTGTGACAATTTTTCTGATCTCCGGCATTTTGCCCCTGGTTCCTGGAGGCGGCATTTATTGGACTTCCTATTACCTGCTCCAGGGGGAAACGGAGCTGTCCTCTGCCAAAGGATTTGAAACCATCAAAGTGGCGGTAGCGATGGTGCTGGGAATCGTATTCGTCTTTGAGCTGCCTCAGAAATTGTTCCGTATCTTCATCCCCCATCTCAAACGCTCAAAATGAGGTTCTGCTATGAATAAAACTTTTCATTCCGATGCTTCCGGCAAAAAATCCTCTGTGGCCGCGAATCCATCCCCCTGCCCTCTCGCGAAAAAATGCGGCGGCTGCCAGCTGCAAAATATGAGCTATCCCCAGCAGCTGCGCTGGAAACAGGGAAAGGTGGAGCGGCTGCTGGGAAAGTTTCATTCCGTGGAGCCGATCCTGGGAATGGAGTATCCCTATCATTACCGCAATAAGGTGCAGGCCGCCTTTGGATTGGACCGGAACCGTCGGATTGTTTCGGGGGTTTACCAATCCAGCACCCACCGGATCGTTTCAGTGGACAGCTGTATGATTGAAGATCGGAAAGCGGATGAGATCATCGTCTCCATTCGCAGGATACTTCCGCTGTTGCGCATCCAACCCTTTGATGAGCGAACGGGACAAGGGCTGCTGCGCCATGTACTGGTGAAGCGGGGGTTTGCCAGCGGTCAAATTATGGTGGTTTTGGTGACGGCCTCCCCTATTCTCCCGTCCAAGAATCGCTTTGTGGAACTTTTGCGGGAAAAGCATCCGGAAATCACAACCATCCTGCAGAACATCAATCCCGGTTTCACCAGTATGGTATTGGGGGAACATGAAAAGGTTTTGTATGGCCCCGGGTATATTGAGGATACGCTGTGCGGCTGCGTATTTCGTATTTCCGCCAAATCTTTTTACCAAATCAATCCCCTTCAAACAGAGGTTCTGTACTCCAAGGCTTTGGAAATGGCGCAGCTGAATGGAACCGAGCGGGTGATCGACGCCTACTGCGGCATTGGTACCATCGGTATGATCGCCGCCCGGCAAGCCGGACGGGTTTTGGGGGTGGAACTGAATCGGGATGCTGTCCGGGACGCAATCGCAAACGCGAAACGCAACCGCATCTCCAATATTTATTTTCACTGTGCCGATGCAGGTGAATTCATGGAGGAAATGGCCGCAGAGGGAGAAACCGCGGACGTGGTGCTGATGGATCCTCCCCGGGCAGGAAGCGATCTGGCGTTTTTGTCCTCCCTGGTAAAACTCGCCCCGCAAAAGGTGGTCTATATTTCCTGTAATCCGGAAACGCAAGCCAGGGATCTGACCTATCTGACACAAAAGGGATACCAGGTCTGCGCTATCCAGCCTGTGGATATGTTCCCCCACACAAACCATACAGAATGCTGCGTTCTTTTGATCCGGCAAAATCGATCACATAATTTCTCGCGCCCCGGCAGATGAAGACAAAGGTAATCCCCTTGTTTTAAATTTTAACAACAAAGTTCAAACGGACCGCCGCTGTAAGCTCGGAATGGAGGGTGTGGCATGGAAAAAAAGCAGCTGAGCAACATGGAAATCAAGAAAAACAACCGCAACCGCATCTTCCGGTATATCCGCAGCCATGGCACCGTATCCAACCCTGACATCGCTTATAAAACAAAGATCAGCCTACCAACTGTCACTCAAATTACCAAAGAACTGATCGGACGGGGGCTGGTGGAAGAAAGCGGTGAACTGCAATCCACTGGCGGGAGACGGGCCAAAGCACTGTCCATTGCATCCTGGGCAAAGCTCGCCGTGGGATTGGATCTGACCAAAAATCATATTGGTTTGGTATTGATTGATTTGTCAGGGAATGTTCTCAACCGCACCCGCGTTGGAAAGCCATTTGTCCAGCAGTCTTCCTATTATCAGGAAGTAAATGAGCTGCTGGAGGATTTCTTGGACAAAAGCGGAGCTGACCGCCAGCGAATTCTGGGGCTGGGAATCTCTTTCCCTGGAATTGTGAATCTGGACCGGCAAACCATCACCTATTCTCACGCGTTGGGAATCAGGGAGCTTCCCTTTGAGATGGTCAGCGCTTTTTTCCCTTATCCCTGCTTTTTTCTCAACGACGCCAATGCAGGCGCCTATGGGGAAGGGATTGACGGAGAGCAGTCCAGACATTTTTTCTATCTTTCCCTGAGCAACACCGTAGGCGGTTCCCTTTTCGCTGAAGGGGAGCTGATACAGGGGCAAAATTTCCGCTGCGGAGAAGCAGGACATATGACAATCGTCCCCAACGGGGAATGCTGTTATTGCGGAAAACAAGGCTGCCTGGACGCCTACTGCAATGCCACCCGTTTGTCCAACATCACAGAGGGAAAGCTGGAACTGTTTTTTACCAGATTGGCGCAGGGAGATCCTGATGTGACGCAGGTATGGGAGGAGTATACTGATTATCTGGCCATCGCTCTCAACAACATTCATATGCTTTTGGATTGTGAGATTGTTTTAGGCGGATATGTGGGAAATTATATCGCTCCCCATTTGCCTCTGATCCGCCAAAAGGTCGCTCAAAGAAATACTTTTGGCGAAGAAGGGCAATTTATCAAGGAAAGCCGCCATAAAACCGGTACGGCGGCTTTGGGAGCCGCGATGAAAGTGATGGAAACTTTTATCCAGCAGATCTGATTTCGGGAGATAATGGGGATTGTTTTCAGCTTTGGATTCATTCCCTTTTGTTTCTTCGTTTTTTCATGTTTTTAGGCGCACCTGAGGAAGTGATTTTTCCCAGGGCGCTTTTTATTTGGCCACAAGTTTTTTTGAGGTTGTTCAGAGCAGGAAAAAACATCCCGTCTCCTTTTCAGCAAAATAATGTCTTCTTCTATAACAATAGTGATAAGTTCTCAATTTCACAAATCCAGAGGTTTATCTCTTGCGTTCCTTCTGCAAGCGCTTTATAATCATTTGTACAAAGCCAATTACCACCAAAGCCGGATATGCTATTTTGCGAGGTGAAAACAGCCGTGAAACTCTTTCAGCTTTTATATTTCATCACTGTCTGCAACAATCAAAACAACATTTCCAGAGCTGCTGAAAAACTGCATATTTCACAGCCTTCTATTTCCAATGCCATCAAGGATTTGGAGGAAGAGTTTGGCGTTTGCCTCTTTCAGCGAATTAATCGCAAGTTATATATTACTGACGAAGGGGAAGTTTTTTTGAATATGGCAACAGATTTGTTGTCCCGTTCAGAAGAGGTCGTTTCAAAAATGCAGGATTTGGGAAACAGAAAGAATCATATTAAAATTGGTATCCCTCCCATGATCGGCTCTTTTCTGTTCCCTACAATTTTTCAGGAATTCACACGCCTTTACCCCTCTATTGAATTGGAGGCCTTTGAAGAAGGATCG
>CASFXA010000072.1 GCA_949298535.1 uncultured Oscillospiraceae bacterium
TGGATAAATTCATAACGGTTCCTCTTTTTCAAAAACGTTTCCTATCTAATGATACCGATGGGATTTTTCTTTGTCAATATCTGACGGATTGCTCCCAGAAAAGAAATGTGCTATAATTATGGAAAAATTCAGCTGGGAGGAGAGGAAATATGCTGACGCAGCAACAGATGGAACATATGACGGAGGCTGTGGCCCGGATTCGGGAGGAGATTGCCCGGGCGGCCATCCAGGCTGGCCGGAGGCCGGAGGAGATTCAGTTATGCGCCGCCTGCAAAACCCGCACGGTGGAGGAAGTTCGCTTCAGCGCCGGGCTGGATATCGATGTGTTCGGGGAAAACCACGTTCAGGAGCTGGTGGAAAAAACTGATGCCGGAGCCTATCTGGGAAAGCCGGGGCATTTTATCGGCCATCTGCAAACCAACAAAGTGAACAAGGTGGTGGGCCGGGCTGCACTGATTCACAGCGTGGACAGCCTTCGACTGATGCAGAAAATTCACGCCGCTGCCCAGCGGCAGAATCTGGTGCAGGATATTCTGCTGGAGGTGAACATCGGCGGGGAAGAGAGCAAAAGCGGCGTTACGCCCGAGAACCTCTGGTCCCTGCTGGAAGAAGCGGGGAACCTGCCGAACATCCGGGTGCGGGGATTGATGGCCATTCCCCCGGCAGAAGCTGCGCCGGAGGAGACATTGGGCTATTTCGCCCGGATGCGGGAACTTCAGGAACAGGCCCGTGCTGCAGACTTAAAGAATACCAGCATGGACGTTTTGTCCATGGGCATGAGCCAGGACTATGCCGCGGCAATCTCCCAGGGAGCCACTATGGTGCGTATTGGAACTGCCATTTATGGTCCTCGGGATTACTCCCAAAAAGGAATATAGCAAAACATACAACGCCGAAGGGATGATATTTGGCGTTTTTGTGCAATTTCTTGACAAAGAAAAACACAAGCGTTATAATTGTACCATATCGCATCCCATGCGATGGCTCAAACATTGGCGAATATGAAAAAGGAGGGCACAATGGATATGGCGAATATGGAAAAGCGTTATAAGCATGCATCAGAAGTCAAAGAATATCTTGGGTTGTCAGCGGGAGAAGAAAAAATGTTGGAAAATATCATATCGGTCTTTCCCATGGCGGTGCCCTCGTATTACCTGTCCCTGATTGACCCCAGGGACCCGGATGACCCTATCCGGAAAATGGCGATTCCCAGCGTCCGGGAAAGCGACTGGGATGGGGCACTGGATACCAGCGGGGAAGCGGACAACACGGTGGAGGTGGGCTTACAGCACAAGTACAGCCAAACGGCGCTGATTCTGTCCACCAACCATTGTGCCATGTACTGCCGTCATTGCTTCCGCAAACGGCTGGTGGGCATGAGCGATGAGGAAATCAGCAAGAACTTCGACAGCGCTGTCCGCTACATCTCCCAGCACACCGAGATTTCCAATGTTCTGATTTCCGGCGGGGATTCTTTCATGCTGTCGGACACCATGATTGAAAAGTATCTGGCGGCCTTTACCGCTATGGACCATCTGGATCTGATCCGCTTTGGAACCCGGATTCCGGTGGTGCTGCCGGATCGGGTGCTGAAGGACCAGCGTCTCCAGGAGATTCTCCGAACTTACGCCCCGAAAAAGCAGATTTACATTGTCACCCATTTCAACCACCCCAGGGAACTGACCCCCTCTTCCCGGGCGGTGATCCATCTGCTCAATGAGATGGGCATTATTGTGAAGAACCAAACGGTGCTGCTCAAGGGAGTGAACGATGACCCGATGGTGCTGGGGACTTTGCTGCGGGAGCTGACGGTTGCAGGCGTGGTGCCTTACTATGTGTTCCAGTGCCGCCCGGTGCGGGGAGTAAAGAATCAGTTCCAGGTGCCACTGCGCCGAGGTGCTGAGATTGTGGACGGCGCCAAGAATATGCAAAACGGCCAGGGAAAGTGCATCCGTTATATCATGTCCACACCCCGGGGTAAGGTGGAGATCATCGGAAGCCTCTCACCGGAAGAGATGATTTTCAAATTTCACCAGGCCAAGGACCCGGCGGACGC
>CASFXA010000073.1 GCA_949298535.1 uncultured Oscillospiraceae bacterium
CAGAAAACGGTTCATCGCCTGCTGATCGGTACATTCAATGGGCTTAAATTCCAGCATAAAATTCCTTTCTTTCCTCTTTGGCTATCATCATCCCAGCACCGGACGGACCGCCGCCAGCACCTGACGGTGGATCTCCTCCGGCGGATAGGGATCGCTGCCATCGCAGCAGCGGATGATCTGCCAGCCTTCCTTTTTTCCGCCGTAAAGGGCCGCCTCCCGGCACTGAAAAAGGTATTCCAGATTCTTTTCGTGAATATCCCTGCGGCTTTCATCCCCCTGATACCGCTTGGTCAGCAGCCGCCGGGAGGTGTTGGGATCCATGTCCAGATAAATCACCAGGTCGGGGACGGGCAGTCCCACCCGCTCATATTCCAGCTCCCGGAGCCAGTGGAGATAATCGTCCCACTGGTCCCGGGGGAGCTTTGACATCTGATGAGGGATATTGGAGGTGGCGTACCGGTCGGAAAGGATCAGTCCTCCTCCCTGATAATCCTTCTTCCAGTTTTTCAGATAACTGGCATAGCGGTCCACCGTATAAAAGAGGGACGCGCCGTAAGCGCCCACCTCGTCCACGCCGCCCAGCTCTCCCGACAGGTACATTTTCACCAGCGCCGAGGAGGGGGATTCATAGTCGGGAAAGGTGATGCGCCGGGGCTCTTTTCCTTCCCGTTCCAGAGCCTGACACAGCAAGCCGGTCTGAGTGGCCTTGCCGCTGCCGTCCAACCCTTCAATTACAATCAGTTTGCCCATTTTTCCCCGCCTTCTTCCATCAGCCTTCCTCGTTGACACCCAGGGAAGCATATTCTTCCCGTACCTGTGCCATCCTGCCGCAGCTCATCTTTCCCTCGGGGCAGGGGCCTTTCAGGCAGGGAGGACCGCTCTGGGCAAACAAATGGGGAGCCACCTGGCGCACCTGACGGAGCATCTCCTTTGCCACCGCCCGGATCTCCCACTGAGCCCGGCTGCAGCACCGCTCCCGGAAAAAGTTCCGCAGGCTCCGGGCGTTCATGGTCATGATCATTTTGGTGTCGCAGGCGTTGGGCAGCACAAAGCGGGCATCCTCAATGGCGGATTTTTCCGCCTTTTTCAGTGCCTCCTTCTCCTCCATCCCCTGGGCCGTCAGGCGGGCGGCATGGTTCTTTTTGAGGATGGCGGCCAGCTTCTGATAATGGGCCTCTGCCTCCTCCATGGCCAGGCGAAACTCCTCCGCGGCTTCCGCATCAGCGGAAATCTCCGGCGGAGTGACAAAGTCAAAATGATCCTCCCGGACATACCGCTGGCTCTGGACGCTGAAGGAGGCGATGCGGTGACGGGTGATCTGGGCCAGCAGGGAGCGGGAAACCCCCTCGATTCCAAAGGTGAAGCTGGCGTGTTCGATGGGGCTCTCATGGCCCAGACTGGCCAGCATATCCAAAAACTTGGCTGCCTTCTCCTCGTCCAGGTTGTCCATCACCGTGCCGATCTCCGCCGGGGAATAGCACAGCTTAGCGGCTGCGGCCACGGTGATCTCCGGGGCGGGGGTATAGGCAAGCAGAGTTACTTTCATGTAGGTTCCTCCTTCTTCTCAGCCGATCTTTTCCAGCTTGATATAGCTGGCCATCAGCTTCTTGGTGCTGCCGGAATCAAAGGCGATCTGCACCAGATGATCCCCGCCCATGGGTGTGACGGAAAGGATCTTGCCATCTCCAAATTTGTAATGGCGCACCCGGTCCCCCGCCTTGAGGGTGAAGGGCTCGTCCTTCTTGGGAACGGCGGAGGCGGGCTTGGGGATGGACGCAGGACGGACCCCCGGCGACATGGGTCTGGCAGCGGTACCGCCGCCAAAGCTGTAGCTGCGCATGGTCTCATCCTGCAGGTTGATGATCTCCCGGGGGATCTCCCCGGTGAAGCGGGAGCGGCGGTTGCGGGTGGTATGGCCGAAGAGCATCCGCTCCCCGGCGCTGGTGAGGTAAAGGCGCTGCTTGGCTCTGGTGATGCCCACATAAGCCAGACGCCGCTCCTCCTCGATCTCGGTGGGGTCGTTGAGGACCCGGGAGCTGGGGAAGATATTCTCCTCCATACCGGCGATGAATACCACAGGAAATTCCAATCCCTTGGCGGAATGGAGGGTCATCAGCACCACCGCATCGTCCTCCGGCGAAAGACTGTCCAGATCGGTGTACAGGGCAATTTCCTCCAAAAAGCCGGACAGGCTGGGCTCCTCTGTTTCCTCCATATATTTGATGACGGTGGTCCGCAGCTCCTCCACGTTTTCCAGCCGTCCCTGGCTTTCCATATCGTTCTTGGCCCTGAGGGCGGCGGTGTAGCCGCTCCGCTCCAGCACCTGGTCCAGGGTATCAATGAGAGAACTGGTCTCCGCCAGCTCGCTCAGCTCCGAAATCAGGGAGGCAAACGGAACAAGAGCCCCCGCTTTTTTGCTCAGAGGAGCGTAATCCCGGGCGGCGGCGATCACCTCAAAGGGGGTCTGCCCCACCATGGCGGCAATTTCCTCCACGGTGTCCAGGGTAGCGTCGCCGATGCCCCGCTTGGGTTCGTTGATGATCCGTTTCAGCCGCAGGGTGTCGGCGGGATTATTGATGACGCTGAGATATGCCAGCACATCCTTGACCTCCTTGCGGCCAAAGAAGTTCTGCCCTCCCACGATCCGGTAAGGGATACCCCTGCGGATAAACATCTGCTCAATGACGCTGGACTGGGCGTTCATCCGATAAAGGACCGCGTGATCCCGGTAGGCTCCTCCCTCCCGGACGTCCCGCTGAACGACGTCGGCAATAAAGGAAGCCTCCCGCCGCTCGTCGGTGCCGTTAAAGACCTGAATGTTGGCCCCCTCGCCGTTGTCGGTCCAAAGGGTCTTGCCCTTTCGGCTGAGGTTGTTGGCAATGACATGGTTTGCCGCGTCCAGAATATGGGAGGTGCAGCGGTAGTTCTGCTCCAGGCGGATGACCTTGGTATCCTTAAACTGATTTTCAAAGCTGAGGATATTTTCAATGGTGGCGCCGCGGAACTTGTAGATGCTCTGGTCGTCGTCCCCCACCACGCACAGATTCTGGTGGCGTCCCGCCAGCAGGCTCACCAGCAGATACTGGGTATGGTTGGTGTCCTGGTACTCGTCCACCATGATGTACTTCCAGCGCCGCTGATATTTCTCCAGCACCTCCGGGAACTGCTGAAACAGCCGCACGGTCAAAATGATCAGATCGTCAAAGTCCACCGCGTTGGCGGTCTTCAGACGGCTCTGGTACTGCTGATAGACCTTGGCGGCGGTCTGCATCAGGTAGTTGTCCCCTCCCGAGCGGCCCAGCTGCTCCGGGGTGAGCATTTTATCCTTGCCGGAGGAGATGATCCCCAGCAGTGTTTTGGGCGGGAACTGCTTTTCGTCCAGATTCAGCTCCGCCAGGCACTCCTTCACCACCCGGAGGCTGTCATCAGCGTCATAGATGGTGAAGCTGGACTGGTAGCCCAGATGACTGATCTCGCTGCGGAGAATGCGGACGCAGGTGGAATGGAAGGTGGCCGCCATCACTTCCTGGCCGTCCTCTCCCAAAGCGTCAGTGAGCCGCTGCCGCAGTTCCGCCGCCGCCTTATTGGTAAAGGTGATGGCCAGAACGTTCCAGGGCTTGGGCCGGTCCCAGGCGATGAGGTCCGCCGCTTCCTCCAGGCGGGAACCGTCCCGGGCACACTGCTCCAGCAGGTCCATTTCCTCCTGGGACAGCACTGGGACCTCCCCCTCCTCCGAAGCGGAGCCAAACCGCAGCAGATTGACAATACGGTTGATGATGACGGTGGTTTTGCCGCTGCCGGCCCCCGCCAGAATCAGCACCGGACCTTTAACGGCGTAAACTGCGGAGCGCTGCATTTCGTTGAGCTTGCCAAAAAGATGGCCCAATATCTCCAGCTTCAGCCGGCGGTATTGTTCAGGGGAAAACTGAGTCATAAGTGATGATCTCCTGTTCATGGTGATAAAGCAGGCCCGTCCAGGAACTGAACGGACCCGGGCCGGTATGATGAAAGCATACCTGGGAATGATATGAGGACAACAGCGGAAGCCCAGACAATGGAGAAAGATGGCAGTCCTTGAGAGGAAGCGGTTTTCTCCTTCCCGGCTTGTACGCCTGTACGTCGGTTGGAACATTCTTTCTGTCCTCCAAAGCAGCCACTGGCTGCCACGGGGAAAAAGATCGTCAACCGACCCCATTTTAAGGATGTCATATATTATACCATTATCATCGCTGTTTTGAAAGCGGGCAGAAATCCCAAAAAAGCCGATGATTTTGTCTTTTTTCATGTTTACGCTACAATTGGAACAAAAAACGCCCATTCTCACCAGGGGGAAGGGGCGAAACAGGAGTGTGCATCATGGATCAACTCTATCAGGAACTGACCAGGGACCTCTCCTCCCCTCTGCTGAAGCTGGGAGGCTGGCTGCTGATGCTGGCGGCTACAATCGTGCTGGGCGTCCTGCTGACCAAGGCGCTGGTGGCCCTTGTAGGGCGGATGCTCCGACGCACTTCCATCAACAATGCCGCCATTCCCTTTCTCTGTTCGGTGCTGCGGATCTTCTGCTATGTGCTGGTGGGGATCTCGGTGGCGGACGCCATGAATATCGTGGAGCCCAGCTCCATTGTCACCGCTTTGGGGGCTGTGGGCCTCGCCCTCTCCCTGGCGGTAAAGGACTCCCTGGCCAACCTGGCGGGAGGCGTCCAGCTGGTGCTGACCAAAACCTTTCAGCTGGGAGATTATGTGGACATCGATGGCATTTCCGGTACTGTCACTCAGGTGGAACTGCTCCACACCACCCTCAACACTCCGGACAACAAGCGGATCATGATTCCCAACGGCCAGGTGACCACCGCCAGAATCACCAACTACAGCAGCGAGGCCTCCAGACGGGTGGATGTTTCCCTGACCATCAGCCGCGACAGCGACCTGACTCAGGCGGAACGCCTCCTTACCGCTGAGATGGCCCGGCATCCCCTGGTCCTCAAAGAGCCTCCTCCCACCGCCCGGGTGGACCGCCACGACGATTTGGGGATGGTGATGGTCTGCAAAGCCTGGACGGATACCGCCGATTACTGGACGGTGTATTACGATCTGCAGGAAAAGCTGAAAGGCGCTTTGGATCAGGCGAAAATTTCCATGCCGGTGCGGAACTTCCCCGCCGGGAACCGCTGATAACGGGCTTCCGCCAGATCATCCCGCTCCTTCGCCCTTTTCAGCTGTCAGAAGGAGCTCCGGCCCGGTTTTACTGCTCGTCCGGCCCCAGCAGCACAAAATGGAGATGGTCCTCCCACACTCCCGCAATGCGCAGATATTTGGGGGACCTTCCTTCCAGCTGGAAACCGCACCGCTTTGCCACGGCGATGGAAGGCAGGTTGCGGGGCATGATGTTGGCCTCGATCCGGTGGAGCCCCTGCTTCTCCAGCCCCCACTGACAAAGGGCTTTCACCCCCTCGGTCATATAGCCCTGATGCTGAAACTCCTCCCCCAGCTTATAGCTCAGAAAGCAGGAGCGAAAAGCTCCCCAGACGATGTTGTTGAGCCCCGCCAGGCCGATGATCTCCCCCGGCTGCTCCCGGCGGACCAGATAGAATCGAAAACTTTGCCGCTGCTGAAACTGTTCCTGTTCCCGGCGCAGCAGTGTCTGCTGACCTTCCGGAAGAAAGAAAGACTCCTCCCTCCGGGGATCCAAGGGCGCAAAAAAGGCCCGGTTCTTCTCATAAAAAGCGGCGGCTTTCTCCCCCAGGTCCGGGTGGGAGGGCAAAAGCAGCAGACGTGGGGTTTCAATGGATTCCATGAACACACTTCCCTTTCAGGAAAACATGATTTTCCCCCTCAAACCACAGCGGGAAAACTTGATTTCAGTATACCAAAAAATAACTGCAAAAGCAAAAAGGAGGACTTAACTGGACAAGGGGACAAAACTTTACCGGGAAATGATGGACCGCCCTGTAAAAATGTCCCGCGGCTGTGAACGCGAATCCATCCTGCGCCGGGGCAAAGCTCCCGGAAATTCACATGATACAGAAAACCTCCTGCCGGGAGCTGATTCCGTCAGGAGGTTTGTTTTGATTTCCTGGATTTTGTACAATTAACCGAGCTTCATCCGCTTCCTGTGGAACCGCCGCTGCGAAGCGTCAAAGGCTGTGAAAAGACATCATGGACAATTTCCCCGCCCCGAGCCGAATCCGGACAGAAAAGCTCTGCGCAGGCGCCCTGAACAGAATTATCACTGTCAAAGCAACTGCCCGTTCTGATTTGCCCTGGTTTTTAAAGCAGCTGGGTTTTTTCATCTTCCAACAGCTGGGTTCTCTCATTTTCCAGCAGTTCCATTTTTGCCTCCTCCAGCAGCTGGGTTTTCTCATTTTCCAGTAATTCCATTTTTGCCTCCTCCAGCAGTTGGGTTCTGTCATCCATCAGCAGCTGGGTTCTATCCCCCTTTTTCTGGTGGATGTCATCGCCCAACAGCTCGGTGGCTTCCGCATCCAGCTGCTCAAAGAGATCATCCAGCTTTTGGGTTCCGTTTTCCGCCTTCTGTGCCGTCAGCTTTGGGGATGCCGCATTTTTGCCCGCCGTCCCCTTCTGCTGCTTTGGGGCCGGGGAAGCATCGGCAGTCTCCACCTTTCCCGGCACATACCGGGGCTTGGTGGCGGCAAACACAATAGCGGTCAAAATAGTGAGGACCATCAGCCCCACACCGCCATAAAAAAGCATCTGTCCCGTGGTCATAGCCCTTCCTCCTCTGTCAGCTCAGCCAGCCGCCGGACCGGAGCTGTGCCATCAGCCCCTCCAGCTGCTGGAGATAGGTGGTATCTGTATCGCTTCCCCCTGCCAGCGCCGCCGCCTGCTCATACTCGCTGACAGCAGGAGCATAGTTTCGCTGGTCCTGAGCCTTGGTGTTCTCGATCAGAATATACAGCGTTGCCCGGAGCGCGTGGGGAACGTAGGAGTTGGGATAGGTTTCCTCCATCCGGTCCAGCACCTGGGAAGCGTTGGTATACTGCCCCACCGACTGCCAGGCGGTAAAGGCGTTGACATACAGGTATTCCTTTGCCACGCCCGCTTCGGTGACCCGGGTAAAGTATTCCGCCGCCTGGGTCAGATCCTCACTGCTGCCGTTTTGAACGCCCCGGTTGTAATAGGCCGCCCCCAGCATCTCATAAAGCACCGTGTTGCCCTGAAGCTCCGGCTGGGTCAATGCCTGCTGGATGATAGCGATGGAATCGTCATAACGAAGGCTGTCCCGATAGGTCTCCGCCAGAGCCATATAGCACCGGCGGCGGAGCGCAGAATCTTCCGTTTCCCCCAGGGCGGACTGGAATGCCTCTTCCGCCTGATCGTACTCCTTCTGGGCATAATACAATTCACCCCGGACATAATCCGTTACCTCCGAGGCGGCTCCTGTGGCCGACAGCTGTTCCAGCACTTCTTCCGCTTCCTCCGTCCGGTTCAGACGGGCCAGGCAGACGGCATAATCCCGCAGGTTCCCCTCGTCCATCTGGGAACTTTGGGCTCCCTGGTAAAAGTTTTCCGCCGCCGTCTCATAGTCCCCCAGCTCATAGCTGGCGGAGGCCAGAATCAGCGTCAGCTCCCCATCTCCGGGAAAGGCTTCCAGCTGCTGACGGGCGTAATTGACACAATCCTCATAAGATCCGGTGCGATAAAGATAATAAGCCTCCTGACGATAGCTCTCCACCCGCTGAGGGCGCAGCTGCCGGGCCGACTGAATCTGTTCCAGGGCCGATTGAGGATCGGTATCCAATAACCCCTGGGCTTCCTGGAGCATCTGCTCATATTGGGCGGCGATCTGATTTTCCCGGGCGACAGCCTCCCTGCCCATCACCCACCAGCCGCTGCCCATCAGCGCCAGGGAGGCAAGGAACATCACTGCCACCACCATCGCCCGCAGCTTTTTGGTGCGGACCACCTTTTGATAAGCCTGGTCAAAGCGATAGCTGTGCTCCAAATCCTCCAGCAGCTGTCCCACATTCTGATAACGGTCCGCCGGTTCCGGCTGGACGCACCGGGACAGAATATATTCCATGCCCGGGCTCAGCTGAGGCACCAGCTGGCGGGCGGGGACAAACTGATAAGGGGGCTCATAGGGGCTTTTTCCGGTGAGGAGGTGGTACATGGTCACCCCCAGGCTGTAAATATCGGTGCGTTCGTCGGTCTGGGCCTTGCCGAACTGCTCCGGAGCGGCATAACCCTTGGTACCGATATAAGTGGTGTCGGCGGTGGCCTCCTCCTTATATTCCCGGGCAATACCGAAGTCGATGAGCTTGAGGGTGCCATCGGGCTGGAGCATGATATTGGAGGGCTTCATATCCCGGTAGACGATGGGGTTGGGCTTGCGGCTGTGAAGATATTCCAGCACTCCGCACAGGTCCTTGAACCAGCCGGTTCCCTGCTCCTCCGGCACCCGCTGATGCTCCTTGAGCCAGTCCTCCAGGGTGATTCCCTCGACGAAATCCTCCACCACATAAACATTGTCTTCGTCCTCGAAGATGTCTACAATCCGGGGCAGCATGGGATGCTGAAGCTTTTTGAGGATGTTGGATTCCGCCAGGAAGTCAAATCCCCCCGCCTGCCGCTTGTAAACCTGCTTAACAGCCCATCGGGTGTGAAGCCGCTTATGCTCCGCCAGATAGACGGCGGACATTCCTCCCTTTCCAATGAGGGATTTGATTTCATAGGTATCGTTGAAGGTCTGGTTCATACTTTCATTCCTGTTCTTCATCATAATAGGCAACACCTTCCAGGGAAAAAGGCCCTCTTCCCTTTCGGCAGACCTTCTGCGGCATCCGGTTTTCAGAAAAGGGGAAACAGCCAGGCCGCCGCTGCTCCCAGCGCGATAGGCAACGAAAAGGGCAGCTCCCGCTGGGTACCCTCCAAAGGCTCATAAGGATGGAAGGATCGCAGCAGGATCAGCCCCTTGATATATTGCCAAATCCGTTTCATCCGCTGCCGCAGCTGTCCCTTTCCCAGCAGCAAAGCAAGGCCCAGGGCCGCGCCGATCACCAGGGACCAGCAAAAGCAGCCGCAGAGCCATCGCCAACCCATCAGCGCTCCCAGCGCCATCAGGAGTTTTGCGTCCCCGGCGCGGAACAGATGGAGCAGCCAGCAGCCCATGCCGATCAGGGCCCCCACAGCAAAGCCCCCTGCTGATGCCAGCGGACCTTCCAGAAAAAAGGACATTCCAAAGCCTGCCAGAGCCAAAGGAACTGTGAGCTTGTTGGGAATTTTTCCGGTGGTAAAATCCTTCCACACCCCCAGGCTCAGCCCCAGGGCCACCACCAGCATCCGCAGCTGTTCCACCGCTCTACCTCCAGCTCTTTGTCATCCGCACCATAACGGCGGTGATGTTATCGGAAGCGGACCCCTCCAGCTCCCGCGCCAACAGCTGATCCAACAGCTCCTGGACCGAGGAGGGAGGATTTTTCCCCAACCATTCCGGGTTCAGTTCCTGATAAAAGCCATCGGAACACAGCAGCAGCCCGCTGCCGGAAGCAAGCCTTCCCCGAAGCCGTTCCATGGTGTACTCTGGCCGCACCCCCAAGGTGCTGATGAGCATATGACGCATAGGATGATTGGCGGCCTCCTGGGGGGTAAGACGTCCCGCCTCCACTTCCCGGGCGCACCAGGTTTGATCCCTGGTCAGCTGCCGGAGGGGACCGTCCCACGCCAGATAGGCCCTGCTGTCCCCCACCTGGAGAAGAAGGTATTCCCCCTGATAGACAAACGCCATCGTCAGCGTGGTGCCCGCCTGACCGGGATGCTCCTGGCCGCTTTGGCGAATGGTGTGATTGACCTGCTCCACCGCCACAGTCAGACTGTTTTCCACCTGCTCCCAGTCAAAACCGCCGGAAAGCAGCCGGGGCAGCTGATCCGACCACCACCGATCCAAAAGCCCTGTGGCGCAGCTGCTGGCCACCTCTCCCCGGGACATTCCGCCCATTCCGTCCGCCACCGCCAGCAGCAGAAAATCCTGGTCGTCGATGCTGCCGCGGCGGATCAGCAGGCTGTCCTGATTGACGGAGCGCACCTTTCCCACATGGGTGATGTAACCGGTCTGATATGAATACCTGCTCATCTGTCACACACCTGTTTTGATGATGATGATCTCCCGCCCCAGACGCAGCTGACATTCCTCCGGCAGAAGCACCGGGGTATAGGGGGGAATCATCTGTCCGTCCAGATAGGTATGATTGCTGGAGTTCTCATCCTGAACATAATACTGTCCTCCCTGCTCCAGCAGCGTGAGATGTTTTTTGGACACTGTAGGCTGAGGAAGAATGAGGTCACAGCCCATCCGCCCGATGGTAAAGGGGAAATGGGTGACGGTTGTCAGCCTTCCCTGACAGCTTACCGTCAGGCTTCTGCCCATGCCGGGCATATCATCGGTGAGGCAGGCGGTTCCTCCCTGATTCTGCTCCATTTGCAAAAAGGTGGTACCATGCCACTGTTCTGCTCCCTGCTGGGGAGCGGACTGGACCGGAGGCTGATAGGCTTGCTGGGGATAAGACTGCTGAGGATAAGAGGCCGGCCCCATACCGAGACCATTTCCCGCCACCAGATGGCGCTCCTTATTCATCTCCACCACAGCTTTTTCCTTGGGGGCCTTCTCCTTCTTGCCAAAAAGCTGGAAGCCCTTTTTCTTTTCCTCCTGAGCCGGAGCGGATGCCTCTCCCCCCGGGATGGCAAAACCGCCGGAAGCTTTTTCCGCCTTCTTTACCGCCGGCGCGGGAGCGCCGGGAACCGCAAAGCCGGGATCGCTCACACCCGGCACCGCAAAACCGGGATTGGGCGCGGCGGGAGGGATCTTCTCCTTCTTTTCTTTGGGCTTTTTAGGCTCCTTCTCCTTGTGGCCAAAGACAGGAAATCCCTTCTTTGCGGGCTGTGAGGCATCGGAAGAAGCAGGAACAGACACGTTTGCCCCCTGGGAGGCAGAAGGCTGGGGCGATACGGAATTGACCGGCGCAGCGGTAGGCGCGACAGGAGCCGCCGTTCTCTGTTCCACCTGGTACTGAGCGGGAGAAACGGACCTGGAGCTGCCGGAGGACAGCTTTTCCAGCAGCTTCCTCAGTTCCTCCAACTGAAAATCGGGGCGGATCAAATAAGCCACCAGCTCATTAATCCGGCTGCCGGAGCGTCCATTTGCGGTACAGCTGCCCACCAGACGGATCAGGTAATCCCGCAGCTGGGCGCTGCCGTCCCCCGGATCCTCCTCCAGGGGCACCAGGGGAAGATAAACTTCCAGCTTCTGGTCGGCAAAAGTATATTCCTCCTCCAGCAGACAGTGGCTGGCCTGGAGAAAATATTCCGGAAGATTGTGCAGCGCTTCTGTCAGATTTCGCAGCAGCCGCAGGATGCCTTCCTCCGACAGATTCTGTTCCCCTATCAGATCGGACAGGCGCTTTTTTCCTGTAATATCGAAGCAGAGGCGCACCCGGTTATCCACCATCTGACGGTGTACCGGCAGCAGGCCGGGGATCTGATTGCGCTCCGCCATGGAGACGCAATAAGCTACCGGCCACACATCCTCCATCAGTTCCGCCACCAGATAGGTGCGGGGCTGGATGACCATATACTCCATTTTGCTGATCTGAGCTTTCATCACTGTTCCTCCATCCAATCAAATGAGCGCGCCAAAGAGCAGAAAGGGCGCAAGGGGCAGACTGCTTTTTACCTGGACCTTTTTCCGTATCAGTTGCACGACGCCGAATACCGCCATTGCCAGCATCCCCCGGAACATCAGATACAACAGGCCCGGAAAGCCGGAAATGAATCCACAAGCCGCCAGCAGCAGAACATCTCCGCCGCCTACCGCCTGAGGCCGCAGCAGCCGGGGCAGGCCCAGCACCGCAGCCCCCACCAGCGCCCCGATAAGGGCAGAGAGCATCGTCCCCAGGGAAAAAGCCGTCAGATGATACACAAGAAAAAGGCAGCTGTAAAACAGCACACAGTCCACATGAATCTGCCGCTTCCGCAGGTCGGTCACCGACGCCGCCAGCAAAAGCCCCGACAAAAGCAGCAGTCCTGTGGCGCTTCGGTTCCATCCGCCGCAGACCCAAACCAGATACAGTCCCATCACGGCCCCTGCAGCGGCCAGCATCCAACGCTGCCGGTGCCAACGGCCCTTCATCCGGCTCAGGCGGACAAACAGTTTCCAGCGGACGATTCCCCCCTGGGTAAAGAAGGCCGCCAACAAACCCAGCAAAGCTCCTGCCAGCCCTCCCAACAGATAATCCATTCTTGTTTCCTCCCTTTTATCCGCCCCGAAGGCCGGGAGTGCTGCCGCCGATCCAGGGGTGGACCACCACCTGCTGCTTCACCCGGAAACCGTCGGTAAAGATCGAGAAAAAGGGATCGTCATACAGGTAGGACGCGGTGAGAATCAGGTCATACCTGCCGTCGGTGGAAATATACAGATCATAGTCGATGTCCCCGGAAATGCAGTCCCGATTTATCTTCATCTGATCCAGATAATCGTCCACCATCGCTTCCACCAGCATCCCGCCGCCGGTCTCCACCATGCCGGTGAGGACCAGATTGGCCACATCGTCTCCGGTGATCCCCTTGATCTTGGAAACCAAATTGCCGCTGGCGCTGACAAAGCTCTTGCCGTTGTCGATGAGGGCGGGAAGGGTATCCAGGGAAATGCCATCGTTGAAGCTGGACAGGGTGTTTCCGGCAGTTGTATAAAACTGATTGACCGCCTCTCCCAGCTCCTGGGCCTTGGCGCTGGTTTCCTCCTGGAGGGTCAGTTTGTCCATCCCCAAGGTCAGGTCGATGGCATAGCAGTACTGGGCAAGGGTGGATCCGGCGCTGTTGAGACCATGCTGGATCACCTGATGGGTGTAATAGATGTTGAGAAAATTGGCCAGAAAGGTCAGCAGCAGGATATAGAAGGGAAGAACAACGGCGGCTTCCACTGTGATGGAGCCTCTTTTTTTATCCATATTCTCCCCTCCTTAATAGCCCATACGGCTGTATACGGTAAAGTTCATTTTGCCGTCCCGTTTGAGATCTTCCGGCAGGAAGGCCGCGCTCATAAACAAAAACCGGGTTTGCCCCTCCAGCTTGCTGGAGATGGAAACATAGGAGCCGTTCATGGCAAACTCCTCCTGGCCGCCGTAGCGGAGATTGGCCTGAATCAGCTGCTGGATCCGCTGCACCTTGGTGGTGTTGCCGGCAAAGAGCAGGAAGATCCGCATATAGTCCATGTAATTGAGCTTCACCGCAAAGACGCCTCCGGTATTGCTGCCGGTGTTAACCACCTGGCCGCTGGGAAGAATCTTGTTGAGGCTGTTGGTGATGGCCTCGGTGGCCTTCTTTTTCAGGTCATCGGAAAGGCTGTTGACCTTCTCCTGGAGCTTGGTGCTGACAGAACGGACCGACTGATTGACCTTCGCCAGGGCCTTGTCCCGGGTGTCGTCAATGAGGGAAATGGCCTCGTTTTCCAGCTGCCCCACGCCGCTGTTGAAAGCGCCGCTGACAGTGCCGCTGTCCACGCCGGGCACCGAAGAACCCAGTTCCTGGCTCCACTCCGACAGGGTGGACTGAGCGGCGCTGGAGGCCGCTTCCACGCTGGAGGAGGCCTTCTGGAAGGCGTCGTAGACCGCCCGGTTGGCCACCTGTTCCACCGCCGCCGATGCGTCGCTGATGGCGCCGTTGACCGCGTCGGTCACCTCATCGGCCACATAGTCCACCGCTTCCTCCACCACTTCGCTGACAGCGCCTTCCACCGAAAGTTTCCAGGATTTTCCCTGCTTGAACAGCTCCACGTCCTCGCCGTCCAGCAGGTCCGCCACATCCAGCACCGATTCCGCCAGAGCCCACGCAATGAGCAGGCCTACCGAAACCAGAGGGGCGAATGGGCCGGAAATAGCAGCCGCCAGGGTGTTGGCCTGGGTCACCTTGGCCGAGTCGGTAAAGATCGCCGCCGTATTGAGCGCCATCCGGATGCCCAGCAGCCGGGCGGAAATGTTGGCCACACTGGTTCCGGTGTTGGCGTCTCCGGTGAGGATATACTCCAGCTCCGCCTGAGTGGCGTTGTAGTCATAAAAATACTTGCTGGCATCCATCAAATAGGCGTTCTGGGCCTTCTTGGCGATGTCCTTGTCCATAGCGTTATAGTGCTGGACATAGTTGGGGAAATAGGCGATGGCATACTCGTTGATATAAAGGCTGTCCCGGGCTCCCTCCAGCACCTCTCCGATCTTTTTAATCAGGTCCAGCCCCGCCCCGATCAGGGCGCTGGTTTCCTCCGAGTCCATGGTGGTGGTGACGCTCTCGTCCCAATCTTCTTCTTCCACTGTTTCATAGGGTACGCTCAGATCTTCGCTTTTCAGATCCCGCAGCTTATCCTTTTTTACCTTCTCCTCGGTCTTGCTGCTGGCGGTGCCGCCGTCGGAACTCACCGTCTGGATGGTCACATCCTCCTGATCCCGGAAGGTTTTGGCCATGCCGTTGAGGGTGGTGAGATTTTCCTTCAGGTCGTCCAGCAGCATCCCCATTCCATCCCCGATGGGGGGCATCCGGTTGGCAGCCATGGTCTCCAGGCTGGTGGTGACGGTGCCTTCGGCATTGTCCCCAAGCAACCGGTAATCGATCACCTGAGAACACAGGGACTGAAAGGTGCGCCGGGCGTCCTCGGCGTCCGCAGCGATGTTGTCGGTGTAGGTCCGGCTCATCAGCACCAGGTCGATATTCTTGAGCATCTCGCCGCAGTTGCTTTCCGCCAGCTCAATCTCCGGCAGATAGACCGTCTTGTAGTTTTCGTTATCGGGATCCTGATTCAGTTTGCCTTTCAGTTCGTTGATATAGCTTTCGTACCGGTCTGCAATGGCATAAGCCCGGTCCCGGAGACTGTTGGCCTGTTCGTAAAGGGCATCGGCATTGCCATAGGCCTGCATATACACAATGGCCTGGGCATCGGCGGCAGCCTGATACTCCCGGCGGAACTTCTCCTCCAGGTCCTCTTCCGACTGGCCGCTCCCCCCGTTTTCATCCTCTTCGGCCTCCTGCTCCGCGCTGGCTTCGTTCATTCGGTTGCCAATCTCATTGAACTTGGCATCCAAATCCCGCAGGTAAGTATAGGGATCGTAGGGATTCTCCCCGCCGGTGGTCTGGGAAAGATGAGGCGCCCCTGTATAGGCCAGCAGCCGCTTGTTGAAGGCGTCAATCTCCTGGATCAGGGCGGCGGAATCATTGAACAGCTGCTCCTTGCCCTTGGTGGTCTCCAGCTTATCCTTGGTCAGCTCCAGCCGCTCGGTGAGGGACAGGAGTCCCTCCAGCTTTTCCACAAAGCCGTTCATATCCCCCACCAGAGCCTGAGGGGCCCGGTATTTCATATGGTCGATGATCTGGGCCTCCACCGCCTCGGTGTTGGCCAGGGTGACCGACTCATTTTCCACCAGGGAAATGTCGGTGTCAAAGCTGTACAGGTCAAAATAGTTCTCGGACTCCCCTGAGGCGGCTCCCGCCATAGTGCCGGTGACAGCCGCAACCAGGGATTTGACCGCGCTTTCGTCGATTTCCGCCACACCCAGGGTTTTCTCGGTGTAATCGGTGAGCAGCTCGATGATCTTGTCCTCGCTGAGGGAATCGGTGGCGAAAAGACCGTACAAATCATAAAGCATCTGATTATAATAGGACAGCACCGAAGCGGAGGCGGTGTCCAGCGCCCCCTCTGATACCGCCCGGGCCATCCGCAGCCGTCCGCTGTCCACCAACAGGCCGATAAGGGCATAGTTGGAGACAAAGATGATGGCCAAAAATATACTGATGGCGCCGTTTAAGCGTTTTTTCCATTTCCACTTCATGGTCAATCCCCCTTATATCCTACGCCTTTGACCAGGTCGTAAATGAAGGACACATTCCGGATAAATTCTCCCGGCGTGTTCAGCGGCGCCGAAGCGGTGATGGTGTTTTCCGCCGGCACGCTCAGCCCCACCTGGGCCATGAAGTCCTCAAAGGGATTGACATACTTTTTGGTGATGGTGACGCTGACATATTTTTGCAGGATATTGCCGCCCTTGGTCACAACAGGATCGCTGCTGCCGGCGTCCTCCCCCATCACCGAAGGATTTCCGCTGGTCAGCCAGACGGCATAGGCTTTGATATTCTTCAGCCGGTTGTCCGACTTGGTGTCCAAAATATACCGATAGGGATCATGGTCGCTGTAGTTGGAGGCCACCAGCAGCCCCCCTTCAGTGGTGGGGTCCTTGGTCTGAAAATCCCAGGCCCCCGCGCCCCCCAGCTTATCCCAGCAGGCGGCTCCCCGGGCCGCGGCCTGCATGGCGGCGGTACCGGCTACGATATTCTGATAGTGGACAATGCAGATATAGAGGATCCCCAGGATGGTAAAGAAAACCACCGGGAACAGGATCGCCATTTCCACCGTCATGGAACCCCTTTTTCTGTTTTTCTTTCTCATCATGGAGATCCTCCTTTGAGTCTTGCTCTTTTTTGGGGCCGGACGGGGCCTTCCAGCGTCAGCCGCAGGCTCCGCCCGGTTCGCCCCGGGTCATTACTCATCAACGTCGGGAATCTTGTTGGTATCGAAGAACTTGCTCATCAGGTCTTTTACAAACTTGATGATGGCTTCTCTGAAAATCAGCGCCACAGCCACCAGGATACCGATGAGGATCACCAGTTCCACGGTGCCGAAACCGTCTTCTTCCTTCCAGAAACGACGCAGCATCTCTTTCATGATGTTTCCTTCCTTTCTTTGTGTCTTGGGCAAAAGGCAATCCTTTCGCCCTTTATATGGCCATTCCCATGACGGCGGGAGCCGCCACAAGGATGATCACCGCAACAAGCATCAGCATCATGGGGAACAGCAGCTTGGTGGAGGTCTCCTCCGCCACCTGCCGGGCCGCAGCCTTCCGGCCGTCCCACAGCTCCTTGCCGATGTCCCGCAGGGCGATGAGGACGTCCTGACCGCCCCGCTGCATATTTTGCAGCACTACCGACGCAAACCGCCGCACTTCCGGCATATTGCAGGACACCGTCAGCTGGTCCATGGCCTCCTCGTCGGTGGCGCCATGCTCCATCTTCTCCACCACCTGGCCCAAAGCCCGGTAGAGCGGGGTGTCCATCTGCATCTCGTTGGCGATTTTAATGAGAGCGCCCCGAAGGGTCAGACCCGCACCGGAGAGGATGATAATCTGATTGGTCAGGTCCGGCAGATCCACCGCCACCTGGAGGTGACGCTTTTCCACCTTGTTCTTCACATCGGCAAAGGCGGACCAGGCCAAAGCCGCCCCCAGGGCGATTCCCACCCCCAACATCACCGGGTCGCCGCCCATGGCCGCGAAAAAGAGCGTGCCCATCAGCAGCCCCAAAAAGGCGTTGGTCGCCGCCTGGGCCCAGATGACCCGGAGATAAAACTCCTGATATTCCGCCGTGTACAGCTCCGCCACCTGCCGCCGCAGCAGCCGGTCCAGATTACTGCCGTACCGGTACCGGGACAGCGCCATCAGGGAAAAGCCCACCGGCATAAAGTCCTTGAGGCTGTATTCCTTCTTATCCAGGGCGTTGACAAAAGAGGCATACTGTTTTTTCCCCTTGGAGTACAGCAGGGCAAACAGGATCATCAGCACCAGAAAGGGGATGTAAATGAGATTTTCCATTCTGCTTTCCTCCTTACACAGTGATGTCGGTGAGCTTGAGACCCCACAGATACCCCACAAAGATCAGCGCCAGGGCAAAGGTGCTGACAATCCGGCCCCCAATGCTGTTAAAGAGGGGGGCCATAAAATCTCCGGTGGTCTGGGTGAGCAGGAACATCAGCAGAATGGGCATGACAGCCAGCACCTTCTGCTCCATCTTCTTCTCCGCCAGCATGGTGTCAATCTCCACCTTGGTTTCGATCTTCTGGCTGATGACATCGGAGGTCTGGCGGATGATCTGGATCAGGTTGCCGCCGGTGCGCTTGGAAATTTCAAAGATATTGGCGAAGGTGCGGATGTCGTCGATGCCGGAACGGTTGGACAGATCCAGCAGCAGATCCTCGATATTCTGATTCAGAGACAGCTTGGAGACCATCAGCTCCAGCTCCTGGATGATGGCGGTGTTGGGATTGACGTACTGCCGCTCCATATCCTCCAGCACAATGTCCATGCTCCGTTCCACCGAGTTGCCGGCGGACAGGGCGGAGGAAAGGCTGTACAGCATATCCTTGAACTGAAGCGTCAGCTTCTGCCGCCGGGAGGCGATGATCTGCTTGGTGCGGATGGCAGGATACCGGAAGGCCAGCAGCGCCACCAGGGCGGACAGGATGACTGACCGGTAAAAAACATAGCCCAGAGCGAACAGGGCTGCCGCCGCCAGCAGCAGATACATCAGATATTCCGCCGGCTTCATGTAATAGACAGAATAGTCCAGACCCCCGGTTTCGGTCCGCTCAGGACGGCGGGGCTCCTTGACCTTCTTTTGTTTCGGTTCCTTCTTTTTGCTCATTTTCACTGCACCCCTCTGTTGATGGTGGTGTCCACGCCGGACATTTCAAACTTTTGCAGATGCTTCATGGGATTGCCGGTGCGGCGCAGGCTGCCCAGCACCTCTCCCTTGGGGCCGGTCCCTTCCTTCTCAAAATGGAACAAGGGGTTCAGCTCATATTCCCCGTGGTGATAGCCCACCATCTCCACAATATCCAGGGTCTTCCTGCTCTTGTCGCTGAGGCGGCCCAGGTGGACGATGATGTCGATGGCGGCGGCGATCTGCTGCCGGATGGCGTCCATGGGGAAATCCGCCCCGGTGAGGACCATGGTCTCCAGACGGGAGAGCATATCCTGGGGGGAGTTGGCGTGACCGGTGGAGAGAGAACCGTCGTGGCCGGTGTTCATGGCCTGGAGCATATCCAGCGCTTCCGCGCCGCGGACCTCGCCCACCACAATCCGCTCGGGACGCATACGCAGGGAGGAACGGATCAGGTCCCGGATGGTCACCTCGCCTTTGCCTTCGGTGTTGGCGTTTCTGGTCTCCAGCCGCACCAGGTTGGGGATGGTGCGGATCTGCAGCTCCGCCGAATCCTCAATGGTGATGATACGCTCGTCCGATGGAATAAAGCTGGACAGGGCGTTGAGGAAGGTGGTTTTACCGGAGCCGGTACCGCCGCTGACGAAGATGTTGTATTTTGCCCGTACCGCCGCCTGAAGAAACTCCGCCGCCTCGGGAGTGATGGCCTTCCAGGAGATGAGATCCGAGAACTGAAGCACCTTTTCCGGGAATTTCCGGATGGTGACCACAGGGCCGTCCAGGGCGATGGGCTTGAGGACCACGTTGACACGGGAGCCGTCCTCCAGACGGGCGTCGCAGATGGGATTGGAGGTGTCCACCGTCCGGTTGACCCGGGAGACGATCCGCTGGATAATGTCCTCCAGCTGCCGGCGGCTCTCAAAGCGCAGATCCAGCTTCCGCAGCCGCCCCGACTGCTCCACAAAAATGTTGTCGGGGCCGTTAATCATGATTTCAGTGATGTTTTTATCGTCCAGAATGGGCTGGAGAGGTCCCAGCTTTTTCATCTGGTTGAGAACCCCCGCCACCAGCTCCCGGCGGTCATTGACGCTGAGATACTCCCCCGCCAGCAGCTGAGTGAGAACCTCCTGGGCGGTTTGACGCACCTGCTCGTCGCTGATCTCCCGGGTGCCTTCCAGCCTTCGGGAGACCATGGCGGTCAATTGTTCCCGGATGTTTTTGATGTCCACAGGCTTGTCTCCTTTCTCCCTCAGAAGCTGATGAGTTCAGCGCATCCCTTTTCCATATCCGGGTTGCCTTGCAGAACCGCCCGGACGTCGGAGACCTGGGTGAGGGTGTTGGAATGGGGGAAGGACACATGGTAGCGTCCGTCGCTGTACTTTTTGAGGCACTGGTTGCCCACGATCAGCTCCTTGCCGGCACAGGGCAGGGTGGAAAAACCGGGATCCTGCAAAAACAGTTCCCGCTTTTTGTTGCCTATCCGATCATCTCCGTACACCAAGGCCACCCGGTCACTCTGCTCCATGGCTTTGAGGGAAACGCTCCCCAGCGTGGCGGAAAGATCCAGAATGATATATTCCAGCTCCCCATACCGCAGCAGGCTCTCCAGCAGATACCCCAGGTCCTCCCCGGTGATGTCCTGCTGGTCCCGGATGCTGCCGGGGATGGGCAGCACAAAGACCCCGTGGCTGTTCCGGGTGAGGGCGGGGAGGATGGCCCGGGTAGGATCCTCCCGGTCCTTGACGGCACAAAGATATTCCTCCGCCCCTACCGTGCCGCAGGAGGCGTACAACGGCTCCACACAGGGAGCGGTTTCCAGGTTCAGATAAGCAGTCTTCCCCTGCTCTGCCGCCTTGATGGCGGTGAGATAGGCCAGGGTGGTTTTGCCGCTGCCCCCCTGGGTGGAGAAGAAAGAGAGGATCTTGGTACTGCTGTGACGCACCGAAGCGGCGGCCAGCAGATCGTTGGCCCGGAGGATGTTTTTCAGGTCATCCACCAGGTCCTGACGCCGCTGATACATATTCACCGTCAAAGGAGCTTCCAGGGAGGTTTCTTCCCCCAGGGCGATCTGGAGGCCGTCGGCGGGGTCCATCAGCCGCAGAAAGCGGGGAGAACCCAAAATGCACTGGACCTCCTCTCCGGAGCGCTCCAGAAAGTCCACCGCCCGCTGGCTGTCGGTGAAATACAGCACCTGAAAGGAGCGGGGATCCTCGCTGAGAGCCAGGTTCAGATGATCTCCGAAATAACGGTCCTGGCTGCAAAACAAAATTTTAACCGGCATATGTACTGACCTCCAAGCAGCGCCCCGCCCAAAAAGCGGGGGATAGTGTTGAAATGAAAGAAAAAGGGTTGTCCAAAATGGAAGCGGTTATTCGTAGGTGGTGACATTCTCAACGGTGCCGTCGCCGTTGTACCAGGTTTCGCTGATGAGCTCTCCCTCTTCGTTGTATTCACAGAGCTGATACCAATCCTTCGTTCCATCAGCAGAAAACTGGGTGTATATTAGAGGGTTCCCCTCATCGTTATATTCCCAGGTCTGGTAGCACTCCATCACACCAGCGGAATCATAAAAGGACATTTTACTCCAGTCGCCATTCTCATTGTATTCGGTGGTCACATAGCCGTCAGGCGTGCCGTCCGGGGTAAAATTATTCTCCCGGATCGCTTTGCCCTCTCCGTCATATTCATAGGTCTTGTAGAGATACATCGTGCCATCGGTGTTATAATGGGTTTCCTTGCTCTTCTGTCCCGCCGCGTCATACTCGCAAACAATGGCGAAAACTTCCCCCGTATCGTCATACACGCCATAGGTGTTCAGGGGTTGTCCATCTGCCGCATAGGTCAGCTCCAGGTGGCCGATTTGTGTACCGTTTCCATCGTAGGCCGTTACGCCGGATTCCTGCCCCTGGGCATTATAGGTATATTCGTGGTACCAGGTGAG
>CASFXA010000074.1 GCA_949298535.1 uncultured Oscillospiraceae bacterium
GGCAGTGCTGATCTGTCAAACCATGACGGTGACGGCTTTTGCCGCCCGTTTCAACCTCACCCCGGGAGAGGGGGAGCAGGCGGTGGCGCCGGTGGGCATCACCGGTGAGAAGGATCTGTTCAGTTATACAGTTGCCGGTCCCATCACCGAGGACAAGACCATCGCCATCACCAATTATATCGAGGCGGAGGACGATGTGGTCCTGTATCAGAACGCGGCCGCCCCGGTGGAAGTGGTGTTCAACCCCACTGCGGGCACCATGACCCTCTATAATCAGGGGGAGACCCAGAAGGCCGACGCCAAAAAAGTGGTCATCCAGGCTGCGGGGATCAATCATTACATCCAACCCACTCAACCTATCGCCAAGAATATCACCGCCACCAAGAGCGTGGTCACCGAAGGGGAGAGCTTTACCCTCCAGGCCGACGCCTATACCCCCAACAGTTCCCCCGTCACCATTCAGTGGTATGAGGGCTCCAAGTCTTTGGGGACTGGCGACAAGCTGGAGGTGAAGGATGCCTCCGTGGGCGTGCATGAGTATCATTATGTCGCCACCTGCGGAACCCTGAACACCACCTCCGGCAAGGTGAAGGTGACCGTCAACCCGGCCCCCATTGCGGATACCTGCGGGAAAAAGCCTGTTTCCGCCACCCTCAACGCCTCCGGCAACGGCCTGAGCGGCGATACCCTGACTTTGGATCAGGGGGCCTCCGGCACCGTGACCTTCACTTTGGGTACCGTCACCTTTAAAGGGGAATGCACGGTTTCGGACCACGAGGACGAAAAGAACAACCACAACACCGTGGCGACCATTACCGCCTGGTCGGTTACACCTCCGACCAGCGGCGTGAAGCTGGAGAATGGCACTTTAACAGTGGATGGCTCCGTTGCGGCGGACACTCAGCTGACCATCACCGCAACGCTCAATGAGGGCTCTCCCGCCACAAAAACCATCACTGTCAAGCGCAACGCTCCCGTTCAGGTTTGCAGCGCGGAGCCCAAGGCTTCTCTGAACCTGGTCAGCGGCGTCACCGACGGCACCATGACCCTGAATGAAGGCGCGTCCGGCGCCGCTGCCTATGAGCTGAAAGTGACCTATGAAGGCGCCTGCAATGTGGATGCCCACACCACGGACACAACCCACGGGAAAGCAGTCACTGTGCAGAGCTGGAGCGCCGACAACGGCGCTACTGTGACAGATGGCAAGGTGACAGTTCCCGCCGGCGTTGCCGCAGGGACCAAGATCACCGTTACCGCTCAGCTGCAGGGAGCATTGACCAGCACTGTCAGCGCTTCCTTTACCGTAGCCCGCAGCGCAAGCTGCAATGTGACCCCCAAAGCGTCCCTCAAGGCCGTCGGCGGCGTGGCAGACGGAAAAATGAGCCTCACCTCCAATGCGTCCGGCACCGCTACCTACCAGCTGGAAACAACCTATGAAGGCGCCTGCACCGTGGAGGCCCACAAGGACGATTCCACCCATGGCAAATCCGTCAGCGTCAAGAGCTGGGCGGTGGACGCCAACAGCGCCAAGAACGGGGTCAAGGTGGCGAATGGCGTTGTCACTGTTCCAGGCACCATTCCCAACGGCACCAAAATCACCGTTACCGCCCAGCTGGAGGGCGGTCTGACCACCACCGTCTCGGCGGAGTTTACCGTGGCTCGGGACACCACCTGCCAGAAGAAGGTGACCAGCCTGACCCTTAATCCCGCCGGCAACGAGACCATCAATGCCGACAGCACAAAGGAAAAAACCTACAGCGTCTCCATGGTGCTGGATGGCACCTGCAACAACCCCGATCATAAAGACAGCGCCACCCACGGCAAAACTGTTGCCTGGTCCCTCACCGCCAAGAGCGGCAAACTGGACGGCATCTCCATCGATCAGAACGGCAAGCTGACCATTGACCGCGCCAAGATGCTCTCCGGCAACAAGGTGGTTGTCACCCTCACCGCCAAGGTGGATGACAAGACCGCCTCCAAGGAAATCACCATCACCCGGGGCAAGCTGTGCAACAAGACCATTGAAACCATCGCCATCACCGGCGGGGAACAGAACATCTCCATTGAAAGCGGTTCCACCAAAACCTATCAATATTCCGTGGGCCTGACCTATGTAAACAACGGCCAGGTGTGCGAATACGGCAGCGAATCCCACACCAACCAGCACACCGTTACCTGGAAGCTGGCGGCTCCGGTGGACGGCGTGACCATAGACAGCGCCACCGGTAAGCTGACCGTTGTGGCCAATCAGCTGCCCGGCACCACCACCAACCTGCGGATTGTCGCCCAGGGCGGCGGCAAAACCAGCGCGGAATTCCCGGTGACCATCACCCGGACGGGGAAGACCTGCAGCCTGACCATCACTGATCTGGGCAGCGTAGTTCCCGGAAAGATCAGCCCGTCCACCGGCAAGCTGACCATCACCAATAATAAGGCGGTCTTCACCGTCACCAGCGCCACCACCACCATGGCTTTCAGCAACGGCTCCGGCAAACCGGTGTACAGCGGCAACTGCGAATACGGCAACACCAGCGCTTGCCCGGAATGGGATAATCATCACGTCACCTGGAGCCTGGGAGACAAGTATGCCGGCATCTCCATTGATGCCAATACCGGCCTGTTGACGGTCAAGCGCAGCAGCCTCTCCCGGACCGAAACGGATATTGTCATCATCGCCAGAGCCGGCGGCAAGGACGGCGTTCCTGTCACCGAAGTAAAGGGCTATATGACCGTCCGCAAGGGCAGCACTTCCGGCGGCGGCAGCAGCAGCGACGATGATGACAACGGCGACAGCGCCAATCAGCAGCAGTGGAACGACATCCAGAAAAAGATCAGTCGGGCCGACAAGGGAGACACCATTTCCGCCAACATCGCCGGCAACACTCATCTGCCGGTCCGGGTGCTGGAGACCCTCCGGGGCGAAGACGTGGACCTGCGGCTGACGGTGGGCGACGGATTTGTCTGGGAGATCAACGGCAAGACCCTCAAGAAGTCCCCCTCCTATCAGATCTACTACCCGCTTGACGTGACTATCATTGAAGACAAGACCATTTCCAAGAAGGCAAAGTATGAGGATATTCTGATTTTTGAGCTGTCCCACAGCGGCAGCTTCTACGGTACCTTCAATCTCACCATCCCCGCGGGACGGGATTATGATAAACAGACCCTGTATCTGTACAAATATGATCCCGATTCCTCCAAGCTGATCTACAAGGGTTCGGCGAAATCCGATTCCGACGGGGACGTCACCTTCGCCTTCACCAGCGCCTCCACCTATGTCCTCACCGAGAAGGCGCTGTACGGGGAGACCAGCTCCTCCAGCAGCGGCGGAGCTACCGCATCTGTAAGCAGCAGCAAGCCGGCTTCCTCTTATGTACCGCCGGCCAGCTCCAGCAGCACAGTTGCGCCTCCGGCATCCAGTTCTTCCTCCAGCTCCTCCAGTTCTTCCAGCGAAAGCAGTTCCTCTGAGGAAAGCTCCTCTGAGGTTGAGCTGCCCAGCTCCTCCAGCGAGGTAAGCGAATCGGAGGAGGAACAGTCGGAGGAAGCTGACACCAAGGTGGAAGAAACCAAGAAGATTCCGGTGATTGTTCCCATCCTCATTATCGTCATTGTCATCACCATCCTGGCTGTGGTGTTCCTGGCCAAGGGCGGCGGTATTGACATCGGCGGCAGAGGCTAAAAAAATGAAGCGCTGACGTCAGTCAGACAGCAATAATACAGGAAAGCGGCGCGGTCCCTTGGGACCGCGCCGCTTGTCGGATCTACCTTAAAAAAGAAGCTGATTTGGCCAGCCGGGTTTCCGGGAGGTTCTCAGAGGGGGAGGAAGAACTGATGGGGGAAAGAGATTTCAGGAGGTATCCCATGCCCCCTGGATACGCCGTTGGTTCCAGGAGAAACCAGAATCGATACCCCCGGTTTCGCGCCCCTTTGGGGCTGCCCAAGGGCAGCCCTGTCCCCGGCAGAAAGAAGGGAGGGGCATTGTCCGGTTTTATCCGGACAATAAAGCCGCCAGACAATGACGTCTCTGCCGGGAGCGGAGCAAAGGCAGCCCCCCATGCTGTTCCCAAAACCAAAGGCGCCTGCCACTGTTTTAGCAGGCGCCTTTTCTCACTGACGGGGTTCAACAATAGGACCGTAAGGGAGGATGCCCTTTGGGCTGCCCCCTGCATTTTCTTCCTGAATTTGCTATTGGATGCTGTCCGCCAGCACCTGTCCCCATTGTTCCATGGGCATGGTGTAGTTGGGAGAGGTTTGATAGAAGATCGCCTGGAGCACTCTGTTCCCCTGACGGATAAGCAGGGTGGGGAAATATTCCCGATAGACGGCGGTTTCATCCGCTCCCACTACCACCGCGGGCAATACCTCGTAATCTCGGGTGCGTTTGGCGGCACGCTGCAAATCCAAAAACAGCCAATGAGCCAGCCAATCTGTACGGGCTTCATAATAATCGATGATCAGACCGCCCTGGAGACTTCTGCCGTCCCCCAGAGAAACGCTGCCGGTTTCATTGAAATGGATTATATCCGGGGCCAACCAGTCTGTGCGCCTCTCTATGGTATTGGTCCAGTTCATATCATCCCGCTGCCAGTCCCCGGGGAGAAAGTCCGCGATGGTGGCAAAGGGCAGCTGGACCTGGTCGGTGAGGGGGTGCTTATAGACATCCATGACGTCGTCGCTCCACAGCCGAAGGGCTGTTGCGGCCCAGGCGATGGACAAAAGAACCAGGGCCAGTGTTGCCAGACGGCGGCGCCGAAGGGATTTTCGCCAATTCTGACGGTGGTCCGGAGCTTCCCCTGCCGCCAGCTTTTTCCGCAGCTTCCGCAGGTACAGCAGTCCTGTCAGGGAGCGGAGAAAGAACCAGAATATCATCAGCAGGGTCCACAACACAAACCAGCTGCCTGCCTCCACCGCTGCCAGCAGGATACCGCCCCGCATCCCCAGAAGGGGATAGATCAGCGTCCAGAACAACAGATTCAGGCAGCTGCCCCGCTCCCGTTTCCGCACCAGATCCAGGGCGATGGCCTGTACCTTGGGATCAGTGTTCAGCTCCCGGGCCTCCGGGGAGCTGGTGCGATAGATGTAGAACTGTCCCCGGGAAGCCACATATTCCCAACCATAGGCGGCGTTGAGGTGTTCCGCCTCCGGATCCGGTTTGCCGCCGTCATCGGCCCAAAAGCTCACCGGTTTTGGGGCCGCCTCCAGACGGTACCGGACGTCTTGGGGTTCCGTCCGCTCAAAGGAGGCAAAGCCGGCGAAGAAGCCGTCCCTGGTAAGCATCAGCCCCTGGGCGGCCTGATCGGTCAGCCAGCTTTCAGTTCCCTCCACATCCCAGGCGGGGCAGGGAGGCAGTTGATAGACAGGACGAGAAGCGTTCATGACAAAACCTCCTGGATGGTTTCTTCGGCGTCGGACACGCAGTGGCGGAGCCGCTGTACCTCCTCTTCCCAGGCCTCCCGGCCCAGGGGGGTAATTTCATAGGTGCGGCGGCGGCCCTGAACCTCAATTTCCTGGATATATTTCACCTTTTCAAACTTCGCCAGAATGGTGTAAAGGGTAGCGGGACCCATTTGCAGCCTGCCGTCGGTGCGCTCCTCAATGAAGGCGGCGATGTCGATGCCGCACATGGGGGCATGGTACAAGGCCATCAGCAGATAGAACATGGACTCTGTCAAACCGTCCAGTGGTTTTTTGGGCATCGGTCTCCTCCTTTCTGGAAAGGCAATAGATCAGGGAAATCATTTGAAAAGCAATTTCGGAGCAGGTTCTTTCAGTGAAAAGGGATTCCTTTCCAAAGGACCGGAAAAAATCCCAGAAAAATGCCATTGTCAATTTCAGCGGAAATGCAATATCGTTACATAATATCATCTAATGATATTATACTTTTTCTTTTCTCTCCCGTCAAGGCGGCAGCGGCCTTTTCCCGCCTTGCACAGGAAAAAAAGAGATTGGGGGAGCAACCCGTGAAAAGTGACGAAAATGAAAGAGATTTGTAGGAGATTGCAAAAAAGCCGTTGACTTTTGGCATCTGTGTCGCTAATATAAACCATCATGAAAGGGACGAAGAACCGCCCTGCAAACAAAACGAAAACAAACGGAGGAAAGAAGTCGGGATGGTCAAGGATATGACCCAGGGAAAACCCCTGGGACTGATTTTGGGATTTTTCTTTCCCATGGTGCTGGGCAACCTGTTTCAACAGTTCTACAATATGGCCGACACCATTATTGTGGGGCGTTTCGTAGGGGTGCAGGCCCTGGCGGCGGTGGGCTCCACCGGTTCCATCAATTTTCTGGTGATCGGTTTTGTCACCGGCATTTGCAGCGGGTTCAGCCTGCCGCTGGCTCAGTCTTTCGGGGCGGGGGATCTGGGCAGCCTGCGGCGGGGAGTGGCCCATGCCCTTTATCTGGGCCTGGGGATCACAGTGGTTCTCACCATTCTCACTGTTTGGGGCACCCCTGGGATTCTGACGCTGATGCAGACCCCCGGTGATATTTTTCAGGATGCCGCCACCTATATCTCCATCATCTTTTGGGGAATCGGCGCCACCATGCTTTACAATATGCTGGCCGGTATCCTCCGGGCGCTGGGGGACAGCCGCACGCCTCTGTATTTTCTCATCCTCTCCTCCCTGCTGAACGTAGGGCTGGATCTGCTGTTTATCCTCCGGTTTCACCTGGGTGTGGCCGGGGCCGCCGGAGCCACGGTGCTGTCTCAGGGGGTGTCGGGGCTGCTGTGTCTGGGGTATATTGTTCTGCGCTTTCCCATCCTCCACCTGAAGCCCCAGGATCTGAAACCGGAGCGGCGCAGCGCCGTTCGGCTGCTGTCCATGGGGCTGCCTATGGCTCTCCAGTTCTCCATCACCGCTGTGGGTTCCACCATCATCCAAACGGCGGTGAACACTCTGGGGTCCCAGGTGGTGGCGGCGGTGACAGCGGGCAACAAGGTGCAGAATATTGTCACCCAACCGATGGAGACCATCGGCATCACCATGGCCACCTATTGTGGGCAGAATCTGGGAGCCGGGCGGGTGGACCGGATTCATCGGGGGATCCGTCTGGCTCTGATGCTGTCCCTGGGCTACTGTGTGGCTGCCGCTGTACTTACCTGGCTGTGGGGCAGTTCCCTGGCGCTGCTGTTTTTGGACCGGGGGGAGACGGAGATTCTTTCCTTTACCAGGGAATTTTTGCAGGTCAACGCCCTGTTCTATCCGGTGTTGGGAGTGCTGTTCCTGCTGCGCAACTCGCTTCAGGGAATGGGCTTCGGAGTGCCTGCCATGACCGCCGGCGTTTTCGAGCTGGCGGCCAGAAGCCTGGTGGCCTTTTTGCTGGTGAGCCGCTTTGCCTTTGACGCCATCTGTATGGCCAACCCCACCGCCTGGATCTTTGCGGACCTGCTGCTGATCCCGGTCTCCCTTTATGAGCTGCGGCAGCTGAACTTTCATTTTTCCCCACAGCCCCAGGGTTAGCTGGATTTTTCCAGGGGATTTTGCGCTCCGGCATCAAAAAAGGAATAAAGGTCGTTTTTGTCCCGGGTCCTCTGCGATCCGGGACTTTTTGCTGTGGCCGGGAGAGGCGCGGCCAGGTACCGGTTTTTCATCCGGCTGCGGTTGGTTTCCGGCCCTTTTCTGCAAAAAAAGGCTGGCTCAACCCTGTCCTTTTGGCAGCGGAGAAGGGGAAAAAACACATTTCTCCCCCTGGTCCTTCTAAACGGTACAAACCCTGAATATATTGTCGTGAAGGAACAGGCGAGGAGGTCATGGAATGGAATTAAAGCTCAATAAGCAGCCCCTGTATCCCAGCGAGGTGCTGCTGGATACCACAGTGGAGCAGCCGGTGGAATGTGACGCCATGCTGCCGGACGACTGCCCGGATCTGGTTCGGGTGCTGCGGTGTGTGATGACTCCGGTGGTCACTGCCAAAAGGCTCAGCGGCAATCACCTGGAAGCGGAGGGAATGGCCCGGCTGACGGTCTATTATGTAGCGCCGGGGGAAGAGCTGGCCAAAGCGGAGTTTAAGGTCCCTTTTTCCCGGCTGATGGAGATGCGGGGGGAGGCCAGATCACCCGGAGTCACTGTGACGGCCAGCCCCGGCTATGTCAACTGCCGGGGAGTGGGACAGCGGCGGCTGGACATTCGGGGAGCGGTGACGCTGACGGCCCGGGTGATTCATTGCCGCAGAGAGGAGGCCATCAGCGGCGGTGAGGAGCCGGAGCTGGAGCTGAAGGAAGAACAGGTGGCGGCAGCCCGGATTCTGGGACAGGAGAGCCGGGAAGCCCGCCTGGAACAGACCCTGGAGCTGACCTATGGCAAGCCTCCGATTCTCCGGATTCTGCGTTGGCAGTGCTGCCCCCGGGTGACGGAGTGCCGGGCTGCTTCCGGAAAGGTGTCCATCAAGGGAGAACTGGAACTGCGGATGCTGTACCACGGCACTTCCGGAGAATGGGAGCAAATGACCTTTACCGTACCTGCCGCCGCTGTAGCGGAGATGGAGGGCGTGGAGGAGGACAGTCTTTGTGATTGCCGCATGGAGGTTCTTTCTCTGGAGCTGGAGCCGGGGGAGGACAGTCAGGGAGAAAACCGGTGTGTGATTCTCACCGGAATGGTGCTGTTCACGGTGCGGGCCCATGGGGAATACCAAGCGCAGGTGTGTACCGATTGCTACTCCACCCGTCATCCCTGCCGCTTCCATACCAGGCAGTATCCGCTGATGCGTCAGGCCCGTCCTGTGCGGGAGCCCTTCCCGGTGCGCCAGACCATGCCATTGCCGGAGAACACCCAACAGGTGCTGGAATTGTGGTGCGAACTCAACGGCTGGAATCTTCACCCGGAGGAAGGAGGCTCTGTGGTGGAGGGACGGCTGACCCTGTGTATGCTGGCCCGCGCCAAGGAGGGGGAGATCCTTTACCTGGATCAGGGGGCCACCTTCCAGCAAAAACTGCCGCTGGTCCTTTCCGGGGGACAGACCGATCTGCGTTTGGCCCAGGACAGCAGCGATTTTGCCCTGACCGGCGGCAGTGGAGAGCTGCGGTGTCAGCTGGTGCTGGAGGGGATGATCTATTTGACGGCGGAGCAGCCGGTGATTGAGGAGCTGGAGGTGGATGAAAAAAAGCCCCGGGAGGGGCTGATGGCCCCGGGACTTTACCTGTATCTGGCCCAGGAGGGGGAGTCCCTCTGGGAGATCGCCAAGAGATACAATACCAGCATCCGGCGGATTCAGGAGGAGAATCCGGAGGAGGAGCAGCCGGGAAAGCGGGAAGTGCTGCTGGTGCCGGTGGTATGAAAAACCGGGGGACAAAGGAGGAAGGAACATTGGAGCAAACGACCAGTTTGTATCGGGATATTGCCCGGCGGACCGGCGGGGATATCTATATCGGTGTGGTGGGGCCGGTGCGGACAGGAAAATCCACCTTCATCAAGCGCTTCATGGAGACCATGGTGCTGCCCAATATCGACAATAAGCCCCGGCGGGAGCGGGCGGTGGATGAGCTGCCCCAGTCGGCGGCAGGGCGCACCATTATGACCACCGAACCCAAGTTCATCCCCGAGGAGGCGGTGAAGGTCACGCTGGATGGCCAGGTCCATTTCCAGGTTCGGATGATCGACTGTGTGGGATATATTGTCCCCAGCGCCTTGGGGTATATTGAAAACGAGCAGCCCCGGATGGTGATGACCCCCTGGTTTGACCGGGAGGTTCCCTTCAATATGGCCGCGGAACTGGGCACCCGAAAGGTTATCACCGAACACAGCACCATCGGTTTGGTGGTCACTACGGACGGCAGCATCAGCGACATCCCCCGCCAGGAGTATGAGGAAGCGGAGCAGAGGGTGGTGGAGGAGCTGCAGGCCATCAACAAGCCCTTTGTGGTGCTGCTCAACTGCGCCCAGCCCCGGAGCCAACAGGCCAGACAGCTTCAGGGGGAGCTGAAGGAGCGATATGGGGTGCCAGTGCTGGCGGTTAACTGCCTGGAACTGGGGGAGGAGGAAATCCGGGCCATCCTCAGCCAAATCCTCTATCAGTTCCCGGTGCGGGAGGTGGCGCTGAATATCCCTCCCTGGATCCTGCGCCTGGAAAAGGGGCATTGGCTCAGGGACGCCATCTGCAAACAGGTGCGCGCCATTGCGCCCGCCCTTTCCCGGGTTGCCACAGCGGAAGCGGCAATTCAGGGCCTGAAAGACTGCGAGTATATTGAGGATGTTCGGGTGGCTGCCATCGACCTGGGAACCGGATCCATCCGCTGCCGGGTGGATATGGCCGGAGGACTTTTTTATCGGGTGCTGGGGGAAGCCACAGGACTGGAGATCCAGGACGAGGAAAGTCTGCTGCCCTGTATGGTGGAGCTGGCCCGAATCAAGGAGCGATACGAGAAAATCAGCGGCGCCCTGGAGGAAGTTTCTGCCACCGGCTATGGTATCGTCATGCCCACTTTGGAGGAACTGACGCTGGAGGAGCCGGAGATCGTCAAGCAGGGCGGACGCTACGGAGTGCGGCTCCGCGCCAGCGCTCCCAGTATCCA
>CASFXA010000075.1 GCA_949298535.1 uncultured Oscillospiraceae bacterium
CTTCGGCCCTGAGAAGCTCCAGGAGAACTTCGACACCCTGATGAACGCCATCATCAAGGCCAAGCCCGCCGCTGCCAAAGGTCAGTATGTCCGTTCCTGCGTCATCGCCACCACCATGGGCCCTGGCATCCGCATCAATCCCGCCAAGTTTGCCTCTGTGGCTCCCGCTGCCAAATAAGTTTTTCGGCTGCACGCCGCCCCGGCTTGTCCTGGGCGGCTTTTTTCACAGCGCAGCGCCCCCTGTCCTTGGAATCAAACCAGGACAGGGAGCGCTGCGCTGTTCGCTTTTCAGCGAAAGAAAAAAGAGAAGAGGGAATGTGCGCGTGATGATTGATTGCTGGAAAAAAGATTTTCCTCCTCCGGAAAACAATACGGGAGAAATCAGCGCAGCATCTCTATCAGGGGATCCATCTCCTTTTGGTCGTCCAAATGATAACAAAAGTCAAAGATATGCTGCACGGTTTTTTCCGGAAGGCCGGAGGCGCAATCTGCAAATTTCTCAAAGATCATTTCTTCTGTGCAGGGGCTTTCCACCGTGCGCCCGTCGGGATATTCCATTGACCGTGTAAAACTTCTGCCGTCCTTCAGTCGGATTGTGACCACCGCCGGCTCCTCATCCAAAAACTCAGGGAACCGGGGGTCTGCCTGCATTTGAACCCGCTTCATGGTCTGGCGGATTTGAGGGTCCTCAATCTGCCGGCGTTCAAAGGAACGGAGGTTGTAGCGACCAGTATGGAGCATACTGGCCAGAGCATATTCCATAGAAAAGCGGCATTCTCCCTCATCCTGGGGATCGTGGTATTTGAGGCAATGAACGGTATATTCCGGTACCAATACCGTGATATTCTCCACATCCCGGGGACCAATTCCTTCTTCATTCATGATCCGGCGGACTCCGCAGAGAGCGGAATGAGCGGCGCTGCAGCAGGGAAACAGCTTAATCAGCACCCCTGCCGTATCCATGCACCAGGGATTCCCCAACGGCAGATCCTCCTCCCGGAGGCTCTTTCCTGCATATCCCTGGGCAAATCCGTTGGGCCCTTCAAAAGCCAGAGGGGAAGCCTGGATGCCGCTTTGAGCCAGCTGCATACATTGAATTCCCCTGGCGGCGGCCATACCCACATGATAAAACTTGGTCATGGTCCCAAAATTCACCATCAAACCGCCGGCGCTGGTGGCTGCCAGAGAGATGGCGTTCACCAGCTGCTGCCGGTCCAGTCCCGCCATCAAACTGGCCGCGATGGAAGCGGTGATGCAGCCAAATACGCTTGTGCCATGAAATCCCCGGAAGGAGATCTCCGGCACCATCGCCTTGGAAAGCTGAAAACCACTTTCCATGGCCAGCATATAGGCCCGCAGGACCTCCTTCCCGCTTTTGGGATATTTTTGGACCAAAGTCAGCAGAACAGGGACGATCACAGAGGAACCGTGCCCCAAAAAGCAGGAGCTGTTGTCAAAGTCCTGAGAATGTGCGAACATCCCCTCCGCCAGCGCAGCCCCCGGAAGGCTGCTGCGTCTGCCGGAACAGAGAACCGCCGCTTCGCTGCTCCCATCCCACTCCTTTAGGTAATTTAAAATCCCTTGGGCCCCTTCTGTATGAGACCCGGAGATCATACATCCCACCGAATCCGTGAAGGCGGTTCTGGAGCTTCTTTTGACGCTTTCCGGGATTTGTTCCCAGGTTGTATCAAGGACAAAATCCGCTAATTTACTTGCCACAGACATGGGGATTCCTCCTTTTTTCCCGTTTATTTCAGGCGGTTGCCTCTTCCGTCCTGTCGTCCAGCACCTTTTCCGAAGCCGCCACTACCACTGCACAGGCCATATCGCCGGTGATGTTCAGCAGCGTGCTGCCCATTCCAATAATACCGATCAGTCCGGAAATCAGCGCAACCCCTTCCACCGGCAATCCCGCCGCCATCAGCACCATGCCGAAGGTCGCCATTCCTCCATTGGGGACGCCCGCCGTACCGATGGATGCCGCTGTGGCAGCGAGAACCACAATCAGCAGCTTGGCCGGCGTAAGTTCTATCCCATAGATGGCGGAAATGAAGATGATACATACGCTTTGGTAAACCGCCGTTCCGTCCATGTTGACCGTGGCGCCCAGGGGCAGAATAAAGCTGCGGATGGGAGAGGGCACACCCAGCTTTCTGGTGGCCTCCATGGAGAAGGGGAGGCAGGCGGAGGAGGTCTGGGAAGTGAAAGCAAACATCATGGACTGGGAGGCCATGCGGAAAAAGTGAAGGGGGCTGATCTTTCCCAGGAAGCGCACTGTGCTGCCATAAACCAGCGCCAGGTGGATTGCGAAAGCCAGGTAGATCACCAGCACCAGCTTGAGCATGGGCAGCAGCGCTTCCGCCCCATAGTTGGCCACGGTGGTGGTCATCATGGCGAAGATGCCGATGGGCGCCAGTTTCATAATGCCGGAGGTGATGCGGTACATGATTTCGGCACATCCGTCAAAAAACCGGAAAACTGTCTGAGCCTTTTCGCCGGTGAGGATGATTCCCGCTCCGATAAAGATGGCAAAGACAATGGTGGGCACCATTTCCGCGTTCACAATGGATTGAAGGGCATTGGAGGGAATGAATGCCAGGAACGTATCCACCACATTGGCCGACGGGGTGGTGAATTCCAAGCCCTCCGTGGCGATGGTGAAACCCTTTCCCACCTGCATCACCTTTCCAACCGTCAGGCCCAGAATACTGGCAAAAGCGGTGGTGCAGAGGAAATAAGCGATGGTCTTAAAACCGATCCGTCCAAATTTTTTGGCGTCCCCCAGGCCGCAGGTTCCCACCACAATGGTGGAAAACACCAGGGGCACCACGATCATCTTAATCAGATTCATAAACAGGGTTCCAACAGGCCCCAATATGGCGTTGGCCCATTGATTGGCGGCAGGTCCCTGCATACAAAGGCCGGCAATAACGCCTAAAGTCAAACCGATCAGCATTTGTGCGGACAAATTGAGCTTTTTCATTTTCGTTCCTCCTTCTGATTCTGACCACACCTTGGCAAAACATTGGGGAAAACCATCGGTTTTCAATTTCAGTATAATTGCGAAAACTTGCAATGTCAATTATTTTTCGCACTATTATTGTAATTTTTTTGTATATTTTGTAGTACATCGCTGTAAATCGCAATATTTCCCAATAAAATATTTGTTTTTATTGGGTTTTTCCATTTTTCCGCTTTGCTTTCCCTTGCTTTTAAAAGGCAGATATGTTATTCTAAAACAAACAAATAACCAATTCTATGGCTGCCCGGAAGGGGGATCCTGATATGCTGGCAGAAGAACGCTATGGAGAGATTCTGCGGCTGTTGCAGAAAAAAGATGTGGTGCGCACCTCTGAAATTATGAAACTCTGCGACGTTTCTTCCGAAACTGTCCGGAAGGATTTGACCCAGCTGGAATCCCGTGGGTTTTTGTCCCGGGTCCATGGGGGAGCGGTGCTGCCTAAAAGCGATTCTCCCCTCTCCTCGGATCAAAAAAATGTTTATGTGCCCTTCCAGCATCGGAAAAATCTCAACTACCGGGAGAAGCAGGCTATGGCCCTTGCAGCTGCCCAATTGGTGACAGAGGGACAGGTGATCGCCCTGGACTCCGGCACCTCTTCCGGCGAGCTGGCAAAGGTGCTGAAAGAAAAATTCCGCCGTTTGACCATCGTCACCAACTCTCTGGCAAATGCCTGCGTTCTCATGGATCATCCAGGATTTACCGTCATTGTGTCGGGAGGGGTTCTGGCCTCTGATGAGCAATCCTTTGTCTCTGATCTGGCCACTCTGGTGGTGGAAAATCTCCATATGGACCTGATGTTTCTCACCACCTGCGGCATTTCTTTTGAAAGCGGCGTGACCGACCAGAGGCTGGATGAGGTGTTGATCCACCGGAAAATGATTGAACACTCCAAACGGCTCATTGTTCTGGCCGATCACACCAAATTCGATACCGTTTCCATGTGCCGCGTATGCGGCTTGGAGCAGGTGGAAGCAATTTTGACCGACAGTGGGCTGGATTCACAAATTGTGGAGAAGTATCGGGCCGCAGGACATCAGATTCTTGTGGCGCCGCCATTGGAGCAAACCCATTCTCCAGGTTGACACAGCTGGGAAAACAGAGAAGCTGTAAGAGACGGGACGGGAAAAATGCTTTAGCCCCCGCCTTGAAGCCAATTTTCTTTTCTCTTTGACAAAATCCCCCATATCACCCTTGCAAGCGATTGGCGCGCAAGAGCGGTATGGGGGATTTTCCCATATTCTATTGTTTCAAAATTTTCCCTTCCGGGAAGGGCAAAACAGCTTGCTAAATCTTTTTGAATGACAGGAAGACTGAAGTCCCAGCAGTTTTATTCACGATCCTCCTGCGTTCCCTCTTCCATCACGCCCAATACCTCCCGGATAGCATCCAGGGGGGTCTGGTTCTTCTGGACGCGGACGGTAAAGTAGGGTTTGGCTCCGGCGTTGACCAGCACCCGCCCCTTCATCCGCTGGACCATGGCGATGGTCTTTTCCATATCCAGATTTTCGGGGTAAAGCAGGACATTGTTTCCCCGCTGGCTGATCTCCTTGATGCCGTGGGCGGCGGCGGAATTGCGTACTAGCGCCACATCCAGCAGCCCCTTCACCGCAGCGGGAGGCTCGCCAAACCGGTCAATCAGTTCATCCATGGTGTCCATATAGTCCTCCTGGGTGTAGACACAAGCGATTTTTTTGTAAATATCCACCCGCTGGTTGAGGCTGGAAATATAGTCCTCTGGGATATGGGCGCCAATCTGCAGGTCCACCAGGCATTCGGTGGAAGCCTTCACCGGCTCTCCCTTTTCCTCACTGATGGCGTCGGAAAGAAGCTTCAGGTACAGGTCGTATCCTACCGCTTCCATATGGCCATGCTGCTGACTACCCAGAATATCCCCCGCTCCCCGAATCTCCAGGTCCCGCATGGCGATGCGGAAGCCGGAGCCGAAGGAGGTGAATTCCCGGATGGCCGCCAGCCGCTTCTCTCCCACCTCAGTGAGGATACGGCCCCGGCGGAAGGTGAAATAGGCGTAGGCCCGCCGTCCGGAGCGGCCCACACGGCCCCGCAGCTGATACAGCTGGGAAAGTCCCATCCGGTCCGCGTCTTCAATGATGAGGGTGTTGCAGTTGGGCACATCCACACCGGTTTCGATGATGGTGGTACAAACCAAAATGTCTGTCTCCCGCTCCACCAGGTTCCGCCACACCCGAGAAAGGGCGTCCTCCCCCATTTTTCCGTGGGCGGTCTGAATCCGCGCCTCCGGCAGACGCTCCTGAAGGAAGGCGGCGCAGCTTTCGATGGATTCCACCCGGTTATGGAGATAGAACACCTGTCCGCCCCGGCGCAGCTCCCGGCGGATGGCCTCCAGGATGATTCCCTCGTTGTATTCCAGCACATAGGTCTGCACCGGATGCCGGTCCTGGGGGGCTTCCTCAATAACGGACATATCCCGGATGCCGCTCATGGCCATGTTCAGGGTTCTGGGGATGGGGGTGGCGGAAAGGGTAAGAACATCCACGCTGGCCCGCAGCTCCTTGAACCGCTCCTTGTGGGCCACACCGAACCGCTGCTCCTCGTCGATGACGCACAGCCCCAGGTCCTTGAACTCCACATCCTTCTGCACCAGCTTGTGGGTGCCCACCACCACATCAATCTCGCCGGTTTTCAGCTTTTTGAGGATCTCCTTCTGTTCCTTGGGGGAACGGAACCGGGACAGCAGCTCCACCTTGATGGGGTAGCCATCCAGCCGCCGCAGGAAGGTCTGGTAGTGCTGCCAGGCCAAAATCGTGGTAGGGACCATCACGGCGCACTGTTTGCCGTCCAGAACACATTTGAAGATCCCCCGGAGGGCCACCTCTGTTTTTCCAAAGCCTACATCTCCGCAGAGAAGCCGGTCCATGGGGACAGGGCGCTCCATGTCGGACTTGATCTCCTCGATACACCGCAGCTGGTCGTCCGTCTCCTCATACTCAAACTTCTGCTCAAACTCCCGCTGCCATTCGCTGTCCTCCGAAAAGGCGAAGCCCTTGGTATGGAGCCGCTTGGCGTACAGGGCGATCAGCTCCTTGGCCATATCGGAGACCGCTTTCTTCACCCGCTGGCGGGTTTTGCTCCATTCTCCGGAGTTGAGGCGGTTGAGGCGGACAGGGGCGTCCTCCTTGCCGCCGATATATTTGGTCACCAGGTCCAGCTGAGTGACGGGAACAAAGAGCATATCGGTGCCGCCATAGCGGATCTTGATATAGTCCTTGACCACTCCCTGGACCTCTTTTTTGACGATTCCCTCAAACTGGCCGATACCGTGGGCGGAATGGACCACATAATCCCCCACTGTCAGGTCGGCAATGTCCTTGATGGCCTTACCGTCCCGCCGGGACCGGGTCTTTTTCCGCTTGGTGGGCAGATGAGCGGCCCGGCCATAGGTGAGGATGGCCAGCCCCAGCTGGGGATATTCCAATCCGGAGGAAAGGCCCCCTTCGCACACCAGCACCGCGCCCCGCTGGAATTCTCCCTGGTCCTTGGTGTACCGGGCGGGAATCTTGTGGCCCCGGAGATCATCCGCCAGGGCCATAGCGCCCCGGACAGTGCCCGCCAGCACCATGCAGCAGTAGCCCTCCTGGAGATAATGGTCCAGATCCTCGATGAGGGTGTCCAGCTGGCCGCTCCAGACCGACAGGGTATTGGCCCGGATGTCCACCAGCTCTCCCAGGCGCTGATTGGGATAGCTGCGTGGGAAGCTGTCCAGCAGGACAGTGGGATGCTCTGTATACAGCCCGGACAGATCGAAGTAATCCACACTGAGCCGGTCACAGCCCTTGGTGAGAACCCCTTCCTCCAGCAGCTGCTTGACATCCTCTTCCTGCTGCCACAGCTGATGGGCCACCGCTTCCTTGACGGCAATGCCGTCGCTGACAAAGAGATACCGGTCCCCCATGTAGGACAGCAGGCTGCTCCGCTCCCGGTAAATGAGAGGCAGATACCGATCCGCGGCAGGGATCTCCCGGCCATCAGCCAACCGCTCCAGATCCTCCTCCAGGGCAGCGCCTCCCGTTTCCCGCTGCTTTTTGGTCAGCTTCTCCCAATGCTCCCGAAGGATGCCCGATAGTTGTTCTGGGGTATACAGCAGCTCCCGGGCAGGGGTGATGACCGTCTTTTCAATATTCTCCTCCCGCCGCTGGGTTTCAATGGAAAAACGGGCTATGGTGTCAATCTCGTCTCCCCAATATTCCACACGGACGGGCATGGGTGCATCGGGGGGATAAAAGTCCACAATACCGCCCCGGACAGCAAACTGGCAAAGCCCCTCTACCTGGTCGCACCGCTGGTATCCCGCCCACAGCAGATGCTCCACCAGCTCCTGCTGCGGGATGCTCTCCCCGGCGGAAACGGTGCGGATGCTTTTCCGCAGCACCGATGGCGGGATGGTCAGCTGGATGGCGGCGGCAGCGGACGCCACAGCGATTCCCTTCTGTCCCTCCAGCAGCCGGCTGAGGACCGACAGCCGCAGATGCTCATATTCCCGGGAAACTCCTTCCACCGGGCGCAGGGTCAGTTCCCGCTCCGGATATTGCCAGGAAATGGCTTCTCCTGCAAAGAGATTGATCTCCTCGCTCAGGCGGGCGGCAGACTGCTCATCGGGGGTGATGATGACCGCACCCAACCGGTCCCGGGTGGTGATGGCGTGGATGATCTGGGCCTTGTGAACCTGGGCGACGCCAGTGACCAATACCGGCCACTTTCCTTCGTCCAGAGCCTGGGACAGCTTCTGGAACTGATCCAGTCGGGTCATTTGTTTG
>CASFXA010000076.1 GCA_949298535.1 uncultured Oscillospiraceae bacterium
CTGGGGGCCCAGCTGGGCCTGCGGCGGGAGGAGCGGATCAACCAGCAGGGGATCGCCTATTCCATCATTCTCTACAGCCATGCCGCTCAGCAGCTGCTGCTGGACCGGCTGGAAGAAATACTGGCGGAGGATTAAAAGGGAACAACGGTCCGCCGGAAAATCCCCTTTGTTTGTTCAGCAGCGGATTGGCTTGGGCATCATATCTATTGTTTGCAAGGAAGATAAAGGAGCGATCAAATGAAAGTATTTTGTGTTGTGGGCGTCCGCCGGTCCGGCAAGACTACCACGATTACCAGTCTCATTCAGGAGCTGCGCCGCCGGGGTTATTCGGTGGGAACGGTAAAGACCATCTTTTGTCCCACCTTCACCATTGAGGACGAGAGCAGCAATACCGCCCGCCACAGCCGGGCCGGAGCGGAGCTGGTGACTGCCAAGGCCCGGAACCAGACGGCCATTATTACCCGCCGTGCCATGACCAATAATGAGATCCTGGCGCTCTATCATCAGGACTTTGTCATTCTGGAGGGGGACTATGGCGCTCCTGTGCCCCGGATCATCACCGCCCACAAGGAGGAAGAGGTAGCCGAACGGAAGAACGACTACACCATCGCTGTCTCTGGCCGCATCGCTGGGGAGCGGGATGAGGTCCTGGGGCTGCCCGCCATCGACGCTACCCGTCAGGTGGAGCGCCTGGCGGACCTGGTGGAGGAGAAGGTTTTTGATCTGCTGCCCAACGTGACCCTGGAAAGCTGTGCCCAGTGCGGTCTTTCCTGTGGGGAGATGGCTCTGGCCATCCTGCGGGGAAAAAAGAAGCGGGAGGATTGCCCCTATACCGGGGAGAGCCAGGCCAAGCTGATGGCCCAGGGGAAGCCCTTCCTGCTGCCGGAAGCCGCCGACCTTCATTCAGGGGCCGCCTGCCAGTGCGGCTGTCATAAGAATGAAAAGCAGATGGAACGGAAAAACCGCTATGATCTGGAAGCTCCTGCGCCCCAGGGACTGACCATTTCACTGGGAGGCAAGGCTGTTCCCTTGACACCGGAGCAGCAGGAGAGCCTGCGTGCGGTGCTTTCCGGTATGGGATTGCAGCTGCCGGAGGAGGTCTGAGCATGGCGAAAAATCTCTTCCTCACCGGAGAAAAACAGGTGGGGAAGTCCACCCTTCTGGACGCTCTCATCAGGGAGACCGGCCTGCGGCATACCGGCTTTCGCACCATGCCCCTGCGGATTGATGGGGTGCTCAAAGGGCATTATTTTCATGGCTTTGTGCCCCTGCCCCCCTTTGTCAACGATTCTGTCACCACCATACGGGTGGCCCAACAGGGGGTCATCGGAGTGGAGGAAGTCTTTGAGACCCTGGGGGTCCGGGTCCTCACAGACAGCTTGGCCGCTGTCGAGCCCTTTATTCTGATGGATGAGCTGGGCCGCCAGGAGCTGAAGGCAAAGGAATTTTCCCGCCTGGTGGAAGCCTGCCTGGACAGCCCCAAGCGGGTCATCGGTGTGCTGCAAAAGAAGGATTCCCCCCTCCTGGACCGGATTAAAAACCGGGAAGATACCCTGGTGCTCACCGTCACCACCGAGAACCGGGACAGCCTGCTGCCGGAAATCCGCCGGGGCCTGGGACTGGCGTAAAGGCTGGGAGCTTGACAGGGCCGAAAGGGAAGACAGGGGATACGGCCAAAGGGACTCGTCCCTTTGGAAACCCATTATTGAGGCTAAAGCGATCTAGTTAGTCAAAGAAGGTGCCTGCCACTGTTTGGCAGGTACCTTTTAGTGTTAAGGGGAACGGATGGAGGGATGTTTTCTGTTCCTATCCCGACAGAGGTAAAGCCGCCCGCTCGCCGGTTGTCTGGGTAAAGCCAGACAATCCACTCGCTGCTTTCGCCGCCGCAAAGTCCGCTACCATCGGAACGCCCAATTAAGGAATTGGGCATTCCTCACCCGCTCCCTTGCGGCGGCTCCTCCGAAAAAAGTCCCGCTCCCGTCCGGCTAAAGGCTTGCCTGTGCCCTTTAGGGTCACAAGCGCGCCTTTTTGACGCCGTCTGGTCGCTACCAACTTTTTTCGGGCGAAGGCTATTAAAATTCAAGAGGAAATTTTGGTGATACCGCAAATGCGCCGCCCCTAAAGAGAGCGAAATCGGCGGTTTACAGGAGAGCGGTCCTATGCTCCTATCCGGTTTACAAGTTTCATGGATTTCCGGAAAAAGCCGAAGGCGACACACCGGCGGCGGTTTACCGCTGCCCACAAAAGAGGAAAAACAGTAGTTTGCAGAAACGAAGTCCTGTCCTCTCATTTAGTTTACAAGCCCCATCCGCCGGTGGCGGATTTAAATTCTACCTTTTTGAATTCATTTATGATACAACAGTCCGGAGGAGACGACCCTCCGGAAGAGGAGGAACAAACAGATGGGCAGACTATTTGGTACAGACGGGGTCCGGGGCATTGCCAACCGGGATCTTTCCATCCAGCTTGCCAGCGAGATCGGCGTGGCCCTGGCCATGGTGCTGCGGCAGAGGAAAGCCGGGCGTCCCCTGGTGCTGGTGGGGAAGGATACCCGTGCTTCTTCCGATATGATCGAGGCGGCGGTGACGGCTGGCCTGTGCGCCGGCGGCGTGGATGTAACCCCTCTGGGGGTGGTGCCCACACCCATGGTGGCTTATCTGGTCACAAGACAGCAGGCGGCGGCGGGGGTGATGATCTCTGCCAGCCATAATCCTTATCACTTTAACGGCATCAAGGTTTTCGGGCCTCTGGGCACCAAGCTCTCCGATGAGGAGGAGCAGGAGATCGAGGACATCGTCCTGGACCACGGCATCCCCTTTGTCTATGCCGCATCCCAGGAGGTGGGGATGATCCGCCCCATTCCCGGGGAAAAGGAGGCTTATCTGGAGCATCTGGCCGCCACGGTTCCTCAGGGTTTGGAAGGAATAAAAGTGCTGGTGGACTGCGCCAACGGCAGCGCCAGCGCCACTGCCGGAGAACTGTTCCGGCGGCTGGGGGCTCAGGCGGACCTTATCAACGACCAGCCCGATGGCCGCAATGTCAACGACGGCTGCGGTTCCACCCATGTTTCGGCGCTGTGTGACCGGGTCCGGGAAGGGGGCTATGATCTGGCGGTGGCCTTCGACGGGGACGCTGACCGGTGCCTGGCGGTGGACGAGAAAGGCAACGTCATTGACGGAGACCAGATGATCGCCATCTTTGCCCGGGATCTGAAGGCTGCGGGGCGGCTGCGGGGCAACACCGCCGTGGTGACGGTGATGAGCAACTACGGCTTTTTCCAGTTCGCCAAAGACAATGGTATCGACACCAGAGCCACCAAGGTGGGGGACCGGTATGTGCTGGAAACCATGCTCCGGGAGGGCTTTGTTATCGGCGGCGAGCAGTCGGGACATATTATTTTCAGCGAATACATGACCACCGGAGACGGCCAGCTTTCGGCCATCCAGCTGATGCGGGCCATGAAGGACGCCGGGGCGTCCCTGAGCGATTTGGCCAGGGTCATTACCATCATGCCCCAGGTGCTGGTGAATGTGGAAGCCACCCGGGATATGAAAGCGGCCATCAATGACAGTGTGGAACTGGGCCAGGTGGTCCGCCGCTGTGAGCAGCAGCTGGAGGGCCGGGGCCGGGTGCTGCTGCGTCCATCGGGCACAGAGCCCCTCATCCGGGTGATGGTGGAAGGCAATGATCTGGAGGAAATTCAGCAGATCGCCGACACCATCGCGGGGGCTATCACCACCTATCTCAAATAAGTATTCCGCGGGATTTGGAGGACGTTTATGAGAGCGGCAGCGGATTGGAAGGATTTTGAAGTTTTGGACACCAGCGACGGGGAAAAGCTGGAGCGGTGGGGGGATGTGACCCTCATCCGCCCCGATCCCCAGGTGCTGTGGAAAACCCCCAGGGGGCCGGAATGGGACCGGGCGGACGCCCGCTATCTCCGTTCCTCCTCCGGCGGGGGCAAATGGCAGAATTACCGGCTGAAAAAGGAACAGTGGGTCATTGGCTACAAGGACCTGCGCTTCCGTATCAGCCCCACGGGCTTCAAGCACACGGGATTATTCCCGGAGCAGGCGGTCAACTGGGACTGGTTCCGAAAAACCATCGGGGAAGCGGGACGGCCAGTGCGGGTGCTGAACCTTTTCGCCTATACCGGCGGAGCAACCCTGGCCTGCGCCGCGGCGGGAGCGTCGGTCTGCCATGTGGACGCCTCCAAGGGAATGGTGTCCTGGGCCCGGGAAAACCAGCGGCTGTCAGGGCTGGAGGACAAGCCCATCCGCTGGATTGTGGATGACTGCCAGAAGTTTGTGGAACGGGAGATCCGCCGGGGCAGTCTCTATGACGGCATCATCATGGACCCGCCCTCCTATGGCCGGGGCCCCGGGGGCGAGGTGTGGAAGCTGGAGGACTGTGTCTATGACCTGGTGCAGCTGTGCGCCGGAGCGCTGACAGAAAAGCCCCTCTTTTTCGCCGTCAACAGCTACACCACCGGCCTTTCTCCCTCGGTGATGGAGTATAT
>CASFXA010000077.1 GCA_949298535.1 uncultured Oscillospiraceae bacterium
GCGCCGTAAGCGGCCTCCCGAATCCGGTGACCGGCTTCGTCATATTCATAAACATCATACCAGCTGAGTTCAGGAGAAGCAGAGCCGCCTTCTCCCCCGCCGTAATAATACAAACAGCGGGAAGGCTGGCCGTTTTCCCCATACTCCAGCTGCTCATAGCCCTCCAGGACGTCTCCCTCCCGGAAGTGGCGTCGGATCAGCTCACGTCCCTGTTCGTCATATTCATAAAGGATGTAGCTGTCTATCGTTCCATCCTCCCGGGCAAAACTCTCCTTGGTCAGCAGCCCATTATCCCCATATTCAGCGTAAATGGGAGAAAATTTCCGCGTCTGCTCATCAAAGGAAAAATCGGTCAAGAGCCGTCCGTCCTCATCGTAGTCAAACTCCATGGCGTCCAGCAGGGTTTCGTTCGGACCATAAGCGGAAACAGAAGTTTGACGGCCCTGTTCATCATAGGTAAATACAAAATACCACAGCAAACCGCCGCTCCCGTCAAAACGGGAGGTGCGGCGAAGCCTTCCAGAGGAGTCGGTGGCCGAACCGCCCTCCAGCTCCGCAATCTTCCCGGCAACCGCTTCATCCCCGCCGGTCTTGTCCAGACCTTCCTTCAAAATTTCCAGAGCCTTGTCATAATCTCCCTGGCGGATGTAAATGTCCGCCAGACCCAGCCACAGCTCGGCGCTGTTGTCTCCCAGTTCCAGGGCCTTTTCATAGTCGGCCAGAGCGGCGGACAGGTTCTCATCTGTTTCACCGGAGAAAACCGTCGCCTGGGCACGGCCCAGATAGGCGGTGGGATTTTTGGGATCGATCTCAATGGCGGCGGTAAAAGCGATGACGGCTTCGGCGTAATTGCCCTCCGATAGGTAACGGATACCCAGGTCGTACTGGTCCTGCCAGCCGGAACCGGCGGAGGATACCCCGCCGCAGGCGCTCAACAGCAAGCACAAAGCCAGCAGCAGCGCCATCAAACGGGTAAGTTTTGTCATTTGAACACATCCTTTTGAAACTGAGGAGAGAGGACTTCATACGAAAGGGAGGGTTTCATCAGAAAAAGCGGTTTCGGCAGTTCTTGCGGAATACTGGTTCTACTGCGTGATGGAAATTGTCAGCCCTTCCAGCCGTTGGTCGGAAAAATCCAGCCAAACCTGTCCCCCGCCTTCCAAAGTGAGGAATACCATTTCAATGTCTCCGCCGGTTTGGCCCAGGCTAAAGTCTCCGGTCGTAAAATCCAGATTCAGGACCATAGCAAGTCCTTCCTCCCAAGCGGAAGCGTCCTCAGACAGGCGTCTGGCTCCCTCCGGGGTAAAGCCCAGGGTCTCCAGCACATCAATCAGAGCATCCCCCGTATGGAGTCCACGGAAACCAACATCCAACGGAAGCCAGCCTCTGTCCGGCCAGGCATAATACCGAACCTGGGTCAGATGCTCCGCAGTAAGCTGCTGCTCCACATCGAAGGTTTTCAACTTTTCTTCACCCTGCCAGCTCCAATTGCTGTAGGTATAGGCGGTGGAGTTTTCCCGGATGCCGAAGATCGGCTCCTCTGTTTCCGGACGCATCTGCTGTACCTGTTCTATTGTCAGCTGCACCACAGGGACTCCGTCAATCGTAAATTCCTCCAGGGAAACCGCCGCGTCCCCCATCAGCTCCTGCAGGCCATCCTCCAGCTGACCGCTGTAAGGAGGGCGCTGGGAAGGTGGAGCTGGGGTTTCTTCCCCCTCCGACACTACCTGGTCCAGCATATCCTTGATTTCGCTGTCTCCTGTGGCTTCCAGGCCCTGCTCCAAAACCTCAATGGCACCCGTCCTGTCACCGCCGGCCAGATAGGCTTCCGCCAGCCCCAGGTAGGCATCCGGCTGTTTGGGATCAATCTCAATGGCTGCGGTAAAGGCGATCACAGCCTCGGCGTAGTTCCCCTCCGACAGGTAGCGAACGCCCAGGTCGTACTGGTCCTGCCAGGAGGAACCGGCGGAGGACGCCCCGCAGCCACAAAGGGAAAAAATCAGGGCCAGGGCCAGCAGCAACGCTGTTCGACGCAAAGCAACCACCGTTTTTTCCTCCCTTTGACAAGGTATTTTGACACTTGAATTTGACAAAAAGCAAATGGCAAAAACAGGATTCATCATTCAGTAACAAAATATCCATACTTTTGCAATTCATCTTAGATTATATCTCTTTTGGAAAAAGTTTTCAATATTTTAACAGAAATTAGTGTTCCCCTCCTGTCCGCCGCCGGAAAAGGAACGTCAGACTGCTGTGTGGAAGAGCAAAACGACCTCCAGGCAGCAATTAGACTGCCTGGAGGTCGCCCTTTATCCGCTGAATTTTTATCTTTTTATAAATGAGCCGGCTCCGCATCCTGCTGCCAGAGGAGAAGCTCCCCATTTTCCAAACAGGCCACCCCGCAGCTTCCGTCTCCGTACAGGTTTGTCAAAGGAGCCGCCAGCGCCATCTCTGTCACCTGACCGTCACTGGTCAACCGCAGCAGACGTCCCTGCGCATCCTCCAGCAGAATCGCCGAAGAGGAGGCAGCAATCCGGCGAACCGAAAATTCCGGCAAAACGCCCCCCTTTTCATCGGTCTGCCACTGGTTGTTGCGATAAGGCAAACCATAAAGACTGCCATCGGCGGTCAGCCAGACAGCCCGGCCACCGCTCAGGGGAGAAAAGTCCACCACATCGCTACCCAGCAGCTGCCACTGGTCCGTCCCGGAAGAAAGGGCATACAGTTTTCCCTGGCTGGTCAGAATATAACAGGTCTCTCCGCTGCCCTCCAGGGCAATAATGGGCGGGAACTGCTCCAGTTTCGTCAAACTCTGGCCGCCGTTGACACCGGACTGCCAGAGGCTTCCGTCGGTGCGCAGCACAAACAGCTGGCCGGGAAGCCCCACTGCCGTGGCTACATCCCCGGTATCGGTCAGACGGATCCAGCCGTTCTCCGGCAAAGCCGTGCCGTAGGAAAGCCCCATCTGGCCCCACCGGTTTTCACCGGCAGCCCACAGATCCCCGGAGCGATCCACCACATAACTGGTTTGTCCGCCGCAGGATACCCGCAGCGCCTCCCCCGGGAAATCCGCCGGCAGAAACTCCTCCTGCACCGCCTGGGGATCCCCCAGCCAGTGATCGGTGCCCAACTGTCCCAATACGTTGCTGCCCCGGCTGGAAAGCTCTCCATCCCGGATCAGCAGCGCCTGATCCCAGCTGGCGCCATAGGGCCTCGGCTGCTGGAAATACAGTTCCAACACCTGCTGCAGCAGCTGGTAGTACTGTTCTTCGTCCGTCTGCCGGATCAGCTGTTCAATCAGCTGGATGGCATGGCTCTCCCTGCCGCTGTCCACATAAATTTTCACCAGCTCTTCCGACAAATCCCGGTCCAGACGGCTGCTGTCCATCGCTTCCTCCAGCACCTGACTGGCCATATCATACTGACCGCTGCCTGCATACGCCTGAGCCAGGCCCACCTGAGCTTCTTTGTTGCAGGGATCCATGGCGATGGCGTTGGAAAACTCCAGAATCGCCCCGGAAAAATTCAGTTCCGACAGATACTGCCGCCCCAGCGTCAAACAAGATGCCGCTGTAGCGGTGGAAAACAAGGTGTTCCAAACGCCATAGGCCGCCACCGTTATCAGCATCAGCAGCAAGGGCAGCAGCAAAGGGCCCCTGTTGGCTTTAATTGTTTCCATTTGCCGCCCCTCCCTCCTGAATCTGAGCGATAATCTTCATCTGCTCTCCGGTGCAGTCCAAAAGGAACGCGCCCTGGGCCAGCGGACCGCTTTGAGACTCATAAGCGCTGTCCGCTGACAACAGAGAAACGGTTCCGAAGCCCTCCAGAGTGCCGGTTTCACCCAGCTCCACCGGCTGTTCCAAAGCCTCTCCCTCTGTCAAAGGCTGGTCTGGAGAGAAGAAAAGAAGTCCGGAGACGGAAAGATCCAAAGTAGCGGATGGATCTGAAAATTCCTGAACATCCCGCAAACGGACAGATCCTCCCAGCACCACAGTGCCATCCGGCAGAATCATCGTTTGGGTACTGGTGAGCCAGACGTTTCCCAAATGGAAACTGTTGAGCCCAAGGCGCTGTCCCACTGCCAGCAGGCGGTCATATTTTTCAGCCTGCCCATCGGCCATTTCCAGCCAAATGGTCTGCCAACCGGCCTCCAATGCAGGAGCGCCCTGTATCCGCAGAGAAGTGTCGCTTCCTCCCTGAACCAATTCCATCTTCTCTCCGCCAATGGTCACGCCGGTGACCAGGGACAGATTTTCTCCGATGAGGGTCCAGGAGCGGGTCGCGTTTTCCTGCTGTGCCAGCTGTTCCAGGTCCTCCGTCCACACCAAATTGGGGGAGATTCCTCTGAGAACGGGAAGAATTTCTTCCTCCCGGGGAAGGAGATAATCCAACCGGACGCTGATCTTTCCATCTTCCAGGGAAAGGAAGAAGTAGCGCCCGTCACCGTTGTTCTGGTCCGGCGCCTGGTAGCGGATCTGAACGCTGTGACCGATGGCTCCCACCAGGCTGGCGTAAACCTGCACCAGTTCGGTGGAACTCTCCGCGCGAATATACTGTCCTCCCGTGGCGTCCGCAATGCTTTGAAGCAGCTGATCGTTGACGCTGCCAAAACCGATGGTATGAATCACCACCCCTTTGGCTGCGGCTTCCTCCACCACCGCTTGGTTCAGGTCGCTCTGACCGTCGGTCATCAGCAGCATCGTGCTGCCACCTTCCCGGCCGGCCAGCGCTTCCAGTCCCGCCTGGATTCCCGCCGTAATATTGGTTCCCCCTGTGGCGCTCAACTGCTGGGCAGCGTACAACGCCTGGGCATGATCCTCATTGGAGGGGGCCAAAATCTGGGCCGAGTCGGAAAAGCCAACCAGCGACAGACGGGTCTGTTCGTCCAGGCTGCCAATAAATCTTTCCAGCGCCGCCTGAAGATTGGCCATCGGCTCTCCGCTCATGCTGCCGCTTTGATCCACCACGCAGCAAAGCTCCAGCTGCTGATCCTGGCTTTCCAGCAAACTGGCCTCGTACTGGATGGACTGACGGGTATCCTTGGCGATCACATTCTCCCGGTTCAGCACCTGCTCCACCGCCGTCTCACGTCCGGAGAGAACCACCGTCACCTGGGGATATTGGCTCAGGTCCATCCGGGCGACATAAAGACTTTGGCCGTAGGTCTTCTGTTCGCTGACAATATAATCGGAAAAATCCCTGGTGATGCTGCTGGCGCTGATGCCTGCCATATCCCCCGCTCCCGCGGAGAGAATGGTGGCTACAGCGTCCCGAAACTCCACCGAGCCGGTCCCGATCTCCGGCTGCTGCTCATATACCCGGTCCAGAATCTCCAGCGCGCTTCTCAGACGGGCATCGGGAGTGAACTTCGCCCCCAAAGAGCCGGCGGCGTCCAAAAGGCTGTCCACCGCCTGGTCGTAATCCCGCATGGCGTAATAGAGCCTGGCCCGGACAATCTCCGCCTCCAGGGAATGGAGATCGGCAATGGAATTGAAGGCCCGGTAGACAAAGAGGAAATCATACTCCTGCTCCAGCCCTTCCTGGCGCTGATACAGCTCCTTTTTCTCCTCCTCCAACGCCTGCTCTCCCTCAGACGGAGTCAGCGAAAGCTGATCCAGCCGCAGCTGAACGGTCTCCAGCTCCCGGGATAGTTTCTCCCTTGTTTTGACGATGCTGTCAGGGACCGTTCCATTCTCATCGGCGAACAGAGCGTCGCTCACCTCCTGATCCCGATAAGCGCACTCGCCAATCACCTCCGCCAACAGCAGCCGGTTTTCCGCCGAGCCCCGGAGTTTCACCAGCGCGACGCTGTCCGCCAACGCCCGACGCCAATTGTCGCTGCCCATGGAACCGTTAATGGAGATTCGCAGCTGTTCCTCTTCATTTTGAGAAGTTGCTGTCCCTTCCGGGGACTGCGGGCTGGAAACCCACTGGCCGGTCTCCATCAGGAAACGCTCCGAAAAGCGGGATGCCGCTTTCTCCGAAAGCCCCATCTGGTCCCGGAGAATGGCCACCGCCGTCAAACAGCTTTCAATATCATTTCCCTGAACGGCGCTGATTTGGAGGGCCACCGTTTTTTGCTGTTCGTTTTTCGCCAGAGATTCCAGACTGTCCGTTTTCATCTGGGCAATCAGGGGATTGCCCCGCATCTGTTCCAGCACAGCCCGGGCTCCCACCGAAACAAAGGTGTCCTGCCCTACCTTTTTCAGGTAATAGTCCGCTTCCTCCAAACGCTGCTGCTCCAGATAGCACAGCGCCAAATAGGTACGCTGCTGATCTTCCGTCTTTTGCCCCCAGTTGACCAGCGCAAACGCGCTTCCCGTTGCGCAGATTAAAATTCCGGCTGCCAACAGCGAGGCCATCCACCGGAGGGGGAGTTTTTTCCGCAGCACCAGCCCCACTGCCGCCAGAACCAGTCCTGCCCCGGCAATGATAAATGAAACAATCATGCTTCTCCTCCCATCCGATGGCCGCACTTGATGCAGAATTTCCGTCCCGGCAGCAACGCCGCTCCGCAGGCGGGGCAATAACCTTCCCCTTTCGCATTGGGCTCCGGCCTCTCTTCCCGGGCTTTCGGAGCCTCTGCATCCTCCTGTTCACTACCGGTTTCCACCGTTTTTTCCACCGCTTCAGCCTCTTTGGGCAGCCGGTCCGGGCGCTGCTGCTGATGGTCGGATGAGGCTTCCCGTTTCTCCTGCAGGGAAGACTCCTGCTCCCCCGCCGTCAGGGAAGCATCAGAAAATTCCTTCCCGTCATCGGCCCCGGAAGAGGGCTGTCCGCAGTTTTCTTCTCCGGAGGGGAAAGGCGTTTCCCGGGAAACAGCGGGAATGGAAGCCGCCGTCTCGGGCGCGGTTTCGGAAGGTTCCGCTGCGCTTTGCTCCTCAGCGGACAAAACCGTTCTTTCCGGGGAAGCCGTGGAAACAGGGTCTTCTTCAGGCACAAAGGAAGGAGCCGTCAGGAGAACCGTTTCCTCCGGAGAAAGCAAAGGCGCTTCCAAATCGTCCATCAGCAGCACCGTCTCCGCCGCCACAGGGGCGGGAACATCCGGCAAGGGCTTTTCCTCCGTAAGCAAAACCGTTTTCTCTCCTGCGCTCACAGGGGGAACGGTCAAAAGGACCGTCCCGTCGCCGGAAGAAACACTGTTTTCCTCTGTGCGGGGTCCCTGCTGCTGTTGCGGAGCCTCCGCCTTCTTTTCTGCATCAGCACAGATCAGCTCTGTTTTCCCTGACAGGGCCTCCTGCTGTGAAAGGTCCGGAGTGGCGGACGAAGCGCCCTTGCCTTTCGCCGGAGGGATTTTTGCCTTTTTTTCCGAAACCTTTGCGGACGGCTTTTCACTCTTCCTGGCAGGACGGGGTTTCTCAGGCCGGGCAGCCGGCTGCTGCGGCCTTTCGCCAGCTGCCGGAGCCAGTTTGCTCTTCTGCCTTCTCTTTTTCAGGCGCATCGCCGCCGCCAACAGCGCCCACAGCAAAACCGCCGCCAGCGCGGTGTACTGCCAGCTGAGGGACAATACTCGTCCCAAACCAGTGGAAAGCCGGTAAGCGCCCAGTCCCCGCAGCGACAAACTGGCCGCCACAGAATAGCCGGTCAGCAAAATTGCCAGTACCAGCGCAGCGATCCCCAATTTCTTTTTCATACATCCTCCTCCGGACCGTTTCTCTCCCCTTTTTACGGCCCTGGCTTTTTTCTTACTGGCCCTTTCTCAGGTCCGCCCCACAGTTCCCGCAGAAAATCGCGCCCTCATCCAGGGGCTGTCCGCACTGGGGACAGATCAAAACAGGGGCAGGCTCCGGCTGAGAGGGCTGCGCAGGAGCGATGTGCGCGCCGCAGCGGCTGCAAAAAAGGTTCCCCTTGGCCACCTCCGCCCCGCAATTGGGACAAAGCTCAATGTTCTTCAGATTCCGAATCGCAACGCGATCCCGCTCAATCTGTCCCTGTACCTCTTCAATCTGGCGGCGGAATTCATCCACCTGGGCGTCCCCCACAGGAAGAAACTCCGGATGCTCCAGCATATACCGTCCCAAAGAGGCATGGGTCTCCTTGATGCGCTGCTCCAGATTGCCAATTTCCATATTCAACCGGGTGACCTCCGCCACCTCTTTGCTCTTACTGACTGCGCTCTGCGCAAAACGACTGACGCTTTCCTTCCATGCTGCCATTGTTGTTCCTCCTTTTATCCTGCTCCGAACCGCCGCCTTTTCTCCCCTTTTTGCCATTTACGTTGCGCAGAGGAAAAAGCCGCCGCGTTCAGATCCTTCCCTTGTGTTGTTTTTTTTACAGCAAAGGCCCATTCTTCCCCCCGCCCTCAGGCGCTCTCAAAGCCGGCCTCTGTTTTTTCCTGCCATGGGCTGGCCTTTAGTTGTACTCCCTGCGCACAGCTTCCTCAATTTCCCTGCGCTGGCGGCGCAGCACAATCAGCAGCACCACTCCGGAAACCAGACCCAGCGCCACCAATCCGCCGCCTCCCAAAAGAAGCAACATTCCCTTTGTCAGCGTCATGCTCCGGCGCCTCCTTCCTCCAGATTCCATCCCAATTGCTCCAGCTGTTTTACCATTTCTTCCAGCCGAAGCATCTCGCTGTCCTGAACCCCTGCGGCTTCATACAGCTGCCGGGCCCGCTGCCAGGAGGCGGCCATCTTACTGTAATCCCGCTGATTGACCGCCAGACTGCCCTCCCAGTCCCCATAAAGCAGCGCCAGACGCATGGCCACCCGGTAGTCCGCCGGATAACGCTGCTCCATTTCCAGCAGCAGGCTCTCCGCTTCCTCATACCGGTCCAGCACCTGTAACACCACCGCTGTGTTCTGCTCTACGGTGAAGGTGGCAAATCCCCGCTCCAGCAGTCCTTGCAGCAGCTCCAGCGCCTGCTGGTAAAGTTCCTGGCTCCGCTCCGGCTCTTCGCTCACTTTCCGCAGCAGCGCTTCGGCGAGCATCTGGGTCTGGAGACTGTTGGAGGCCGCTCCCAGCCGGCTGCAAGCCTCCTCCAGCAAAGCAATCTCCTGGTCCGTTTCTCCCAAGGCCATGCAGCAGTTGGCCGCCTGAATATAAGCTCTGCCCATCACCGCCGGATCATCGGCCTCCTGGGCCGCCTCCAGCAAATAGGTCAGCGCCTGATCGTACTGTCCATCAGCATATGTAATCTCTCCACGGGTCAGCGCCAGATCCTGCCTGGAAGCCCCGGCGCTCTCCATCGCCGCCAGCGTCTCCTCCGCCAGCCCCTGGTTGCCGGTGCGGGCATAACAAATGGCCAGCTCCCGCTGATATTCCGGCTGACCAGGAATAAACCATACCGCCAGCTGATAACATTCCAGCGCCCGCTGATAATCCTCCAAGCGATAGAAACAATTGCCTTCCAGATAGCTCAGCTGTCCCTGCGCCGTTTCAAACTCCTCCTGGGACATGGAATCCGCCCGGCGGAATTCCACTCCCTCCATCAGATCAATGGCCTGCTGATATTCTCCCTGCTGGTACAACAGCGCTCCCAGCTGGCTGTAGGCCTCGATCCGGCTGTCGTCCAGGGCCACCGCTTTCAGCAGATACTCCGCGCTTTGGGCATATTGCTGCTGCTGACGCAGGGCGCTCCCCTGTTCCACCAGCGTCAGATAGCTGTTCTGAGATTCCTCCCCCAAAGTGCGAAGCCCCAGCAATATTCCCCATACGCCCAGAGACAAACAGATTCCCACGCACAGGCTCGCCACCCGGGTCCGACGCAGCCACCGCCGATAACGACCATCCAGCCGGCTGAGGTTGTTCAGCGCCCGGAGCATCTCTCCCGCTGAAGAAAAACGATCTGAGGCTTTTGGCTCCATGGCGCGCTCCAGCACCTGGCGAAAGGCATCTCCCAACTGGATGTCATAATCCTCCAGCGGAACGACTTCCTCCACCCAAACCTTGGGATCATAACCGGTGAGCATATAGTAGCCCAAAGCCCCGATGGCGTACAAATCCGTGCGGGGAGTCACCTTTCCAAAGCCCTGTGCCGCCCGGACCATGGGCAGAAGAGGACTGTTCGGAGCAAAGCGTTCCGGAGGGAGATTGTACTGTTCCGGCGCGGCAAAGCCGGAGGAAGCGCCAATGGCCTCCCGTCCCCCGTCCTGAGCCTCCAGCGAAGCGTTAAAATCGATCACGCAGATGTCCCCCTGGGGGGTAATCATCACATTTTCCGGCTTGAGATCACTGTGGATAATGGCCGGGCGCCGGGTGTGCATATATTCCGCCACTTCGCACAGCTGCCGGACCCATTTCAATGCCTGCTTTTGATCCAGCGCCCCCTCCTGCTGAATATATTCCCGGAGGGTACGCCCTTCCACCAATTCCATGATGGTGTAGAAAAAGCCGTCAGAGGCCAGCTTTAAATCGTAAATCCGGGGCAGATACTGATGCCGCAGGGCTGTCATAATCCGCGCTTCTCCCCGCTGATCCACTTTTCCCTGAAAGCGCCCCTTCATTCGCTTGATGACCACATCCACATCCAGCCCCACTTTATGGGCCCGGAACAGATTGCTGAAGCCTCCCTGCTGCCCCAAAGGACGCACATCCACCAGATCATCCCCCAGCACTTCAGGAGGAATGGCGGAAACGCGATCCTCTAAAACCGTAGCCATAATTCTGTCCTTTCCGCGACCAGGTATACTTCTGTAACGAAAATGAGCATACCGACTCGACTTTTGGGTATCAATGGTAATATTATACTGATTTTTCCGGTTCCTTTCAATGACCTTCCACCAGAAAGGCAAAAACATCCCCCGGGCAAATTCCTTCTTGCCGGAAGGACTATGCCCGGTGGCCGAGAATCATGCGCACTTTTTTCGCCGGAAAGGACGATGGCTGGATCTTCAAAAGGTTTTGCCCGCAGTGGACAAGGGACCAAACGGTTTTCCAAGGCCGGACAGGCCTCCGGCGTCATTTTATTCCTGATCTTCCGGGAAGGGAGACTGGGCGTCAGCTTGCCGGAAGCATACCTGTCTCCGGAAGCGCCCAATGACCGGAGGGGGAGCAGAACAGGAAGCTGTCAAGGGCAAAAAACCAGACAGAACCTGTTTTTCCCCATCCGGCCTTTGGCGCCCCTTATTCGCTGAGGGGATGCGGCAAAAAATTTCTCTCCGCCCCCACTTCTCTCATTCTTCAGACAGATGAGCCAAAATATCCCGCACCAGATTTTGAAGAATGTGGCCCTTCGCTTTGCCGATCTCTATGACCTCCTCTTCACTGAGAGGCTGATCCAGCACCCCGGCGGCCATGTTGGTGATGAGAGAAAAAGCCAATACTTTCATCCCGCAATGTGCCGCCGCGATGACCTCCGGCACCGTGGACATTCCTACCGCGTCCGCTCCCCAGATACGAAAAGCCCGAATTTCAGCCGGCGTCTCATAACTGGGGCCTGCGGTGGCCAAATAAACCCCCTGCCGCAGCGAAATGCCCAAACGCTCCGCCGACTCCAGGGCCAGCTTCCGCAAAGAAGGGGTGTAGGTATAACTCATATCGCAAAAGCGGGGACCCAGCCGGGGTTCGTTGGGGCCGGTAAGGGGATTGTGTCCCAGGAAATTAATATGGTCGGTCAGCAGCATCAGATCTCCCACCTGGAAAGAACAATTGATTCCTCCCGCCGCATTGGTGAGCAGCAGCGTCTCCGCCCCCAATAATCTCATAACCTGCACCGGCAGCACTACATCCTCAATATTATATCCCTCATAGCAATGAAACCGTCCCTGCATACACAACACCGGCACGCCGGACAGCCTGCCGCAGACAAAACGCCCTTTGTGGCCCGGGGCTGTGGAGCGCACAAATCCCGGAATTTCCTCATAAGGGATCACGCAAAAGGGTTCTTCCAGCTGTTCCCCCAATTCCCCCAGACCAGAGCCTAAAATCAACCCCACCTGAGGAATTTCCGGCAACAAGGGGCGAAGATATTCAGCAGCGCGGCAAATCTTTTGATAATCCATATTTTCCTCCTGTTCTGGGTTCATCCGGCATGGGGTCACCGCTCCCGGGAAATCCCAGAGGAACGGCCTGGTCATACCGGAGGCTGTTTCCGGAACGGTTTGCCAGAAAAATCAGCAGAAAATTGACGGAAGACCTTGCTTGATGGAATCTGGCATTCCCTCCCCTTTCCACCTTCATTATAGTCTACCCGCCATAGGGGGCGCAATCGTAAAATTCTCCTTTTTCCCGTAAAATTGCAGTCATCCGCTGAAAGCGTCTTTCCGCCTTCCCCCAAACATTCGGTCACCCTGGCCAAAAGGGTCTCGCTGCCCCCATCAACAAACGCCATGGAAAATTCTTTCGGGCTTCATCCCTTTGAGCCCATGAAAAAAGCCCCGGGAGCAGTTCCGGGACCTGAAGGAAAACACCACTATTTGTGACTTTTATCAGCGCCGAAAAATCTATCCCGCAGATGCGGGCAGAACCAAAAAACTGTTGGACAAAAGCCGCGTCAAAACATCGGATGACCGTTTCCTCTGCGGGAAGTCTCCACAGTTCCTTTCTTCCAAAAGAGAAGCGCCGCCGGCAGAAATTTTTTCCGCTCCACTCCTCCAAAACGCCTTTCTCCCCCGATGACAGGGAACAGAGCGCCCTTCTCCGCACGATGCAGAGCAAGCCGCAGTTTTCCTTTAGCTTTCCAGCTCTTTCCACGTCTTGTAGACAGGCATCACTCCCCGCTCTATCACCTGAAACAATTCCAGCAGGCTCCGGAAGGACTGCCGCTCCCCTGACGCCGGAAAATAAACCGATCCCTGCCATTCCCGGTTTTTCTTCCCGGTAATGGTGATTTCATAGGTTTGATTGTTGACCATCTTCAATCCCTCCCTGATTGTGCTTGACCTGTTCCACGGTCCGCCTCAATTTTGGAAACTCCCTCCGGCTCCCGGCCTTTACGGTCACATTGCTTTTCGGCATGGCCGCACACCCCCATCAAAGTGTTCGGCGTCTGCCGGTAAAAACGACAGGAACCGCAGTCGATACATGGTTCTCCCCCAAGGGGCTCTCCGTAAACGCAGGCATCCTCGCCGGCAAACAGAATGGGCGCGCCCGCTTTGGTATAAACAGGGGTTTCAATGAAATCCGGATAGGTCTCGATATACATCTGAGCAAGCTCATCATAATAGGAATGAATCTCCAGCTGCGTGCCCTCAACGTCGTAAAGACGCACCGTTTGTTTCATTTTGATCCCCCCGACAAGGGCTTTGTTTCCATCGTCATCTATTTTTATTTACTATATCATAAAAAAAGTCTCTTGCCATCACCCGCTGGAAGGGTAAAAACGGGTAATGCCCGCAGCGGCAGCTGCGGGCATCTTGATTATTGAAGCATATATTTTTTTAGCGCCTGGCGATGATTGACATTCAGCTTTTGCAAAACTGTGGACACATACCGCTTGACCGTATTGGGGGATATATTCATATGCTGGCTGATTTCCTGGTTGGTCCATCCTCTGGCAGCCAGCATCGCAACGGCAAACTCCGTTGTGGTCAAATTATCCGCCACATCATGGCCTGTAACCGGATTGTGGACCTTTCGTCAGCCGGCGGAAAAGCGATAGGTGATGGCGATAATCCGCTTGAAATCCTCCGGCCAATCCTTTTTGATCACCGCCTCCAACATTCCGCCCAACAGCCCGTGATGCTCTCCAAAACTCTCAATTAAATCGTCTGGCCGAGCCAGCTCCCAGGCAGCCAACAGATGTTTTTCAGCCCGTTCAGGCTGACGCAGGCTCATATGATCCATCACCGCTACCAGATGCAGATAAATGGCTGGAATGGGATACAGCTCTCCCTGCATGGCCAAAGTCGCTTCCACAATGCCCAGACTTTTGCCGTAATCCTTTTGCAAATAGGTGTAATGCGCCTGGACATACAGCGCAAATGTTTTCAGCCCCGGCGGCAGCAAAGGCAGATAATCGTGGGGCGAAGGCAGATTCTCAGGGAGCGGAAGATGCAGCAGAACAGAGGCAGCCGTGGCAATAAAGGCCTCCATCGCCTGAAGCTGACGGCACGTAGACCCAACATTGCTCAGCGTCTTCTTCACCTCTGCCAGAGCGTACTTCGCCTGCTGAATCTTCCCGATGGAAAGATTGGCATAGGCGTAAATCAAACAAGCTGAGAGGCGCAGCGCCGCATCCTCACTGCCAAGATACCATTCCACCTCCCGAACCGCTTCTTCCGGACGGCCGCTGAAATAATAATATTCCCCCAGGGCGAGCTGTCTCCGGGATCCCGCCTCCATCGCCTCAATAGATTCCATACAATGTCCCGGCTGAAAGGCTGTGTTCATCAGCGGCATCAGGCCTGAAAAAGCAAAGCCTTGCTCTTGGGAAGGGGTAAACGAGGAAAGGGCTTTTGCCCTTCTCAGGTCCTCCGGCTTCCGGGCTTCCTCAGGGATTCTCCAACAGGCGCCCAGCTTTTGAGCGCCATGAATCCGTCCCTGGGCACAATACTTCTGCACCAGCCGTTCTGAAATGTTCCATTTTTCAGCGGCTTGCCGCACGGTAATATATTCCATATTCTCTCCTTTCCTGAGATTTGCGCCTCTCTGCGCCCACTGTTGCGCACTCTTTTATTTTTCTTCCGGCGCTTTATGTCCACAGTTCTGTATCCTTCATTATATTCGCCGGTTGTATTACTTTCAAGACAAATCCCGGGAACTCTCCTTTTGCAGTGAGGTATTTTAAAAATTTTCTCCGTCTCACCAAGCTGAAGCGTCCTTCGTCCCTTGCTGCAGCAGGAAAAGGTTCCTGCCGCCCGCTGGAAAGGAAAAATATCCACAGACATTTTTCCTCTTTCTCAGCGGCGACAGCTTCGATGAAAGCCCCGCTTCCGCGGGGAAAAACCGATCCCATGACATTTTGCCCCCGGATTGTCGGGATCACCCCTGCTGACGCAGGGAAGAAAAAAAGTCCGCCGTTCACTGTTCCGTCAAGTGAGGAACACCCCCGCACGCGGCCATTGTGGAACACCCTCATTTTGGCGGGGAAAAGGCGTTTATCATCGCGCCCCTCAAAGGACACGAAGGATCACCCCCGCTCAGGCGGGGAAAAATTCTGCCAATACTTTGGCCTGACGCCGCAGCAAGGATCATCCCCGCCGGGGCGGGGAAAAGTCTCCGGCATTAGCTGCGCTACAGTCTCCGGCGGGATCACCCCTGCTGATACAGGGAAAAGCTGGACACCCTGGGAGACCGGAAAACCGCCCTGGGAACATCCCCGCTTGCGCGGGGAAACATGAAAGCGCCGGATCAGCG
>CASFXA010000078.1 GCA_949298535.1 uncultured Oscillospiraceae bacterium
GAGCGTGTCGAAAAAGTTCGACACGCTTCCAGGGGGTATCCCATACCCCCTGGATACGCCGCTGGTTCCTGGAGAAACCAGCGGCGATACCCCCGGTTTCCCGACCCTGTGGGCGCGGGTCGGGGGATAAAAATCAGGCGCCTGTCCTGATTTTTATGATTTTGAATGTTGTTTTCCTTTTGAAAATGGGTTTTCGACAGCCTGTATCCACCGGCGTCTGTGGAAGCACAGAGCCGGCGGATTTTTTTAGCGTTGGGGGAAACAGCTGGAGAAAGCCCTCCCCTGAGTTGGGGACTCCCCGGGGCAGCCCCGTCATGGGAGGAAAGGGGCTTTTGGTCCTTCCTTTTGGCTCCCAGGGCGCACCTCTGCCTGGAAAAAGAAACCTTCCTTTTCAGCTTCCGGGATGGAAGGGGGCGCTCTTTCGTCGAAAACTGGCCTTCGGGTCCCCATGCCGTTTGTTGGAGGTCCCGAGAGGGCAATGGCGGGAACGGCTTCCCATGGGGAAAGGAAAAATCAGCTTCAAACAGCTTCCCCTTCGCTCTTCTCCAAGGTCACCGAGGCTTCAAAGCAGCGGCTGCCGTCCACTTCGCCCCGAATGTGGACCACATCCCCCTCCTGGGCGGTGGAGAGAAGAAGCTGATCCCCCGGCTTTGCCTCCCGGTGATAGAACAGGGACAGTTCCCGGATGGTATCCCCCTGAAACAGCCGGTTTTCCAGGAGGTTGGAGATGAGATCCCCGTAGACGGCGTTGTTCAGGTGGCGGTTGATGTCCACCATATGGTACCGCACCCTGACCTGCTCCACCGGCTCCATCTTTTCCGGGAGGGCCGGACGGAAATCCTCCAGCTGGGCCAGCTCCGCGAAGGGGGTTTGGATCCCCTCCGGCAGGCGGCGGACAATCCGTTTGGTGTCCATGTCCACCAAAATCCATCTGGAATCCAGTTCCGCCAGGAGATTTCCCTGGAGGTCCTCAAAGCGGGTGATTCTGCGGTACTGAGAACGCACCGGCATATTGGGCCGGGTGGTGATGACCACCTCTTCTCCGCCCCGGGGCATCCGGACAATCCGTCCCCGCAGCTTTGCCAGCAGAAACGCCTTGTGAAAGCGCATAAAATAATCGCCGCCGATGCCCAGAGCGTCGCAATGCTCCATGCTCACCTCCTGGGCCTCCCCCAGGAGATAGGAGAGTTTCATCGCGTTGGTCCAGTCGCAGTAGCTGTATTCCACTTTGGTCTTTTTGAGAAAGGTTTGTTGATCCATGGGTGATGCTCCTTGTTCTGCTTGTTGGGATCCCGGGGGATCGGTGATTTGTCTGGCTTGGGAGAAGGTAAAAGGGATCAGGTCTGCTTTCCCGGCAGGAATAAAAGATGTCTTTATCATAGCATATTCTCCGGGAGATTTCAAAGGCGGCGGCAGCACCAAAAAAATAGTCAGGTCCATTGATTTTTTTCCCCGCTTGCGATACAATAACTGGAGAAAGACCGGTTTGTATTCTTAAAATGATTCATAAAGTGATGGTGAAATTGTGACAAAATCATCTTCTGGCCGTTCCAAACGGTTTTGGTTCGGATTATTGCTGATGGTGCTGTGTGTGGTTGCCGTATGCTGGGCTGCCTTTTATTCCATGCCGGAAAACAGTTCTCTGGAATATGTGGGAATAGAGGAGGATCTGGAGTCTGCCACGGTGGTGCCTATTGCCACCTACCCCACGGACCGGCTGTTTATCACCGAAAGCCGGGAGGCTTATGTGGACAGCACTCTGCGGTTGGTGGTGCCCCGGATGGGGGTGGACTGCATGATTGTGGACGGGGTGGATTACGAAACCCTCAAGCGGGGCCCCGGTCTCTATGATTATGCCCAGCTGCCTGGCTATGGAAATCCCAATGTGAGCATTGCTGGCCACCGGGATATTTATGGCGCCCATTTTATGCAGATTCATACCCTGACAGAGGGAGATTATCTCTACCTGGTGTACGAAGGGAAGGTTTATCAATACCGTTTTCTGGAGTGCTGGATTGTGGAGCCGGATGACTGGAGCCCCATCTATTGCAGGAACTTCTCCTGCATTACCCTTACCTCCTGCGATCCCATTTACACCAGCCTTAGGAGAATTATCGCCACCGGCGAACTGGTGAACAGCCAGGAATATACAGAAGATTACGTCTTCGCCCTCAACGAGGATCCCGCTGTAACCATGGAGTCCTCCTCTCAAAGCCAGGAGGAGACCCCGGAGAGCGCAGGCGCTCTGCCGGAATCCGGAGCGTCGGAGGACACTTCCCACACGCCGGGGCTGATTTCTCCGCCCCAATAAAGCAAGCCCTTTCGCCCCAGCTTTTTGACTGACGGCGAGAGGGCTTTTTTATCACGGTTATTCTCCGTAAAAGCGGATGGCGTTCCGATGAGTCTTGGAGCGATACAGCGCCTCGTCGGCCTGCTGCAGCAGTTCTTCAGCAGAGACTCCCGGCACATATTTGGCGACGCCGAAGCTGGCTTGCAATGAACATCTTCCATCAATGACAACGGGGTGGTGCAGATGCTGCTGAACAGACTGACAGGCATGAAACACATCTTCCTGCCGGGGAGAAAGAATAATGATGCAAAATTCATCTCCCCCATAACGGAACACAGACCCGAACAGGAACTCTTCACGGAGGATATTGGCAAATTTCTGGAGGCACTGATCCCCCTGGATGTGCCCATAGGTATCATTGAGCTGTTTAAAGTGGTCCAGATCGCTCATCACCAGATAGCCTGCCGCTTCCCCCCCGGGTCATCTCCTCCAGGGCCTGTTGCAGGGCGCCCCGGTTGTACAGCCCGGTGAGGCTGTCCGCGTTAATCTGTCGTTTGAGACGCTGCCGTTCCAGTTCCTGGCGGACAATGGCGGTGTTTTTTTGCCTTTCATAGTAGATGATGGCCAGGCTGGCAATGGTCAGCCCCAGCAGGATCACCACACTGATGAGAAAATCCATTATCACCATCACATTTTGCCAGGGATTTTCTTTGGAGGCGTCCCAAAAAACAAACAGCTCGCTGCCTGTCAGCGCCAGAATACTGGTGATTGCCGTCACCCAGGTGAGGCCGTAATCGCCATAGATGGTCGTGAGCAAAATGGGCACGATGAACAGCAGCGCCAGAGAGGAAAAAACGCTGTGAATGAAAAAGATGATAAAACACTGCCCACCATCGTCAGGGACAGGACATATCGTTTGGCGGGAGGGGACAGCTCCTTTCCATGAAGCAGCAAAAAACAGACCGCCAGGAGCAGACCGTTAAAGACAACCGGAGCGACCAGGTATTTCATCAGATATACCGACAAAGGGACTTCCACAAAGCCTTTCAGGCTGTTGAGGATGAAACACATAATGGTTTCCACCAGGCAGGAGGTGATGGCAAAACCCACTGTGATCCACTGATGCAGACGCAGCCAGCTGTGAATGATTTTTTCGTTTTCCTCATGATGAAGCAAGCGTCCGCTGTTTTCGCCTGTTTTATTAGCTCCAATAGACAGCAGACAAATCCGTCCTTTCTTTATGAAACAAAAGCTGCTTTGAGGCATTTTTTATAGGGATCATGATGGTTTCGCGGTTGTGGGCAGGGATGAACCCCCTCCTTTCCGGGAAGAAGAAAAGGGGCGCTTTTATTCCCTGGAAAACAGACAGGAAGAAAGGCCCTCCGGGAAAAGGATCGCTGTTCCGCCTTGGAAAATCGACCCTTGCGGTACTGAGGGTATCATACCATAAAATCCGAAAATAGCAACAGAGAATTCCACGAAAAAAAGGATTCTTTTTCGCCTTTTCTCCGGGAGAAGCGACCAGTTTCCGGAAAATCAGCAGTTTTTCTGTTGTGCTGGGGAAAAGAAATCGGTATAATAATGTTGTGACCAGGCGGCGGACTGCCGCTTGTTTTACGGCTATGATACAGGACAGGAGTGTGATTCCCATGAAGCAGGATATGATCGTAATCATCGACCTGGGCAGCGAGGAAAGCGCCCTGGTGGCCAGAGAGATCCGCGGGTTGGGCGTTTACAGTGAAATTCATCCCCATGATCTCACAGAGGAACAGCTGGCGGCGATCCCCAATGTCAAAGGCTTTATCCTCAACGGCGGCCCCAATAATATGCTGGACGGGGTGGCGGTTGCCCCTTCTTCCGCCATTTTGGAAAGCGGCCTGCCCATGCTGGCGGTGGATTTTGACGGCGCCCCTCAGGCCCGCCAGATAAAATCCATCCCTGCCGGAGAGGAAGGAAAGCAGCTGCTGCGGGAGTTTATCTTCGATACCTGCGGCGCTCAGGCCAACTGGACCATGGAAAATTTCATCGCCGATCAGGTGGAGCTGGTGCGGCAGCAGGTTGGCGGAAAAAAGGTGCTGCTGGCTCTGTCCGGCGGTGTGGACAGCTCGGTGGTCGCGGCGCTGCTGCTCAAGGCCATCGGCAATCAGCTGACCTGCGTTCATGTCAACCACGGGCTGCTGCGCAAAGGGGAACCGGAGCAGGTGGTCCAGGTTTTCCGGCACAATCTGGGGGCCAATCTGGTGTATGTGGACGCCACTGACCGCTTCCTGGACAAGCTGGCCGGTGTGGCGGATCCGGAGAAAAAACGGAAAATCATCGGCGCGGAGTTTATCCGGGTCTTTGAGGAGGAGGCCAGAAAGCTGGACGGCATCCAGTTCCTGGCCCAGGGGACCATTTATCCCGACATTATCGAAAGCGGCACCAAGACCAACAAGGTGGTCAAAAGCCACCACAATGTGGGCGGATTGCCGGAGGACCTTCAGTTCCAGCTGGTGGAGCCTCTGCGGCAGCTGTTCAAGGATGAGGTCCGGGCCTGCGGCACCGCGCTGGGGCTGCCGGACGACATGGTTTACCGCCAGCCCTTCCCCGGTCCCGGGCTGGGAGTCCGGTGTCTGGGCGCCATTACCCGGGATCGCCTGGAAGCTCTGCGGGAAAGCGACGCCATCCTCCGGGAGGAGTTCCGCAACGCCGGTTTGGACCGGAAGGTTTGGCAGTATTTCACCATCCTGCCGGATCTCCGGAGTGTTGGCGTTCGGGACAACGCCCGCTGTGAGGAATGGCCCGCCATCATCCGCGCGGTCAACACGGTGGACGCCATGACTGCCGAAATCGAGGAGATTCCCTGGCCGGTTCTCCACACCATCACCAAACGGATCATCACCCAGGTGCCGGGGATCAATCGGGTTTGCTATGACCTGACGCCTAAGCCCACAGGCACGATCGAGTGGGAATGATTTCAGAAACCCGGAAAAGCCTGATATGACTGGGTTTTTGAAGGGTTAAGGCCCCACCTGGCAACAATTTGGCAACACGTTTTCAGGATTTGTAAAAAGAGAACGAACTGATTTTGACTTGTCAGTTCGTTCTCTTTTTGTCGTATTTAAAAAAGCATTTGCGGTGCGGGAAAAACTGATTGTGCCTGATCCGGCGGAAAGAAACCTCTTTTTCAGAGATCAGGGACGCTGTCCTCTTCCTCCCGGAGCGCCGTCCATGCCGCCATCCGTGCCGCTGCCTGTGCTGTCCCTCATACCGCCGCCTCTCATGCCGCCTCCAAAGCCGCCCCGGCCACCGGAGCCGTAAATGAGACTGTCCAAAGTCACTTCCGTGGTTTCAGGGCCGGTGGTGACGGTGTAGGTGCCTCCTTCTTCCAGGCCGGGACAGCTGATGACCACCGCCTGATAGCCCTTGGGAGCCTCCCAGGAGGCGAGGATGTTGCCGGATTGGTCGGAAAGAGAAAGGGTGCTGCCGGCGCTCTGGCTGGAGACGGTCAACAGGATGGAACCCTGAGTGGAGTCCTCTCCAAAATTTTGAGCCATGCCGGAGCCGCCGGTCCCGATGAAGGTGCCTCCGGTGATGGCGGCGCTTCCATCGTAATCCAGGGCAAAATCTGCGCTGTTTTCCACGCCGGAAACATAAACGGTTCCGCCGGAAATGGTGATGTCGCCGTTGGAATCCAGCCCATCGCCGCCGGCGTCCACGGTGACGCTTCCGCCGGTGATGTTGATGAATACCTCATCCCGGGCGACGCCGTCCGCTGCGGCATTGATGCCGTCGTCACTGGAGAGAATGGAAATGACACCCCCGTGGATGTTCACGGACTGTCCTTCCAGCCCTTCATAAGAGGTAAGAATCTGGATGTCGCCGCCCTCCACGGAGAGGGTTTGATCCGCATGGAAGGCGTCGTCTCCGGTGCTCAGCTCCACCGAGCCGTCCAGGAAGGTGAGATCCCCGTTGGAGTGGAAGGCGTCGTCGGCGCAGTCCAGCTGGAATTCTCCTCCACCGATGGTCAGCCAGGAGCCGGCTTTGAAGCCTTTGGTGCTGGGAGTGTCAGAGCGTTCCTCCTCCTGAGCCGTTTCTGTGTTGGATGCAAGGGGGGTGGCTGTCATCGTCTGGGAGGAAGGAGTTGTCCCCTGAGAGGCTGCGGAGGATGCCTCTCCTTCCTGGAAGGGCTGCGTTCCCGGCTGCCCCGCGCCGTCCTGGGGAGCACCGCCTGACATTCCCCCGGGTCCTCTCATACCGCCCATGCCGCCTCGGTCTGGGAACATGGAATCGGTATGTTCCTCTCCGTTGGCGCTGCCGCCGCCGGTGGTGACGTTGTAAACGCCGCCGTCTACCTGCATCCAGCTGCTGGCGCTGAAGCCATCCCCCTGGGCGACGATGGTGAAGTCCCCGCCGCTGAGATAGACGTAACCCTTTTCGCTGTCTTCATCGTTGTCGCTTTGCACGCCGTTCTTTCCGGTGCTGAGGGTAAAGGTCCCGCCGCAGATGGCGACGGAATCCTTGCCGGAAAGACCGTGGCCTCCCACGGTGACGTCATAGATGCCGCTGGTGACCACCAGATCGTCCTTGGTTACCACCCCATGTTCCGCTTCCCCCTGTATGATAAGGCTGCCGGCGCCGTTGAGGGTCAGGTCGGATTTGGCGAAGATGACGCCGTCGATGTTGTTGTCGTCAATGGCGATATATTCCCCGCCGTTTTCCAATGTGTTCACCGAATCCGCCGCGGTGGTGATAAAAACCTTGTCAGCGGAGGAAACATAGATGGCGGCAGAGGTGGCGCTGCTGATGTCCACTCCATCCAGCACCAGCTGAACCTTCTCCTCCTCAGAGACGTTGACCACCACCATTCCATCCAGGGTACCGGAGAGGAGATAGACGCCCTCCCGGGTGATGGTGACTGTGCCTCCGTCGGCGGTTACCCCTTCGCCGTCCCAGGAAGCGCTGTCTCCCGTTAAGGTGATGTTGACAGCCTGTTTCTCATCGTAGCCGATTTCCAGATCCCTGTCGCTGAACAACTGGGAAGACAGCTCCTGGTTCTCTGCGGAGGAGGAATCGCTTTGAGAGGAAGCGCTCTGGGAGGAAGTTTCGCTGCCGCTCTCTCCCTGGGCTGACGACCCGCAGGCGGACAGCGCCAGCAGGGCCGACAGGAGCAGGGCGAGGATCGTTTTCCGTTTCATGCTCATAATAAAAGAGCCTCCTTACAGTTCGTTTGAAAAGGTCTCCTGTTTGGAGACGGTAATTTCCAGATTTCCGTTGCGGCAGCGGAGCTTGTCGATCAGTTCCTTTTCATGGTCCGCGTCCCGAAGGGTCAGGTTGTAGGTGAGGCGGAACATACTGCCCATATTGGTGGTTTTCACCTGAAGCAGTTCCCAGCGGGAGGCGTAGCGTCGGAAAAGAGGATCAAAAACTCCGGTGTAATCCAAATCCTCCGGGATGGTGACGCGCAGGGTTTTGGAGAGGGCGGCCTGGTTGCCCGCGCCGAAATCCAGGCAGTTGTAGAGGACGCTGACGCCCCCCAGGAGAATAGTGAGGAGGAAAGCGTAACCGATATATCCCATCCCCACTATCAGCCCCGCGCCCATGGCGAGGAAGATGGCGCCGATCTCTCTGGCGGTGCCGGGCACCGAGCGGAAGCGCACCAGGCTGAAGGAACCGGCTACCGCCACCCCCGTCCCCACATTGCCGTTGACCATCATGATGACGACACAGACTATGGCGGGAAGAAGGGCCAGGGTGGCCACAAAACTTTTGGTATAACGAGCCCGGAACAGGTAGCAGCCCGCCAGCATCAGGCCGATCACCAGGGCG
>CASFXA010000079.1 GCA_949298535.1 uncultured Oscillospiraceae bacterium
GTCAGTTCCTGACCAGCCAGAGGCTTGTCGCTGTCGGTGGAGGAGGAAGCCTCAGAGGAGGCTTCAGAAGAGGCCTCGGAGGAAGCGGGCGCGGAGGAGGAGGGAGCTGCCGAAGAAGCGGAGGAGGCGGCGGAAGAACCGCAGCCGGAAAGCATGGAGAGAGCCAGCAGGGAAGCAAGAATCATAGAAAGCATCTTTTTCATCATAAAGTCCTCTTTTCTCTTTTTAAATTGAGCGGAAGGTTCCGCCGGGGTCAGAGCATCTCTTTCTTGATGCCCTTTTGCAGGATATTGTCGTAATCAATATAGGAATAAATAGCGTCGTCAAAAACCGGGGAGAAGGTGAGCAGTTCTTCCAACGTCAGTTCCTCAATGGCCTTTCCGTGATCCTCACAGTAGATGACGATTTCTCCCACAATACCGTGGGCATCCCGGAAAGCGACTCCCTTTTTCACCAGGTAGTCGGCCACTTCGGTGGCGTTGAGGAAGCCCTTTTTCACCGCTTGTTTCATGGCTTCCGGCTTTGCCTTGAGGGTGCCGATCATTCGGTCCATCATTTGCAGGGAACCGGTGACCACATCCAGGGCGTCGTAGAAGGTGGATTTATCCTCCTGGAGGTCCTTGTTGTAGGCCAGAGGCAGCCCTTTCATGGCGCACAGCAGGGTGAACAGATTTCCGTACACCCGCCCGGTTCGTCCTCGCACCAGCTCCGCTCCGTCAGAATTCTTTTTCTGGGGCATGATGCTGGAACCGGTGGTGTAGCGGTCATCCAGCACCACGAAACCAAATTCTGCACTGGTCCACAGCACCAATTCCTCTGCCAGACGGGACAGGTGCATCATCAGGATGCTGAAATCCGCCATGGTTTCCAACACGAAATCCCGGTCAGACACGCCATCCAGGAAATTCTTGCAGGGGCCGCCCTTGAATCCCAGCAGCTGAGCGGTGTAGGCCCGGTCAATGCTGTGGGTGGTGCCTGCCAGAGCGCCGCAGCCCAGGGGGGATTGGTCCATGATTTCCAGCGCGTTGGAAAGTCGTCGCTTATCCCGCTCCATCATCTCATAATAAGCCAGCAGATGGTGTTTAAAGGTGACCACCTGGGCCCGCTGGAGGTGGGTATATCCCGGCATGATCCAGGGATTTTCTTCCGCCACCCGCTGGAGGGTATTCTGGAAAGTTTCAATCAGCTGGATGACGCCGGCGGTCTGGGCCTTGACATAGAGCTTCATGTCCACGTTGCACTGATCGTTGCGGCTGCGGGCGGTGTGGAGCTTTTTGCCCACATCCCCCACCTTGCGGATCAGATTCAGTTCCACAAAGGTATGTACATCCTCATATTCCGGGCCGTAAACCAGTTTTCCCTGCTGATACTCTTCCAGCAATTCCTGGAGCCCCTTGGTGAGGGTATCGCCCTCCTGGGCGGTGAGCATCCCACATTTGACCTGCATGGCCACATGGGCCAGGCTTCCCTGTATATCCGGTTCCACCAGCCAGTCGGTTCGGCAGCGTCCGCTGTTGAAGCGCTGCATCAGCGCATCCTCATCCTCTCGGAAGCGTCCGCCCCAAAGTCTGGTTTCGTAAGCGTTTGACATGATGTCCTCCTGTGGGCCGTTGGCCCTCCGTTGTTTTGCATCATTATACGCCTGAAAAAATAATTATGCAATAGGTTTTTAGAAATATTCTGTTTTGTACATAAATATTACATAAAGTTGGAAAATATAGGGCTATTTACCTATTATTATGAAATAAAAATCAAAAAGGAAACGACTATTTATGCCTGGATAATCCTGTATCCAGGCATAAAAATCCGCTCCGGCACCGGCCGGAGCGGGCAAACAACGAAATTTTATTCTGTCAGGTGCATCAGCTGCAGCAGTACCAACCAGGTTAAGCCATAATAGGAAACCACTGCCACCAGGTCGTTGACCGTCGTAATCAGGGGCCCAGAGGCCACCGCGGGGTCAATTTTCATCTTTTGAAAACAGAGCGGCACCACCGTTCCGGCGACGCTGGAAAGCATCATGGACAGCAGCAGCGCCCCGCCGATGCAGGCGGAAATCGAAAAGGAAAACAGGAGGGACTTTCCTTTCCAGATCCAGACGTAGAAACCGATGGCGGCGAAGGCGATCACTCCCAGAATGATACCGTTGAGCAGGCCGACCCGGCCCTCCTTAAATATCAGGGAAAGTTTTTGGCTGCCGGTAAGGCGCTCATCTGTCAGCACCCGGATGGTCACTGCCAGGGACTGGGTGCCTACATTGCCTGCCATATCCAGCACCAGGGACTGGAAGCAGACCACCAGCGTCAGCTGCGCCACCACACCCTCGAAGAGCCCCACCGCTGTGGACACCACCATCCCAAGCCCCAGCAGGATAATCAGCCAGGGCAGACGTTTGCGGATGCTTTTCGCCACCGGCTCCCGCAGATCTTCCTCCGCCAGAAGTCCCGCCAGCCGGGCGTAATCTTCCCCCATTTCATCGTCCACCACCTGGATAAAATCCTGCGCGGTGATGACCCCCAGCAGGCGGTTGTCGCTGTCCAGCACCGGGATGGAATCCTCGGAATAATCCTTGATCCGCTCCATGCAGTCCTCCAGCTGTTCCTGGGCGTAGACATAGGGGTAAGAGGTGGTGATGATGTTTTCCAATGGCGTATTTTCCCGGGCGATAATCAGATCCTTCAGGTCGATGGCGCCATAGAAGATCTCTCCCTCCTCCACCACATAGAGGGTGGAGATATTGTCGTGTTCCGCCGCCTGGGCGATCAGCTGCCCCATGGCCTGGCGCACCGATGCGCCGGCGGTGATGCGGATGAAGTTGGTGGTCATGATGCTCCCCGCCTCATCCTCGTCAAAGGAGCGGAGCAGGGTGATGTCCCGCCGGGTGGATTCATCCATCAGCTCCAAAAGCAGATTCCGCTGCTCCTTATTCAGTTGCCGCAGATGATCCACCGCCCGGTCAGGCTCCATGTGGGAGAGGACCTCCAGTTTTTTGCGGATGCTCAGTTCTCCGAAATAGGGACTGTCCAGGGGAGCGTATTCCAGAACATCCGACAGGGTTTCCGGGTCCAAAATATGATACAGCCGCTCCCGCTGTTCCGGGGACAGAAGCTCCAAAACAGCGGCCAAATCATTTTCATGATAGTTGGCCAATTTTTTCCGCAAAGCGGGGGGCGAGATGGGGCTGCGGATGATTTCCGCCAATTCCGCCGTATAATTCCGATGCTGTCCGCTGTTTTCCAACAGCAGTTCTTTTTTCTGCTCCATGGTGCATCCTCCCTTTCTGTCGCGCCGGCTGAGGGCCGGCTTGGAAAGCTCTCCCGGTTTCCATGGGGACAGACACAGCAAGACGCTCCGGAACCAATCAAAAAGCCATTGCCTCCGGAGAACTTGCTCTGCCGGTTCCCAAAAGCGGTCCGGAAGATCCTGTTCAGAAGGGGCAATGGCAAATATTCCGTGGGAAAATCAGCCTGGAGACTTCAGCGGCGTCGCAGAAATCCTCAGACCCGGATCATATTCCACTGCCCGTTTTCGATCACAGCTACTGCCGCCGTCCATTTCCTCACCTCCCAAAACTTCGGAAAAGGCCATTCTCTCTTTATGCGAGGCCATTGTAGCATCGGGTTGTTGCATTTGTCAACATTTTAAATGTGCCGGGTTTGTAAACTTTTCTCCTTCCGGGGTGTCCGGGAATTTTCCTGACATCGGCCTGAAGGCCCCTTGCGGTGGTGAAGATGAAAAAGCTGCCGCCATTCGCCTTGGCCTTCCGCTGGGAAGAAGGATCGGGACCGCGTAACGACAGGGAAATTCCAAAGAGCAGGCGGCTTGTATTGAAAAAAAGAGACTTTTGTGTCATAATATATCGGCTGCCCTTTTGCCCCAGGAAAATTTATCCGGCAGCGGAAAGAGGTTTTTTATGGATTCATCCGCCAGAAGCAGCTTTACCAGCCGCTTGGGCTTTGTGTTGGCAGCCGCCGGCTCCGCTGTAGGCCTTGGGAATATCTGGAGATTTCCTTACCTGGCCGCGAAATACGGAGGCGGCATTTTTCTGCTGGTATATGTTGTGCTTGCTCTTACCTTCGGTTTCACGCTGATGACCGCCGAGATCGCCATTGGCCGCAAAACCGGCCTGAGCGCTGTGAAAGCCTATGAGGTGCTGGACCGGCGCTTTGGATTTGTAGGGATTTTATCCTCCCTGGTGCCGATGATTATTCTGCCTTATTATACTGTCATCAGCGGCTGGGTGGCGAAATATTTCTTCACCTATCTGACGGGGGGCGGACAGCAGGCCGTCGCGGAGGGATATTTCAAAAGTTTCATCAGCAGCACCTGGTCCCCTATTTTTTGGTTTCTCCTCTGCCTGCTGGCCACCTTCGCAGTGGTGATGATGGGGGTGGAAAAGGGTGTGGAAAAGTGCAGCAAGCTGCTGATGCCCTTTCTGGTGGTGCTGTCGGTGGTGATCGCCATTTTTTCCATCACCCGTCCCGGCGCCTGGGAAGGGGTGCTGTACTATATTCTGCCGGATCCCTCCCGCTTTTCAATAATGACGGTGGTGGCCGCCATGGGACAGATGTTTTACTCCATGTCTCTGGCCATGGGGATTATGATTACCTATGGTTCCTACATGAAGAAGGACACCGACCTGGCCCACTGCGTAGGGCAGATTGAAATTTTTGACACCGGCATCGCCTTCCTGGCGGGACTGATTATTATTCCTGCGGTGTTTGCCTTTTCCGGAGGGGATGCAGACGCCCTCAATGCGGGGGCGGGGTTAATGTTCATCACCCTGCCGAAGGTGTTTGGCAGCATGAGCATGGGAGGCATTGTGGGAGCGGTGTTCTTTCTGCTGGTCCTTTTTGCCGCCATCACCTCCACCATCTCCCTGATGGAGGCGATTGTTTCGATTTTTCTGGATCGGTTTCATGTTTCCCGCCCGCAAGCCTGTTTGGCGGTGCTGGTGATTTGTTTGGTGCTGGGACTGCCTTCCTCTCTGGGTCAGGGGTCCTGGGCGGCCATCACCTTCCTGGGAATGAATATTCAGGATTTCCTGGATTTCATCAGCAACTCGGTGATGATGCCCATTGCCGCTTTCTGCACCTGCATTTTTGTTTCCCGGGGCGTGGGGGTCAGCGCCATTCTGGAGGAAGTAAAACATTCCTCCCATTTCCATCGGGAGAAGCTGTTTGTGGTGATGATCCGTTATATCGCGCCGATTTTTATCATTGCTGTGCTGGTCAGCTCCGTTCTCAGCGCCCTCAACATTGTGGTTATCTGACCGGTGCTGTTTTTCCGCTTTGAACGGAAAGCCCGCCTTTCCCGGGTGTATTTCCCGGGTGGGGCGGGCTCTTTGATTTGTCTCCCGTAGCAGGGAAGGCAGCTGGAGAAAAGGAGAGGCCATCCAGGGGAAGACTCCCCGAAGGCAGCGGCCCTTTGGAGGATCGTTGCTGAAATGACAGCGGTTTCTCCATGCGGAGCGGATGAAGAGGCGCGCTTCTGTTTTCCCTGGGGGAGATGGCTCGCTGCTTTTGGATAGAAGGAGATGGAAGGGCTTTTTTCGGGATGGATGTGGCTGTGCCGCCGTCCTGTTCCCGTTTTAGCGGCAGGGTCTGCGGTTGGCTCAAAGGATGCCAGACAGTTTCCTTTTGAAGTCTGAAAAGAAAATGTACAAAAGCCGGCCAATGGCCGGCTTTGTTTGCAGATGATGAAACTGCCTCTGGCTGAAACAGAGGCGGGAAGAAAATTACTCAGGACTTTCGGGAAAATCCGTCAGGGCAAAGGCCGGGATAGGGGCCAGCTATAGGGCCAGCCCCCCAGGGAGCCTGAAATTGAAGCCGCTCTGCCCATGGGGATGGAATCCGCTGGTTCCCGGAACCCTGTATCCGCCGGGGCGGATCTTTTTGCGGCCACGATTTATTTCGCCGTTCCTCCCCGCCGGCGAAGAATCTCATCCAGCAGGCTGTGGGCCGCCTCGTCTTTGGACTGAAGGGGCAGGGGACGTTCCCCGTCCTCGGCGATCAAAGTGAGATGGTTGGTATTTCCTCCGAAGCCGGCGCCCTCCTCCCGGATGCTGTTGGCTGCGATCAGATCCAGATTCTTTTTGGTCAGCTTTTTCCGGGAGTTTTCCAGCAGGTCTCTGGTTTCCATGGAAAATCCGCACAAAAATTGTCCCGGCGTTTTATGCGCTCCCAACCATCCCAAAATGTCCTGGGTCCGCTCCAGACGAAGAACCAGATCGCTGCCATCATCGGACTTTTTAATTTTGTCTCCGGCTATTTGAGCGGGACGATAGTCGGCCACCGCTGCGGCTTTGATGATGATGTCCTGCTCCGGGGCCCGGCTGGTCACCTCCTGGAACATTTCCTGAGCGGCAGTGATTTCCACTGTTTCCACATAGGCAGGGCGGTGCAGCTGAGTGGGCCCGGTGACCAGAGTCACCTGAGCGCCTCTGGCGGCGGCAGCCCGGGCGATGGCATAGCCCATTTTCCCGGTGGAATGATTGGTGAGATAGCGCACCGGATCCAGGGCTTCCTGAGTGGGGCCGGCGGTGACCAGCACCCGCAATCCGGTCATATCCTGAGGGTGGGCCAGCCGGTGAAGGATGCTTTCCAGCAGATCCTCCGGTTCCGGCATCTTTCCCAGTCCCACAGCCCCGCAGGCCAGGCGGCCCGCCGCCGGAGTGAGAACTTCCCAGCTATATTTCCGCAGGGTTTCCAGGTTATCCTGAGTGACGGGATTTTCATACATCTTGGTATTCATGGCGGGGGCGGCGATTTTGGGACAGTTGCAGGCCAGAACGGTGGTGGTGAGCATATCGTCGGCGATGCCGTGGGCCAGCTTTGCCAAAACATTGGCGGTTGCGGGAGCGATCATCACCAGATCCGCCTGATCTGCCAGGGAGATATGCTCCACCTGATAGCTGTGGTTCCGGTCAAAGGTATCGGTCACCGTCCGGTTTCCGGTGAGGCTTTCAAAGGTGAGGGGTGAAATAAACTCGGTGGCGTTTTTGGTCATAATAACCTGTACGTTGCAATGCTGCTTAACCAGGGCGGAGGTGAGCGCCGCCGCTTTGTAGCAGGCAATCCCGCCGGTGATTCCCAGCAGGACGGTTTTTCCCTTGAGCATAAGATTGTCCCTCTCTTTCCGGTTTTGGGAAAAGTGATTTTTGCCGTGTCTGGCAGCCGGCTTCCCGTTTGCAAGAAGGAAATCCCCTTTCCCGGAAAGGTTGTCCGGTCCGCCTTTTGCAGCTTTTTGAAGACGGTTTCAGTATAACAAATCCTCTGACTGATGTAAAGGCGGACGGCGGGCGGAGGACCTTGCAGCAACAGGGAAAAACCTTATTTGCCGTTGGTTTTTCTTGCAATTGCCGTCCCTGCCGCGTTATAATAAAGACGCCTCCGGGGCCTTTCCGTCATACCCATAGGGATGGCAGGAGCTTACAGGCTTTGGGGCAAAATTTGATTTGCGCTGTATCCTGTGGGAACAGCAGCAGGAGGTTTTACAATTGAATCAGCACAACAAACAGGCGAATCCCAGTTCCAGCCGGAAGGCCCTGCGGGACATGACGCTTTTGTCCCTCTTCACGGCGCTCATCATCCTGATGGCCTGCACCCCCATCGGACTGATTGATCTGCCCCTCATCAAGGCCACCATCCTCCATGTGCCGGTGATTATCGGCGCGATTTTGCTGGGCCCCAAACGGGGGATTTTTCTGGGGGCGGTTTTCGGCGTCACCAGTGTGGTGAAAAATACATTGGTGCCCAGTCTGCTTGCCTTTGCTTTCAGCCCTTTGATCCCGGTTCCCGGCGCTTCCCGGGGCAGTTTGTGGGCCCTGGTGATCTCCATGGTGCCCCGGATGCTTATCGGTTTGGTCAGCTGGGCGGTATATGCGCTGCTTTCCAGAATTTTGGGAAAGAAACTTCATGGCCGCACCATCAGCATGGCGGTTGCCGCCGTGATGGGGGCCATCACCAACACCGCTTTGGTGATGGGGCTGATTTATCTGCTGTTCCAGGACGCCTACGCTCTGGCCAACAATTTGCCGGTGGCCCAGGTTTCCGCAGCGATTTTGGGGATTGTGGCCGGCAACGGTGTCCCCGAGGCCATTGCAGCCGCTGTGCTGGTGCCTGCCGTGGCCCTGCCCCTGCAAAAGGTTTTGTCCAGGGGTTTTGCATCCTGAGAGGATAAAGGAGACGATGGGCGATGATTATTGTTCTGGATGTGGGAAATACCAACACCGTTATCGGCGGTTATGAAGGGGAGGAGCTTCGCTTCAGCCTGCGGATGTGCAGTGACCGCACCCGCACCGCCGACGAATATGTGTTTTATCTCCGGGGGCTGCTGCAGGATCGGCAGGTGGATCTCTCCCAGGTGGAGGGAGGAATTATTTCCAGCGTGGTGCCGGAATTGCGCTACCTTTTGCGCCGGGCAATGGAGCGCCTGACGGGGAAAAATTTCCTGGTGGTCTCCAACGAGATGAACCTGGGAGGCATGGAGATCAAAATGGATATTCCCCGCCAGCTGGGAGCGGACCTGGTGGTGGATGCCGTGGCGGCCCTCTCCCTTTACCGTCCGCCGCTGGTTATCTTTGATCTGGGCACCGCTACCACCATGTCGGTCATCGACCAGGAGGGCAACTATATCGGAGGCGCCATCATTCCCGGTTTGCGTCTGTCCATGGATGCCCTTTCCGCCCGGGCGGCTCAGCTGCCTTTTATCAACCTGGATGAACCGCCTCTGACCTTCATCGGCAAGAACACTGTGGATTGCATGAAGTCCGGCGCTTTCTACAGCACCGCCGCCATGTTGGATGGCATGGCCCGTCGGGCGGAGGAGGAACTGGGCCAGCCGGTGACGGCGGTGGCCACCGGAGGGCTGATGGGAGTGGTGTATCCCTTCTGTCGTTATCCTATTCATTATGATGAAAATCTGCTGCTGACCGGGTTGCTGCGGCTGTATCATCTCAACTGCCGGTAATTTTCCGGGACAAGACTGGAGAAACGCGGCTGGTCTGGCCAAAGTTCGGCTTTGGCGGAACCCCAGGTTTTCCGAACTGGCGGGCGCGGGATGGGGAAAATCAGACCAATGCCTGAATTTTGATGGTTTCAGATGATGTTTCTTTTTGGCAATCGTTTTTTGATAAACAAAGGGGCGTCTCCATCACAGATGGGGACGCCCCTCAGACTGTCGCGAAACCCATTTTCAAAAGGAAAACAACATTCAAAATCATAAAAATCAGGACACGCGCCTGATTTTTATACCACGACCCGCGCCCACAGGGTCGGGAAACCGGGGGTATCGCCGCTGGTTTCTCCAGGAACCAGAATCGTATCCAGGGGGTATGGGATACCCCTTTATCTTTGTCTGAACCACAAATCCGGATGGAGGACAACCTTTTTCCGCCCGCCGGAGATTCCGGAAACTTTCCCCGGAGGAGGATTCTTCCCGGAGCTTTAAGCCTCCTCCATAATTTTGACGCCGCTGCTGCTGCCCAGGCGTTCACAGCCCAGGGCCAGGTACATTTCGCAGTCGGCCCTGGTGCGGATACCCCCTGCCGCCTTCATTTTCACCGGCGTTTTCAGGTATTTCCGGAACAGCCGGATGTCCTCCGCGGTGGCTCCCCGGCTGCCATAACCGGTGCTGGTTTTAATGAAATCCGCTCCCGACTGTTCCACAATCCGGCAGGCGGAGGCGATCTGCTCCTCGTTCAGATAGCAGGTTTCCACAATCACCTTGATGGTTCCTCCCCGGCTGTGGACCATCTGGGTAATGAGCTGAACCTCCTCCAGGACCCCTTGCTCATCTCCGGCCAGCAGCCGCCCCACGGGGATCACCATATCGATTTCCTGGGCGCCGTCTGCCAATGCTCCGGCGGTTTCCGCCAGTTTTACCGCCGTGGTGTTGGCGCCAAAGGGAAATCCCACCACGCTGCAAACCTTCACGTCGCTTCCTGCCAGTTCCTCCCGTGCCAGGGATACATAGCAAGGATTGACGCATACCGAAGCGAAATGATAGGTTTTTCCCTCCCTGCAGACCTGGCGAATTTCCTCAGGTGTAGCGGTTGGTTTGAGAAGAGTGTGATCGATATAACGGTTCAGTTCCATCATAGAGCGCTCCTTTGCACTTTGATCTGTTTATGAGGGGAAAGGATCATTGTATCTGCTGAATTCAGATGCCGCAGGCTGTAAGCGGGTTTGCCGCCTGGGGTTTTCCAGCGCTTCATCCGGTTCGGGCAGGCCGCCGTCTTCGGTCCGGAACGATTAAATCACCAAACCGCCGTTGCAGCCCAGAATCTGTCCGGTAATGAAGGATGCCCCGGGAGAGGCGAGAAAAACCGCCGCCGCAGCTACATCCTCCGGCCTGCCCAACCGCTCCAAAGGGGTCTCCAGGCGGATTTCTTCCAGAGCCTGCCGCCCCAAATGGGCGTTCATATCGGTGTCGATCAGCCCCGGAGCGATGGCGTTGACGGTGATTCCAGAAGGCCCCAGCTCCTTGGCCAGAGCCTTGGTGAAACCGTCCACCGCAGCCTTTGCCGCGGAATAAGCCGCCTCGCAGGAGGCGCCGGTGGTTCCCCACATGGAGGAAATGTTGATGATGCGACCGGAGCCGCGGCGGAGCATCCCTTCCACCGCCTGGCGGCAGCAAAGGAATACCCCCCGGACATCCACGGCAAACAGACGGTCCCATTCCTCCGCCGTCATCTCCTGGAACACCCCCTGCCAGCAAATGCCGGCGCTGTTGAGCAAAACCTGAGGCTCCCCCAGTTCCCGGCGAACAAGCCGGAACATCTCAGCCACATCCTCTTCCTGCGCCACATCCCCCTGAACAGCCAAGGCTCCATGGCCCCAAAGGGCTGTCAGCCGGGAGGCCAGCTCCTGGGCCTGCGCCCTGGAATCCCGGTACCCAATGGCCACCTGATAACCTGCCTGGGCAAAAGCGAAGGCGCAGGCTGCGCCAATACCCCGGGAACCGCCGGTAATCAGCACCACAGGTTCCATGGCAATCTCCTCCTTTTTCTTCCTGAGTCCAAACTTTTTTAGCCGCCAAAGAGCATAACGGCTCCTGCAAGGATGCCGATCAGAGCCAATAAATAAAGAACTCCTATGACCGCGGCGCTTTTTTTACCCATTTTCCAATATCTTACCGACAGATCCATGGCATCCAGCACATCCAGGCAAAAAGTAAACTGGAGCAATCCATGGAGGATCGCTTTTCCCGGACCCATCATTCCCTGGCTCACCGAGGCCCGGATGACCTGAAGGCCGAAAAAGCCTCCCGGCATCAGCGCCAGCCAGGCGAGGAAGGATAGAAACGCGAAGATCGTTCCCATCCAGGGCAGCAGCACCGGCAGAGCCAAAAGGATGGTCCCCCGGCTGCCCATCAGCCCCACGATACCGAAAACCATCGTACACAACAGGATGACAAGGTAGTTGACAACAAAAAAGACCACCAGACCATATTTATGAAGGAGCATCCCTTTGACGCATCCCTCAAGGTCTCCCCGCCGGTACATCCGGAAGGAGGTCCAAATATTCCCCAGCCAAAGAAATGCGATCAGCCCCCAATAAGCCAGAGCCGCCGCAGCCAGCAGCAGTTTCACCAGCAAATGGGTTCCATCCCGGGACAGCAGAGCAGCGGCCACAGAGATGTACAGGATGGTCAGGGGGAGGCAGCAGGTGAGGGCGGCAATGTATCCCAGGGGAAAAGCAAATTTTTTCATCAAAATACACCTTTTGCTTCAAGCGTCAGTATTCTGGAGGAGAGGATGATAGACCTTTCCAGCGCCGGTTTTCACTGAAAGAAGCAACTCTCTTCACCGAGAATTGTATCATAATTCTCCCCATGGCTCAACAGCATCCATCCGCTGCGGCAAAACTTCTTGCAATCTCCGGGGCAATCGGGCTATAATGAGGGCAGACGGCCAGATGGCCGTGATGGAACATCAGGAAAGGCGGTATCGAAACCATGTATGATATGATTATCCTGGGGGCTGGCCCCTGTGGACTGACAGCGGCGTTATACGCCAAGCGCTATGGGCTCCAGCCCCTGGTCCTGGAGCGGAACATTTACGGCGGACAGATCGCCAACACCCCGGAAGTGGAAAACTATCCCGGAATCAAGCACATTGCCGGCGTGGAGCTGGCTATGGCCCTTTACGATCAGGTCACCGCCCTGGGGGTGGAGATCAAGCTGGAGGCGCCGGTCTCCTGCCGGCTGGATACTCCGGTCAAGGAGGTGCGCACCCAGCAGAACGCCTATGAAGCGCCGGCGGTCATCATCGCCAACGGCGCCCGCCGCCGGAAGCTGGGTTGTCCCGGCGAGGACCGCCTCACCGGCGCAGGGGTTTCCTATTGCGCCACCTGCGACGGATCCTTTTTCCGGGATCAGGAGGTGGCCATTGTGGGCGGCGGCAACACCGCCTTGGAGGACGCTTTGTTTTTGGCCAATATCTGCCGCAAGGTCCATCTGATCCATCGGAGGGATCAGTTCCGGGGCAATAAAATTCTCTCTGACGCGCTGCTGCGCCGGGAGAATATTCAGGTCCATTACGACAGCGTGCCGGAGGAAATCGGCGGCGAGGAGCGGGTGAACCGTCTGACTATCCGGAATGTGAAAACAGGGGAATCCACAGATCTGGGGGTCACCGGCGTTTTTGTGGCCATCGGTTTGGAACCGGACAACGAGATGTTTGCCGGACAGGTGGAGACGGACCGGGCGGGATACCTGCTGGCAGGGGAGGACTGCAAGACCAATCTGGCCGGGGTTTACGCCGCCGGGGACACCAGGACCAAAGCGCTGCGGCAGATTGTCACGGCTGCCGCGGATGGAGCGGTGGCTGCGTTTGAAGCCGCCAATTATATCAACTCCCTGGAGGAATAACGTTCCGGGGAATTTTGCAGGAAAGAAACATTTGAAAAAAACTCCTTGGTATCAAATTGTGAACTGCCCCGGATTGTGTTGTCCGCCCAATCTGGGGCAGTTCATTGTTTGCCAGGGGGGCTTTTGATGCCTTCAGGAAAATTTACCCGGCAGGTCATTGAAGAGCAAAAAAGGGATGAAAGCAAAATCTTTCTGAATAAATGGTAATTATTTACTGATTTCCCAATATTTACCTGAAAAATTTCCTCTTTTTTTGGTTCCATTCTGCAAAATTTGTTGTATGATGAGATGGCAGCGTCATGTTGTGGGGCAGGAAGACCGTTTTTTTCTTTTCCTTAGAAACTGTCAGATGAAAAAGAATATATTCGTTTTTGATTGAATTGGAAAAAAATGTGTATCCAGAAGGCGGATTGAAGGGAAAAGGAGAGACGATAATCTTTGCAAAAAAGAGGCGATTGCCAACCAAGATTTCACTTTCTTTGGATTTTTTTCTCTTTTTTGTTGCAGCTTTTTCCCGTTTAGTATATAATTTGACCAGATATATCTGTCGGCGAAAACTGAATTTTGTGGTGAAGGCGGTGTTTTCCGCTGGCGCACAACAAAGGACAGGGGCGCCGTTTATATTGGGCCGTCTCAGGGAGTAGATTACAATTCTGGGACGCCGTCAGCGGCCTTCCGGCAAGGATGACCGGCGGCTTATCATAAAAACGGAGGTATGGAACAATGTCCCAGGAGAAACCGGGAGTGCTCCCGGAAGAGGTTTCAGAATACGAGGGATTGCTGTGCAAGCTGCCTGGCATCGTTCAGGCCAGATTTATATTGGATGAAGAGCGTCGTCCGGTGGAGCTGCATATTTTGGCGGACAGGAGCAGAAATCCCAAGCAGATTGTGCGGGATGTGCAATCCGCTATGGTGGCCCGGTTTGGTGTGGAGGTGGACCATCGCATTATCAGTGTGGCCCAGGCGGATTTGCCCTTGCCTGCCAGCGCCAATATCTCCCGGTTGGTTTGCGGGGAAGTGTTGGGACGGGTGTCCCGGGGAGGCCGCTTTACAGCCCGGGTGACGCTGGAAGAAGGGGACCGGGAATTTATAGGGGAGGCCGCCGGCAGCGATCTTCCTTACAACAAGAGGATGATCGTGGCCCAGGCAACCATTATGGCGGTGGAATCCTTTTTGGGGCAGCGGGATCTGTTCACAGTGACAGATGTGGAGTCTGCGGTCATCGCGGGCCAACAGGCGATTCTGGTGGCGATTGCCCTTCATGACCAGCAGCATCGGGATTTGCTCATTGGCGCGGTGTGCGATCAGGGGGATCTGAACGCCACTGTGGTGAAAGCCACTTTGGACGCGGTTAACCGGCGGATCCAGGTTTTACAGATTTGAAAGAAAGTTTGCGGGGGAGATCATCAGAGGCTCCGTCGCAGCGGTGTATTCTGTATAGGAAGAAAAGGAGGTTATGGGTACTTCCGGTTGCTTTATATGAGCGGAGCGGATAATGCCTGCTTACCAGCGGATAGCAGAGCCTGACCAATAGGAGGGCTCTATTCATGAAGATGAAGATCATGATGGCGATCACTGCTGTTCTGACTTTTGTTCTTTCCAGCGGCGCTTATCTTTCCTGGAAATAAGTAGTATTGCAACGCATTTTCCAAAGGCAGCCGGAAGGCCCGTTTCCTATAGATGAATTTCAGCCTGGCCAGGCCCGTGCGGCCACCCTCCGCAGAGGGTGGCTGTATGGATTTCAGTCGCAGAAGGGAGGGACAGTCATGACAAAAGGCGCGAAGGCTTACCTGAGCGTGGTCATTCTCTGTGGAATGACTGTCATGATAAGCTGCGTCCTCTCTTTTGGCCGGGACCTGATGGCAGGGGAGAACCCCACGGGGTTGCTGCAAAATTTTTTGGTGCTGTTGGGGCTGTGTATCCTGTGCCGCACCATGCCGATTTATATTTCGGAGGATGGGGCGCTGGATATTTCTTTTATCAGTATCCTGTCTTCCGTTGCTATTTTGGGACCAGTATATACGGTGGCTCTTGTGGCGCTCAGCACCCCCTTTGTGGTGGAATGCGGACGCCGGAAGGGGGATCCGGTTCGTCACATTTTTAATGTGCCGGTGGAAAAGACCCTGTTCAATCTCTCCAACTGGACCCTGTCCATTTTTTTACCTGGGCTTGTTTATACCAAGCTGGGCGGAGTGCCGGGACAGGTGATTTTTCCGGACGTTTTGTTGCCGCTGGCGGTTTTTGTGTTGCTGTCTTTGCCGCTGAATGCGCTGCTGCTGGTGGTGCTGTTGAATTTTGGTTCAGGGAAGCCTCTGTTGCCGGAGCTGGGAAAGGTATTGGTGCTGCTTCTGCCCAATATGCTGGCGGTGACCCCGATAGGTTTGCTGATGGCTTATCTGCTTTCCATGACCAATGGTCCTTACCTGGCAGTGCTGTTTTTGGCGCCCTTATTGCTGGCGCGTTACGCTTTTAAGCTGTATCTGGACAGCAAGCAGGAGCAGTATATTCTGATTCAAACCCTTATTGCCACAGTGGAAGCCAAAGATAAGTATACGGAGGGCCATTCCAAGCGGGTGAGCGTCTATGCAGAGGAGATTGCCAGAGCCATGAAGCTGAGCAACACCCGTTTGGATCACATTCGGATTGCGGCGCTCCTTCATGATATTGGCAAGATCGGCATTGGCGACGCCATTCTCAACAAACCCGGCGCTTTGACACCGGAGGAGCGGCAGCGGATTATGGACCATCCCTCCATCGGGGTTCATATTTTGGAGCAGGTGGAGCTGCCGGGAAATATCAAGGAAATTATTCTTCACCATCATGAGCGTTATGATGGCAACGGGTACCCTGACGGCACCGACAAGGACACCACGTCGTTGGAGGCCTTTATTTTGGGGGTAGCGGACGCTTATGACGCGATGACCAGTGATCGTTCTTATCGTCGGGGGATGCCCCAGGAGGAAGCAATCCGTATTCTTGAGGAAAATAAAGGAGGACAATTCCATCCGCAGGTGGTGGACGCCTTTGTGGGGGTTCTGCGGAAGCAGGCAGCGGCCAGAGCGGCGGAACTTCAGCGGCAGGAGGCCGGATCCAAGCAGCGGGAGCGACAGAAGGAAGCGGTTTGCTAGATTCATGGAAAAGTTCGGGGCAGGAGTGATCCTGCCCCTTTTGGAGGAAGGAGAAGCGTATGCTCCTGGTCTATGTAGCGGCGGCCTCCCTGGCAGTGGGTCTGCTAAGGGGAGGAAGGTTCCGGTATTTTTCTCAGACGCCCTTTTACGGTTTGTGGCTGCCGATCCTTGCTTTTGGTTTGGAGGCGGCGATTGGCCCTTTGGTTACGGCGATTCCAGGCTCTCCTGACCGTTGGCTGTGGTTGGTGGTGTTGGGGGAATATCTGCTGCTGGCAGCTTTTCTGTGGTGCAACCGGCATTTAAAACCCATCTGGCTTTTGGCGGCAGGAACAGTGGCGAATTTTGCGGTGATTTCCCTCAATCAGTGGAAGATGCCGGTGAGCAGGGCGATTTTGGAGATGCCGCAGCTCTCTGAATTTGTGGAGAAGATGACCACTGGAACATTGGTAGAATATGCTCTTATTACCGATTCCACCCGCTTGTGGTGGCTGGGTGATGTGATCCATTTCGATTTTGTGCCAGGAATGTCCTTTGCCAGCGTGGGGGACTTTCTGTTGGGCGCGGGGATTTTTTGGCTGCTTCAGAAGCTGATGTTCCCCCCTCAGAATCCTTTTCCTTCAGAGGAAGGCGGCTGATTTGCGATAAAAAAATCCCCGGAAAGGCGACTGACCGGGGATTTTTGTTCTTCAGAGAAGCTGGTGTTATGATGCTGTTTTTTCTCCCGCCTGAAGATTGTGCCGGAACAGCAGGATGGCGGTGCCAATGATAATGGCGTAACCCACCAAGCTCCAAAGGTCCGGCAGCTGGGCGAAAAGGAAGAACCCCAGCACAGCGGAAAACAGGACTTGGGAGTAGTCAAACACCGAGATTTCTTTAGCGGGAGCAAAGCTGTAGGCAGCGGTTACGCCAAACTGTCCCACCGAGGCGGCGCATCCTGCCAGCAGCAGGGTTCCCAACTGGGAGAGGGTCATGGGGACGTAATGGAAGGCGATCCAGGGCAGCACTGCCAGACAGGAGAAGAGGGAAAAGAACAGCACAATGGCGGCGCCCGGCTCTCCCCGCTTGCTGAGGCCACGAACACAGGTGTAGGCCGCGCCGGAAAAACAGGCTCCCAGCAGCCCGATCACCGAGGGAAATACAGCGGAAAAGTCCAGAGAAGGATGAACGATGAACAGGCAGCCTCCAAAGGCGGCGGCGACTCCCAGTTTTTGGGCCCTGTCTGCCCGCTCCCCCAGAAACAGCGCCGAAAAAATAATGACGAAAAAGGGGGTGAGTTTATTGATGATGGAGGCATCGGAAAGAATCAGGTGGTCCACAGCGTAGTAGTTGCACAACAATCCTGCGGTGCCCAGGGAGGCCCGAAGCACCAACAGGGGCAGATTGCTTTTTTTCCAGCAGTTTTTGGGGCTGGAACTGCGCCAGAGCATTGCGCCGGCCACGGCGGCTGCCACTACATTGCGGAAAAAGGCTTTTTGCACCGAAGGCAAATCCCCGGCCAGCTTCACAAAAACATTCATTAGCGCAAATCCCAAAGCGGACAAAAGGATGCAGCAAATCCCCATTGCTGTGGGGCTCATGGAAGAAAAAAGCCGTTTCATCCCCGCTGTACCTCCGAAGTGCCCTTTTCCCGCAGATAAGTGGATTCCAGATCTGCCAGATGTAGTTTAACCGCCAGAGGATATTTGTCGAAAGCCAGGCTGATGGCGAAACTTCCTCCCCGGCAGGCTTCATCGAAGCCCCCCATGTGCCAACGGATGGCGGTGGCTTCTGCCGGTTTAAGGCGCACAAACCGCTCGATGAGGAAGACGCTTTTCTCCCCGTGACCGTAGGGGAAGGAATCCTCCACCACATAGTAGGGCTTTTTTTCCCATTGTCCGGTTTGTTCGTTTTTAACGTTGCGGGTGGATACCTTGTAAAATTGCGCTTTGCACAGGTCGTGGAGCAGAGCGCACAAAGCGAAGCTCTCCGGATTGTCCTCTCCATCTGTGAAATGCTTTTCCATCATCGTTTCATAAACGCTGACAGAGTGCATCACCAGGCCTCCCTGGCAGGCGCAGTGGAACCGGGTGCTGGCAGGGGCGGTGAAAAAGTCTGTTCCCTGGAGCCATTTCAGCAGTTCAGCTGCTCCCTCCCGATGAATATTTTGCGTATAGATGTCCAAAAAACGCTGTTTGTAATCGACATTTTGCTCCATCCCGGTCAGATCTCCTTTTGGTTATGATTGCGGTGAAAAATCTTCTCTGTTTCTGAGGCGAAAGGAAAAACAAAAGCAGAGGGAAGATTTGAAACTCAGCAAAGGCATTATAGCATATTTTCACGGGATGTGGTAAGATAAAGAAAAAAGGAGGTCTTTTCTGGTGAAAAAAGCATTTGCTGTGACGGGACTGATTTTAGGCGTGGTTGGAGTGATTTGTGGGGCTGCTGCGGTGGTTTTCAGCAGCGTCAGTTTGGGGTCCGGTAAAAAAGGAATCTGACAAAAGATGAAAAAAGAAAAATTACCCCTTGATTTTCTGGACGAGGTGTTGTATAATAGCAAAGCACCCAACGGAGGCGTAGCTCAGCTGGTCAGAGTGCCTGCTTCACACGCAGGAGGTCCACGGTTCGAGCCCGTGCGTCTCCACCAACAAAAAGTCCGAAGCCAATTTGCGCTTCGGACTTTTTGCTTTGCGCACAAGGCTCCTGCCTGCGGGCGGCAATTCCGTTCAGTTTTGCTGACAAATGGGATCGCCAAAGGCGTTTTGATTCCCGCTTGCTGTAAAAGAGGCCCGGCTTTTTATCATTTGATAAAAAGCCGGGCCGTTTTTGGGGAGAAGGGAATTATGTTGGATACCCAGATGGGGTTCCGCTTTCATTCCATTGAAACCGATAACCGATTCCGCGCATAGTGGTGATGCACTTGCCGTAGTTGCGCAGCTTTGCCCGCAGACGCTTCACATGGGTGTCCACGGTGCGGATATTTCCGTCGTACCCTGTTCCCCAAACGGATTCCAATAACTGGGATCTGGTGAGAACCAGTCCCTGATAGCGGGCCAGATACAGCAGCAGATCAAATTCCTTTCGGGTCAGTTCCACTGGACGTCCCCCGATCAGCACACTCCGTTGCTTGCATCGGATTTCCAATGGGCCGAAAATCATGTCCGGCGTATTTCTCAGATTGGTTACACTGGCGCGCTCCCGGGGGCAGGCGGCTTCCAGCAGTAAGGGTTTCACATTATAAAGCAATCCTTCAGCCAGGTCCTCCTGGTCTGGATTTTGCTGTCCCTGGGCGATGCTTAACAGCGACAAAGGACTGGTCAAACGCATCAGTTGTTTCCGCTTTTCATCCAGACAGGAGCAATCGGCAAGCATGACAGAAACGGCAACCAAAACAACTTGATGTGTCTCTCTGGGCTGTTGAGGGTCTTCCTCCAAAAGCTGGAACCCTTCCCTGCGCAGGCAATTGCTCAGCAGTTTGCGTACCTGTTCTTCCTCTTGGAGCAGCATCCGTTCTTTTTCCATGTTGCACTTCCTTCCGTAAATCCGGATTTTTTGGCAGGTAATTTTTGCATCATCCGGCAGGCTGAGGGGCGGAAAAGTTCATTTGTTATGGTATCCTCCCCATGGATGTAAAATTCGGATTTTATTATACTAAAAACAGATGAAGAATTCTGGCATTGAATGAAAGTTTTCCATGTCTGAAAAATGAACATTTATCTGTTGTGTGTCCAAATTCCGTCTGCTTTGTCTTTTTCACAGAAAAGCCATAGGAAGGCGGGTAAATGGCAGTTAATTTCAGACACATATGGACAAACAGTGTCGTAATAATTACAACTTGTAATAAATTTCACATGATTCTCCAATAACCCAGGAAGAATCTTCAGAATATTTGTGCGAAAGTAGTTGTATAAGCAAAAATTTCCGTGAAATGATCGGAAAATTTACGATGCCTCCACTTTTATTATCGAAAAAGTTCATGAAAATAATTACAGAGTTGTAATATACTAAGCGTGTCGAAAGGATAACATCATCCTGACGACATCGACAACAATTTGTTAGGAGGAATTGTGTATGAAACCGATCAAAAGGGTATTGTCCCTGGTCCTGGCGGCGGCTATGATGTCTACCATGGCTTTCGCCACCACCTACGAATGGGGAGATCCCAGCGTAGGCACCTCTGACGTCAATGGTGTCTACACCACCATCAGCGTCAAACCCGGCGATACCGTCAAGGTGCCCGCCAGTTATTTCTATAACAGCAAGGGCGAGAATCTTGACATCAAAGAGTACGACCTGGATGACGCCACCTTCACCATTTCCACCAAGAAGTTCTCCAAGGGCGCGGACCTGGTGGACAAGATCTACCTGGATGATGATTTTGTAAAGATCAAACTGAAACAGAACTACACCCAGGAACTCAAGGAAAGCAAGGTAAACGTCACCATCTCTGAACTGACGCTCAAATCCAAGAAGACTGTCAAGGACTCCAATGACAACACCGTTCTGCGGAAGAATGACAGCTACACCTTCACCGCCGGCAAGGGTGTCACCAGCATGAAGATAAGCGTGGGTTATCCCAAGGAAATCCGCGGCGTGGATACCCAGCTGTCTGTGGATCTGACCGGCAGCGACGGCATCTTTGTGGAGTGGGACAAGGAAAACTCCACCACCTACGGCACCGCTGAAATCACCTTTGGCGACGTTGCTTATGCGGAAGGCCGGGTCTATGATGGCGATGAGGTCTACTATGGCTATGACGAGGATGCGGACACCAATATCCTCAAAGCCTATCCCGATGCGGAGCTGACCTTTGTCAACATTCACACCAACGGATTCCCCTCCACCATGAATTTTGAGCTGTATGGGGATGAGGATTCCTATGTGTACGAAGTGAAGGACGGCAAGCTGATCAAGTCTTCCCTGAAGTGGGACAAGGATTCCTATGCCTTCACCGGTAAGATCCGTTCTGCCACCAGCTATGTGATTTCCGATACCAAGCTGGATGTCTCTGCCTCCAGCGATGCGGAAGGCAACACCGATGCCGGCAACAACGGCAGCAACAACCCCGATACCGGCGCCAATGACGTAGTGGGCGTGGCCACCGCTCTGGCTGTGGTTTCCCTGATCTCCGCGGGCGCTGTGGCGATGAAGAAGTAATCTCCTCTTTATCGCGAATGAATGGGATAGATTCTCATTCCAGGCAACAACAAACAGGTCCCCTGTGCTATCTCCCGGTGGCACAGGGGATTTTTTCATATTGACGGAAGCCCTGGAGCAGGAAGAAGATGATTTGTTTTGAAGGGCGCCGGCAGCAAAAGCGGTTTGATTCAGGCGATCCGAAAAAGAAAACGACAGCTACAGCGTCCTCTCTCCGTGGGGACGGATGGAGAGAAGTTTTTTGGATTCAGGGAGGTTTTAGTTTTGGTCTGTTTTTCTCCCGCGACAGAAAGGGGGAGCGTCCCCGCCTTCTGGCCTGACGGAAGAACTTTGGACGATCCGACGGCCCTGTATTTCCACGCTTTTGGCGCAAAATGGTCCGGATGCGGATAAAATTTCCCTGTTTTTCCCCGCGGTCATTCCCGTGGCTCCACTTGTTTTCGTCACATTTAGGTGCTAGACTAAATTCCAGAACCTTCTTTCCGGGAGAAGGGAGCAGAAAGGAATGATGATGGTCCATGAGGTTTCCCGTTGGCGCGGCCATTTGCGGCGTTTTGATTTTGTTGATGGCGACAGGCTGTAGCGGAAAGGAAGAAAATCCCCCGGTGATTCTGGAGGAACAGCAGGTGATTTCCGCCCAGGAGTTCTCCCCTCCGGCGCTGCTGGCGACCCTGTCCCAGCAGGAGGAGCCGGTGGAGATTCCGGCTGCGGCTTGGGGGATCGAAGGAACCTTGACAGAGCTGTCTGAAACCACTGCCACCTGTGCGGTGCCGATGCCTGTGGGTTCAAAGCTGCCTGTTCTCACCCTGGACCCCCCTGCGGACCGGACAGAAGTGGAAATTTTTGCAGGGGATCAATCCCTGTGGCAGGGAACGCTGGAGGAGCTGGAGGCAGGGGAATGGCAGCCTCCGGCAGGCAGTACGGTGGAGCTGGTGGTGGAGGCCTATTGGCAGCAGTCTGAGGAAGAGACAATGCAGGCGTCCTATCTTCTGGCAGTGGAGCTGGAGGCCCCTTTGGAGGAGCAGAACACGCCGGAGCCGGAATCTGTGGAACCGCAGCCTGTGGAGCACAGCGTTTCCCAGGCAGATCCGCCGCAGCAGCAAGAGCAGGAGGATGCTCAACAAAAGGAGGAGCCCTCTGCGCAGCCGGTAACCCTGAGCAGCGATTCCATACAGGCGGGGCGCATGGTGGTGATTCGCTATGAAGGGGTACCGGAAGAATATCCCACCATTGAAACAAATTTGGGATTCACGCCGGTCTTTTTTGAGGATGAGGGCGGTTTGACCGCCTATTTGCCGGTCAATAACGGCTCGGAGCCGGGGGAGTATCAGATCATCGTTCGGTGGTCGGATGGTCAGGTGGAGCTGCCGCTGACGGTAACGGACGGCGGCTTTGAGGTGGAGATCATCACCATGGATCAGGAGGTGGCGGATTCCACCATCAACAGCAGCTCTGCCAATGCGGAGTTTGAAACGGTCACCCGGCCCCTGAAAAATCAATCAGATGATGAACAGTATTGGTCTGGACCTTTTGTGATGCCTGTGGCGATGGATCCTGTCCGCACCTCCAGTTCCTTTGGTTATACCCGGCTGATTAACGGTGTGGCGGATCGGCATAACGGCGTGGATTTTCCCGTGGCGAAGGGAACGCCGGTAACCGCCCCCAACAACGGAAGGGTTCTCTACGCGGGATACCTTCAGCTGACGGGAAATACGGTTTGTATTGAACATGGTTTCGGGCTGAAAAGCTGGTACTACCATATGGACAGCCTCAGCTGCTCCACAGGAGATTTTTTGGAGACGGGGGATCCGATTGGAGCCGTGGGCTCCACCGGTTATTCCACCGGGCCGCATCTTCATTTTGCTCTGTCGGTAAACAATGTCTATATCGATCCCTTCCAGCTGATGAACCAGGACTTGTCCTGAGACAGCCGGGCTCTGGGTGGAACCATAAATTCCACCTGGGGCCTTTTCTGTTTTGGGGCAGCGGGAGCAGCCAAAGAATGGGTTGAGGGAAATAAAACGGAGAGACGGGCAAGGAGATAATTTGAAAATAATCCTTGTATTGCGCACAAAAGTCCTTCAATTGTAGATATTCTTTTCAAAAATTACCGCGCTTATCCGGTGGTTTTTCAGGAAAAACGGAGAAAAATCCTTGCGGAATGGCTTTTTAAGCCGTTTTGTAGTATAATAAGAACAGTGCAGAGAGGGCTCTGTACGGGAACCGTGTAAAGTTCAATGAAATAAAAAAGGAGGGCTTTCCCATGGACAGTACGATGGAACTTCTTCGGATGAAGAGCAAGCTGGTAGTGTATCGAAACGGTCTGCATCGGGCAAAGGAAAAGGGCGATTTGGATGCAGCGAGAAACTGGCTCAACAATATGGTTGAGCTGAAAAAAGAGATCGCCCGCCTTTCTTCCCAGTAAATGGCTGGGATGTGACTGACAGGTCTGTGGTTGTGGGAAAACCTGGTACAGGTCGGGAATCCTTTGAAGTAAAGGGATATTTCTTTTCCCGCAAAAAATCATACGGACTAAAACGGAAATCCAGGGACAGCACCTGGATTTTTTGTTTTCTGACGCCGCTTGCCGCGGCGGTTTTTCATTTGGAATTAGCGAATAAAAGCCGGGATGCAGTTCCATCCGACGTTTTGCATCGGAAGGGCCGCCCCGACAATTTTCACAGCAGAAAAATTTCCTCCGAAGCGGTGGGATGAAATTTTATCATAGGGGGTGGACTGAAGAAACACCGGTGAGATGGTAAAAAATGCTTCCATTCCCTCCAGCAGTTCCCGGTAGCGGGATGGGAACAGGTGCGGTATACTGAAACCAAGGCCCTGTTAAGGAGCTAAAAAAGGAGGAAATGCAATGGAATGCAGTTCATTTTATAGTGACATTCAGACAGAGGAAGGAGCCGTTATCCGGTGCAGCTATCGGGTGGTCCGGGAGGGACAGCATAGCTATGGATTAATTTGCTGTCAGGAGGGACGCGCGCAGGAGAGATTGTGCCGGCTGCGGAATGTTTCCCGCCATGAAGAAACGGTGGAGGCATTGGCCAGCCTTCTGGCGGAAAAACAGGTTTTACCGGTACATATTCGGGATGTCCTGGAGGATCTGATGCCCTGAGAGCCGTCCGCAGACGGCTGCCATGAGGAGAAAAGCAGGCTGTACCAGGGGCAAGCACACGGATCAAGCCGATGTTACCTCATCCGGCCGTTCTGTACTCTGTTCACCAAAGAAAAAACACCTGGACATCAGCTTCAGGCCGGTGTCCAGGTGCTTTTTTACAGTGGCAGAAAAGAGCGAAGGGGGATTTAGTCCTCCTCCTCTTCCTCAGGAGGATTGCCCCAGTTGTTCCAGACGTTCTGCACATCGTCGTTGTCGTCCAGAAGATCCAGCAGTTTGCTCATCTTTTCCCGCAGCTCGGGGTCGTCGATATTGGTGGTGGTGACGGGGAGATATTCCACCTCGCCGGAGGAAAGGGTGTAGCCCTTGGCCTCCAAACCTTCCCGCACTCCCCGGACGTCATTGACGCCAGTGAAGATTTGGATGGAGCCGTCAGCAAAATCCACATCCTCGGCGCCCACGTCAAAGCAGTCCTCCAAAACCTTCTCCTCGTCCAGCTCTCCATCGGGATCGTCGATGACCACCACGCCCCGGGGATTAAACAGGAAGGAGACGCTGCCAGTCTGTCCCAGATTGCCGCCGCATTTGTCGAAATAGTGGCGCAGATCGCCGGCGGTGCGGTTGCGGTTGTCGGTGAGGGTCTCCACAATCAGGGCCACGCCGGAGGGCCCGTAGCCTTCATACATCAGTTCTTCATAGTTGTTCTTGTCATCGCTGCCGGCGGCTTTTTTGATGCAGCGGTCAATATTGTCGTTGGGCATATTGACGCTTTTGGCCTTGGCGATGCAGTCCCGCAGCTTGCCGTTGACGGAAGGATCAGGACCGCCCTCCTTTACCGCCACAGAGATTTCCCGGGCCACTTTGGTAAAGATTTTGGCGCGTTGGGCGTCAGATGCGCCCTTTTTCCGCTTAATGTTGTTCCATTTGGAATGTCCAGACATAGGTTACGTTCCTTTCTCGTTGGTTTCCGCTCAAACGGCAGGTTTCACAAGGATTTATTTTATCACTGCGGCCATGGCCTTGTCAAGGCGGCGGAAGCTGTCCGCGCCCTGGAAAAGAGACCGCAGCAAGGAAAAAAACGAAGGCTGGACGCGGGGAAAAGGCGGTCCGCCTTGCATGGGGGACCGTTCCTGCCCTGTCCCTTCAGGTCCCTTCTTCGCCCCCCCTTTTGGTTTCGCCGGGGAAATGGAACGCCTTCCCAATGGACCGGCGGTACACCTCTCCCGGAACCCAGGGAGAAGGCGCAGCCACGAAACCGGTTATCCCATGATGTTTCTGGGATGTCCCTCCATCCACAGACGGACATTTTCAAAGACCATCTCTCCCCGGATTTCCATGCTTTCGGCGGTGGCAAAGGCCGCATGGGGGGTGAGAATCACGTTGGGAGCGCTGATGAGAGGATGATCGGTGGGGATGGGCGGTTCCATCTCAAAGACGTCAATGCCTGCGCCGGCCAAGGTTCCCTTTTTCAGGGCTTCCGCCAGGGCGGCGTTATCCACCACCACGCCCCGGGCGGTGTTGATGAACAAAGCGGAGGGCTTCATCATGGCCAGTTGTTCTTTGCCGATAAGCCCTCTGGTTTGGGGAGTGGCAGGAAGATGGAGGCTGACAATATCGCTTTGGGTCAGCAGCTCCTCCAGCGTCAGGTATTCCACGCCGTCCGCCACTGTTCCGGGAGCTACAGAACGACGGTTGGCCACCACCCGGCAGCCGAAGGCCCGGGCCAGCTGGGCCACCCGTCCCCCGATGGCTCCCGCGCCCACAACGCCAAAGGTCTTTCCTTTCAGTTCAAAACCAACCAGGCCGGCTTTGGTGCCGCCGCTGCGGGCTGCTCTGTCGCAGGCGGGAATCCGGCGCAGCAGGCTGAACACCAGCCCGAACACCAGCTCGGCCACGGAATCAGTGGAATATCCGGCGCAATTGCACACCAGAATTCCTTTTTCCCTGCACAGTTCCATGGGCAGATGATCCACCCCGGTGAAGGCGACGGAAATCATCCGCAGCTTGGGACAGGCCTCCACCACTTCCGGCGGAAGCGGGGAATTGGCGATCATCAGGACGTCGGCGTTTTGAGCCCGGCGGATCAGCTCCGAAGTATCCCGGCATCCGTCGTCGTAGGCTGTAAAAGTATGTCCCTGCGCTTCAAAGGGAGCGGCCAGCTGCCGCAGTTTTTGCTGGCTGATGGCCAGGGATTCAAGCAAGACGATATTCATCAAAAGAAACCTCCTTGACCGGCACGCCGGCCCAGATTTACCGGCAGACAGAGCCGGATCATGTTCAGCATAAATCCTCTTTCCCGGAAAGTCAAGAAAGGGAAGAAAAAATGCCCCGGATCAGGGAATCCAACCGCTCATTCCCTGCGCCGGGGCGTTTTGTTCAAAGCAAAAAGGAGAATAAGATCCAGCGGGTTTTTTACAGATTGCTGTTTCCATGCCAGGGATCAGCCTCTGTCTGAAAAGGCGGGGACAAAGGAGCTTGCGGGCTTTCCGCGCCTGTGCGTTTCCGTATTGCGGGGGAGAAAGGGCCGCTGCTCCCCATACCCTTGCCGAGGGGAACCCCCCAGTGAACAAGGGGGTCAAGGGGCCGGAGGGGGAGAAAAGACAGGCGCCAGCCTGCCTTCTCCCTGCGGCCTGAAGTCTTCTGTTTTCCTCTCCCGTTCACTCCCCGGAAGTTTTCCGGAGATGGGACGGGCTTCCGGCAAAGTTGGCGATGCAGCCTTCCTTCCGGAGGGCAAGGAGGAAAGCAGATACGGCCCTGGAAAAGCGTTTTATCTTTGATCCGCTGAGGTCAGGGATCGGTGAAAGAAAGGGGGAAGATTTGCTGCCCATGGGCACACTGGGGAAAACGCAGGCTGGCTCCTCCGGAAATCCCGCCGAGGCCATGATACGGCTGAGAATAATCAGCCGGACGGTTCGGAATCCTTTACAGATACAGAAGGAGGCATCAGGTATCCCACGCCGTTCTCTGTGAGAATGTAGCGGGGAGATCCGGGGAAAGGCTCCAGCTTTCGGCGGATGTTCGTGATGTTCACCCGGAGAATCTTATTGTTTTCATTATGGTAGGGCCCCCAGATCCGTTCCATAATCCGCCGGTGGCTCAGCACATGGCCGCCGTTGCGGGCCAGCAGTTCCACAATTCGGTACTCGATCTGAGTCAAATGGACCTTCACCCCATCCAATTGAACCAACCGACGGGTGAAATCGATGAGCAGCCCTTCATAACAATAGATGCCTGTTGGGCGGTCAGATTCTGTCAGCCTTCGGCTCAGGCGGATGGCGGCATGGATATAAGCGGGGAACTCCACGTTGCCCCAGGGATAAAAAAGAATATAGTCGGCGCCGATATTCAATAAGATTGCGGTTTCCGCTTCGGTTAAAGGGGGAGCCAGAACAAGAATGGGGCGCAGGTACCATTCCCGGAGCTTCTCGATCAGCCATCTGGGATCCATGGAGGACATCTCCAGATCCAGCACAACGGCGTCCGGCAGATGGGAGACAGCCAGAGTCATGGTCTCCTGCCCGCTTTTGGCGCAGATGGGAAGAAACTTTCCTCCCGTCAGGATATGGGACATCCGCTGCAACTTATGGGAATTTTCCGAGGCGACAAGAATTTTTCCTGCAAACATGGTGAAGAACTCCTTTCCATCAGAGCGGAGAGGTGAAAGAATCATTTTGAATTATTTTATGCAAAAAATGGAAAAGTCGGAGAAAATCAGGAGATCTGTCAGGATCGATTTATTTTCACTTTTGTTCCCCTGAAAGAGAAGAGCTTTCTGGAAAAGGGGATCATTCCCTGAGGTGATTTAAAAAATGGAGGTTCCCCTTGGTTCATTGGGCGCATGGACAATCCGCGATCTCCTGGACAGGCGGCATTAATCCTGACAAAATCAGGATTAATGCCGCAGTTTTGCGCTTCTGTAGGTGTGGATCACAGGAGCAAATTCAAGAGCGGATCCAGATTTTGATGAGATTGACCGCCGTTTATTCTGCCCGGCAGATTCTTCTGAAAGGGGCGTTTTTATTATAACATTGCAGACAAAAGGAAGGCAATGTTTTTCCGGCGCTGCTTTCCGCACGTCTTCCAATCGGAGAAAAAATCGAAGTTGGAAAACAAAAACTTGCGTTTTTAGCGTTTTCTTAGCGAAATAAGACTGTACGCGCCCGAAGATTTCAGCTATAATTAATATCAAATTATTTCTAAAATCTTGCGTTAAAAATGAAGTATTTAACATTTTTGTGTGATAAAATCAAGTATTTTATGTTTTCACTGTGGCCCCGCGCAAGCTGGAGTTCACGATGAAATAAAACAAAGAACCCTGAAGGAACTATAAGGAGGAACTAAAGTATGACCAAGAAGCTGCTTTGCCTGGCAATGGCTGCCATGATGATTTTTGCAGGCTGCCGTGGCGCTGAAGCTCCCGCCGAACCGGCATCCGACTCCACCCCCGCTTCCAGCGCTGCGGAGTCTGCCGCCGAATCCACCCCCGCCGATGCCGGGAATTTTAAAATCGGCATTATCACCGGCACCGCTTCCCAGGGCGACGAAGAAATTACTCAGGCCAACAAAATGAAGGAAAAGTACGGGGATATGATCGTGACTGCTACTTATCCCGATAACTTCTCCACCGAGACGGAAACCGTTATTTCCAACGCGGTTGCCATGGCCTCCGATCCCGACGTCAAGGCTATCGTCTGGTGCCAGGCGATCCCCGGCACCGCCGCTGCCATTGACAAGGTCCGCGAGACCCGTCCCGACATGATCTTTATCGCCGGCACCCCCGGCGAGGACCCCGGCGTCATTGATCCCAAGGCGGACGTTGTCCTCCAGGTGGATGAGCCTGGCTGCGGCATTGTTATTCCTCCCCAGGCTGCCGCCCAGGGCGCCAAGACCATGATCCACTATTCCTTCCCCCGTCACATGAGCTACGCGCTGATTGTGGCCCGTCATGAGAACCTGAAGAAATACTGCGAGGAGAACGGCATCGAGCTGGTGGACGTCACCGCTCCCGATCCCACCGGCGACAGCGGCATCACCGGCGCGCAGCAGTTCATTCTGGAGGACGTTCCGCGCCAGATTGAAAAGTACGGTAAGGACACGGTGTTCTTCACCACCAACTGCGGTATGCAGGAGCCTTTGATCCGCAAGGTTTTTGAGGAAGGCGCTATTTACACTCTCCAGTGCTGCCCCTCTCCCTTCCATGCCTTCCCCGCCGCCCTGAACATCGATATGTCCGGCCATGAGGCGGATGTGACCTATATGCTGGAGCAGCTCCAGGCCAAGGTGGATGAGGCTGGCATGAGCGGCCGGGTTTCCACCTGGGGCGTTCCCTGCAATATGCTGTTCGTTTCCGCCGGCGTCGAGTACGCCAAGAAGATCCTGGAGGGCGAGACCAATGGCACCCTGGACGACGCGGTTCTCCGCGCCACCATCCAGGAGTGCGCTGAGGAATTCTATCCTGGCATCGAGATGACCGTGGAGAACTATGAGGAAAACGGCGCCTCTGTGGCCAACCATTACCTGGTCATGTCTGATTTCGTGACCTTCTGATCCATTGGCGTATATCCTGAACTCAAAACCGATCTGAATCACAGGACCCGCCAGCTGGCTTTTACAGGCTGGCGGGTCATTTTTTCAGCGGGGCTTCCTTCTGACGGAGGAAGTGCTTTTGGCGGCAGCGGAGCGCCATGTCCACAGCAGCCGGCGTCAAAAAGCCCTTGACTGGGGGAAAAGCCGCCGGCTTATGGACAGAAAGACGCAATCGAAAACAACAAGGGAGGTATGACATTGGAGCGAAGCTATGTCCTGAAAATGGATAATATCTCCAAGGAATACAGCGGCAACCGGGTTCTCAAAGGGGTCAGCCTTCAGGTGAGACCCGGCGAGATTCATGCCTTGATGGGGGAGAACGGCGCGGGCAAATCCACCCTGATGAACATTTTGTTCGGAATGCCGGTGATCCACTCCACCGGCGGCTTTGAAGGGTCCATCGAAATTGGCGGCCAGCCGGTGAAGATTGACACGCCGGTCAAAGCCATGGAGCTGGGAATCGGCATGGTGCATCAGGAATTTATGCTGATCCCCGGTTTTACCGTCACAGAGAATATCAAGATTGGACGGGAGCTGAGCCATCCCAATCTCCTCAGCCGTCTGGTGGGACGGAGCATGGAGACGCTGGACCTGGCGGCCATGAAAAAGGACGCCAAGGCCGCTTTGGATACCATCGGCCTGAAACTTTCCCCCAATGCCAAGGTGGGGGGGCTGCCGGTGGGCTATATGCAGTTTGTGGAGATCGCCCGGGAGATTGACAAAACCGGCATCAAGCTGCTGGTATTTGATGAGCCGACAGCGGTGCTTACCGAGAGCGAGGCGGCCCGGCTGCTGGAGACGATGAAGGTCATTTCCTCCCAGGGCATCGCGATCATCTTCATCACCCATCGGCTGGACGAGGTGATGGCGGTGGCCGACAGCCTGACTGTGCTGCGGGACGGCGAGTTTGTGGCCCGGCGGGAGATCGCGGAAACCAGCGTGGTGGAGATTGCCGAGCTGATGATCGGGCGCAAGGTGGAAAAGTTGGTGGAAGACCAGGGAACGGACAATCGAACCCTGTCTGATGACAACATCGCCGTCAGCCTGCGGGATTACAGAGTGAATATGCCGGGAGAGCTGGTCAAAGGCATCGACCTGGACATCCGGAAAGGTGAGATTTTCGGCATCGGCGGTCTGGCAGGGCAGGGTAAACTGGGGATTCCCAATGGCATCATGGGTCTTTACGCCGCTGCTGGAGAAGTGCGGGTCAATGGACAGCTGCTGGATCTGAACCGTCTGGGAGAGGCGCTGCGCCACAAGGTGGCCTTTGTTTCCGAGGATCGTCGGGGCGTTGGCCTGCTGCTGGAGGAAAGTATCGAAAAGAATATCGTTTTTTCCGCCATGCAGGTCAATAATGACTTTTTCCACAAATACGGCTGGATTCGTCTTCACGACGGCAACGCCACCCGGCGCCATGCCGAGGAGATGGTCAAAAAGCTGGACATCCGCTGCACCGGCATCCGCCAGACGGCGGGAAGGCTTTCCGGCGGCAATCAGCAAAAGGTTTGTCTGGCCCGGGCCCTGACCCTCAATCCGGAGATCCTCTTTGTGTCGGAGCCCACCAGAGGCATCGACATCGGCGCCAAAAAGCTGGTGCTGGAATATTTGGTCAAGCTCAATCGGGAACAGGGGATGACCGTTATTGTAGTCTCCTCTGAGCTGGTGGAGCTGCGGTCAGTCTGTGATCGGATCGCCATTGTTTCCGACGGTCGTCTGGCCAGTATTCTCAAGCCGGATGATTCCGATGCGGACTTCGGTTTGGCCATGTCCGGCGGGTTGAAGAAAGGAGGCGGTCAGCGTGCGGGATAATGCAAAGGCTTTGGTGCGGCAGGTGGGACTGCCCCGGATTATTATTGCGGGATTTTTCCTGCTGCTGCTGGTGGCTGCGGGCGGATTTCAGATGGATCTGCTTCAGTTGTGCAGCGACTTTCTCCGCCGGTGGGGAATGTACGGCATCCTGGCGCTGGCGATGGTGCCTGCGGTCCAGTGCGGCATCGGTCTGAACTTCGGCATTTCCATGGGTATTGTAGGCGGTTTGCTGGGCGGTCTGATTGTCATTGAGTTCCGCCTGGCCAGTATTCCCGCTTTGGTGGAGATTCATCCGCTGCTGGCTCAGTGGGTGGGAATTCTCATCGCCATTCTCATCGGCGTGGTGCTGGCCGCAGGTATCGGCTGGCTGTATGGCCTGCTCCTCAACCGGGTCAAAGGTTCGGAGATGACGGTGACCACCTATGTGGGTTTCTCCATCATCGCGTTTATGAATATCCTGTGGACCATCCTTCCCTTCCAGAGCGGCGAGCTGATCTATCCCAACGCCGGCCAGGGTCTGCGGAATACCATCTCCCTGGCGGATTCCTATTCCGGTGTGATGAACGACACCCTGGCCATTACAGTGGGTTCCCTGACCATCCCTACGGGACTGCTGCTCTTCTTTTTCCTGATGTGTTTGCTGGTCTGGCTGTTTATGCGCTCCAAGACCGGCGAAGCCATGAGCGCTGCCGGCGCCAACCCCAATTTTGCGCGGGCCAACGGCATCAATGTCAACAAGATGCGTTTGGTGGGCACCATTCTTTCCACCGTCCTGGCCGCCGTGGGAATTTTGGTTTATGCCCAGGGCTTTGGCTTTATGCAGCTGTATAACGGTCCCATGATGATGGGCTTTACTTCGGTGGCGGCGGTACTGATCGGCGGTGCTTCTCCCCGCCGGGCCTGTATCTCCCACGTGCTGATCGGAACGTTTTTGTTCCAGAGCATCATGGCGCTGGCGCTGCCGGTGGCCAATCAGTTCATCCCCGAGAGCAATCTCTCCGAAGTGATGCGGCTGATTATTTCCAACGGCATCATCATCTATGCGCTGACTCAGACAGGAGGTGGCAGCCGTGAATAAAAGAAAGATCCTGGACCGGCTTTTCGAGCAAAAGGTGGTCATCCTCTTTGTGGTTCTGTGCGTGCTGACCATTGTGGCATCCAAACAGCCGCTGACCTTTGTGGCAAACGAGCTGTTTACCCGGATTGCCCGGAACTCCTTCCTGGTGCTGGCCCTCATCATCCCGGTGCTGGCCGGTATGGGCCTGAACTTTGGCATTGTAATCGGCGCTATGGCGGCCCAGATCGCTGTTTTTCTCACCACCCACTGGGGATTTGTGGGCATCGGCGGTTTTCTGCTGACAGCCCTGCTGGCAACGCCCATGGCGGTGTTTTTTGGATTTTTGGTAGGCAAGCTCTTCAACAAAGCCAAGGGCTCCGAGATGATCTGCGGCCTGGTGCTGGGCTATTTCGCAGAAGGTTTGTACCAGTTGCTGTTCCTGTTTATTTTCGGCGGCGTCATTCCCATTGACAATCCCACTTTGATGATCGCCACCGGCGTAGGAGTCAAAAACACCATCGACCTGAAGGACACCATTAAGTATTCCCTGGACACTGTTCCCATGCTCACCATTCTGGAAATTGGATTCTATCTGGTGGTGGCGGCCATTGTCCTTTCTGTGGTAATCAAGCTGGCGAAGAAGCAGCCGGTCCACTGGAAGAAAACCGGGATTGCGCTGATTTTGGCGGTGGCGATTTATGCCTTGACCTATATCCCCGCGGTGGAGAGCTTCCTGGCGGCGGACCGCCTGCTGCTGCTGTGGGCGGTGGAGCTGTGGGTGGCTTTGGTGCTGCTGTGGCAGGCCGGGCGGTTTCTGGTGCTGAAGGTGATCCGCAAGGAGGAGCTGGACCTGAAGCGGCTGGCGGCCATCTGTGTGGCGGCGGTGCTGGTCTATGCGTTGACCTATGTGCCGGCCATCTATGAGGTGCTCATTTATGTCCGCCTGCCTGTGATGACCTATGTCTGCATTGCCGGCCTCTGCCTGCTCAATACCGCCCTGATGCGGACCCGTTTGGGCCAGAATATGCGCACCGTGGGGCAGAACCGGGTGGTGGCCAACGCCGCAGGCATCAATGTGGATCGCACCCGTATCATCGCCATGATTTTTTCCACTGTTCTGGCCAGCTGGGGACAGCTGATCTTTCTGCAGAATGTGGGAACCTTTTCCACCTATGGCGCCCATACCCAGGTGGGTCAGTTCGCCATTGCGGCGCTGCTAGTGGGCGGCGCTTCGGTCCAGAAGGCCACCAACAAACAAGCGATTCTGGGCGTGGTGCTGTTCCATACTCTGTTCATCGTGGCGCCTTTGGCAGGCAAGGAGCTGTTCGGCAACGCCATGATCGGCGAGTATTTCCGCGTCTTTGTTTCCTATGGCGTTATTGCTCTGGCTCTGGCTATGCACGCCTGGAAGAAGGTGTCTGGAGTGGGACCCTCCACTGATTTTGCCCCGGCTTCCGCAAGCGCTTTGGCCGGCGGAACCTCCGCCCCGGCTTCCGGAGGCGGAAAGGCGGGCTGATCCGGAAGACGCCTCACCTTATTAGAAAAACAAAGCCAGCCGTCGTATCCGGAAAAGGATGTGGCGGCTGGTTTCAGTTAGAAGTTCTTCACGGACAAAAAGCAAAAAAGCATCAACTCCGCAGGCGGAAAAACGCCCTTCGTCTGGTCCCATTCAGGTTTTCTGCGGAAAGCGGGCCCTGGTTTTCCCGGGAGACGGGTGGAAACAGGACAGGATCGTATTACAGAGGAAAAAAGGAAAGGGATCTCCTCCTTCCTGCGGAGGTTTTACCGTTCTGGTTCAGCGGAAAACCCTCAGCCCTTCAGCCCCCGGGCCTGTCGGTCCATATCTTCAATGACGATGTCATAGATCTCCCCCAGGGTGGCGCAGTATTCCAGCACCTTCCAGGGTTCATTGGTGTGGTAATGGATTTTGATGAGGTCCTCGTCTCCCACCGCCAACAGGCAGTCCCCGGCGAAGTTTTCAGTGAAGTAGTCATTGATGGCGTCCTCGTCCAGATCTTCCCCCTCAATGAGCAGCTGCGTGTCATATTTGTATTGCAGCATCCCGATTCTCCTTTCCCTGTGAATTCTTATCTTCATCTTACAATATGACGGACGCCTTTGCAAGAGAAAATCTTTCCCTGCCGCGGCTTGCGGGGCCTTTCCGCCCTTGACAAAAATGGGGGAAAGGGTTATCCTGTACAGGAACAACAGAACAGCGCCGGGGAGCTTGTGAAACAGGCTGAGAGGAAGCAAGACAGCTTCGACCCGCAAACCTGATTTGGGTAATGCCAACGTAGGAATCGTTTTGAAAAAGCAGGGATGCCGTTGGCGTGTCTCTGCTTTTTATTGTTGAGGAAGCCGCCTGGGCTGTTCCGAGGGGAGGAGGGCCGGAGGAGAAAACAGAAAAAGCCATAACCTGTCAGCAAGGATTTGTTGTACGGCGGGCCGAGGGGGAGCGCCCTGGGCTCGTGCAGGTTTGGACGCAGCGATGGGAAGCCGTGTTCCGGCGTGAGAGGAAGCCAGTGAGCTTCGACCGGGGAGAGGGGGAAACCCTGTCCCGTTCCACCCGCCGGGGGAAAGGCTGCGTCAAAAACAGTTCCATCCCGGAGAGGACAAGCGAAAAAAGAAAAGGAGCTGTTGAACATGAAACGTATGCAAACAAGAAAGCTGGCTATGGCGGGCCTTCTCACTGCGGTTGCGGTGGTGGGCAGTATGTTTTCCTTCCCGATGTTTGGGTCCAAATGCGCCCCCATTCAGCATATGGTCAACGTCATCTGCGGGGTCTTTTTGGGTCCCTGGTACGGGGTGGGGTCCGCTTTTGTGGCCAGTCTGCTGCGGAATCTGCTGGGCTTGGGAACGCCTATGGCCTTCCCCGGCAGTATGTGCGGAGCGCTGCTGTGCGGGCTGGTGTACCGGAAGTTCCCCCGCCTGCTGCCCACCTGTATGGCAGAGGTGTTTGGCACCGGCGTTTTGGGAGGTCTGGCGGCCTATCCGGTGGCGATTTATATTGTGGGTCAGGATGCCAGCCAGGTGGCCTTTTACGCCTTTATCGTTCCGTTTTTGATCTCCACGGCGGTGGGCTCCGTGATCGCCGGACTGGCCCTCAGCGCCCTGAGAAGCAGCGGAGCCCTTAAAACACTGTCCGTATAAATTGTTCTGGAGAAAGGAGCGGAAGCGATGGAAACAGCGGGAGAGATGTTGGCGCGGCTGCGGGAGCGTCGGCCCATGATCCATGCCATTACCAACGTCGTTACAGCCAATGATGTGGCCAATTTGCTGCTGGCCTGCGGGGCCCGGCCCATCATGGCTTCCGCCCCGGAGGAGTCGGAGGAAATCACGGCCCTGGCCGATGGCCTGGTGCTGAACCTGGGAACCCCCAATCTTCAAACCATTTCCGCCATGTTCCTTTCGGGGAAAAAGGCCAATGCTCTGGGGCTTCCGGTGGTGTTGGACCCGGTGGGGGTGGGAGCAAGCCGTCTGCGGCGGGAAACTGCCGCCCGTCTGCTCCGGGAAGTCCGTTTTTCGGTGATCCGGGGGAATATTTCAGAGATCCGCGCCTTGGCCCAGGGCAGCGGATGCCCCGGGGTGGATGCCGATACAGCCCAACAGGTGACGGAAGAAACGGTGGGAGAAGCCCTGGAGTTGGTGGGCCGTTTTGCCCGTCACACCGGAGCGGTGGTGGCCGTCAGCGGAGCGTTGGACCTGGTCAGCGACGGAAGCCAGGCCAGGGTGGTCCGAAACGGCAGGGCAGAAATGGCCCTGGTCACCGGCACCGGCTGTCAGCTTTCCGCCCTGATAGGCGCTTTTGCCTCGGTTCACAAAGGGCAGATGCTGGACGCCGTCTCCGCCGCTGTGGCGGCGATGGGGCTGGCAGGGGAGCTGGCCTGGAACAGAATGACGCCGGGAGATGGCAATGCCACCTACCGCACTGGGATTATTGATGCAGTTTTTACCATGACTCCCCAGGTCCTGGAGAAAGGAGCCCGCGTTGAAAGTCGATAGAAAACAGTTGACCCTTTATGCCGTCACAGACCGCCGCTGGTTAAGGGGCGCCACCCTGGAAGAGCAGGTGGAGCAGGCCCTGGAGGGGGGTGTCACCTTTCTTCAGCTGCGGGAAAAGCAGGGAGATCCCCGGGAGATTTTGGAACAGGCTCAAAAGCTGCTGCCTCTTTGCCGCCGCTTTGGGGCGCCTCTGATTATCAACGATAGTGTGGAGCTGACACTAGCCTGCGGCGCGGACGGCGTTCACCTGGGACAGGGGGATATGAATCCCCGTCAGGCCCGGCGCTTGTTGGGCCCGGATAAAATCATCGGCGTTTCCGCTCACAATCCCCAGGAGGCCCGGCGGGCGATGGAGGCCGGGGCGGACTATTTGGGGGCCGGGGCGGTGTTTCCTACCGGCACCAAGACCGACGCCGGCGCTCTTTCCCGGGAGACCTTGGAGGAGATCTGCCGTTCGGTGGAGATCCCGGTGGTGGCCATCGGCGGCATCACCAGAGAAAACGTTCTGTCTCTGGCGGGCAGCGGCGTGGCCGGGGCGGCGGTAGTCAGCGCCATTTTTGCCCAGCCGGATGTGAGGAAAGCGGCCCGGGAGATGGCGGCGCTTTGCCGCAGCGTAGCGCTGTCCGCGAAAAAAGAAGGGGATTGACCACTCCGGTTTCCTCCTTGCAGGCGGAATGAGAAATGCTCTCCCAGCGCAGAGAAGAAAATGGGATCCCCCAATACACCTTCATCGGACAAAGGAAAAAGGGTTTTCCGCCGCCGGACAGTCCTCCGGCGGCGTTTTCCTTCCTGCCTTCCGGAGGATCGCTCCATTTCCGGAAAACTCCAAAGGGCCGGAGGAGAAGGCAAAACAGGAGTCTTTCAAGGCCGTAAGCTGCGAAAGGGCGCCATTTTTCGCAGGAAGATTTCTCCATCACCAAAACCACGCCAAAAGAATGTAGCGTTCCTGTGCGTTCCACTTATGGTCAGCGGCTAAAAGCGCGGAAGAAAATGCCAGCCACGGTATAAACACAAAGGTCCCGGACCCCATCAAAAGGGATCCGGGACCTTTTTTGTTCTGTTTATTCAGCGTTGGGAAAGAAAGGAAACGGATCACACCTGCTCCAAAAACCGCAGGAAAGCGGCCTTCCCTTCCTCGGTGCGTTTATATACCCCTGCGTGCTCCAGCACTTTCGCAAAGACCTTGCCCACTTCTGTCCGAAGAATCTCGCCGGCGTTTTCCGTGGTGAAGGTATACCGTTTTTTCAGCTCCTCCGCCCAGGGAGCGTGTTTTTGCAGCTCCTCGTCGGCGGCAATGTCCCCGCCGCTGACCAGCATCTTTTCCAACCGGGCCAGTTCCCCTTTCAGGCGAGCCGGCAGCACCGCCAATCCCATCACCTCGATGAGTCCGATATTCTCCTTTTTGATGTGATGCAGCTCGGCATGGGGATGGTAGACCCCCAGGGGATGCTCCGGCGTGGTGATGTTGTTGCGCAGAACCAGATCCAGCTCAAAATCATCCCCCCGCCGCCGGGCGATGGGCGTAATGGTGTTATGAGGCTCCCCATCGGTCTCAGCGAAAATAAAGGCGCTCTCATCGCTGTATCCCCGCCAGCTGGTGAGAATCTTGTCTCCCAATTCCACCAGGCGGGCCGGATCCGGTCCGGTAAGACGGATCACAGACATGGGCCACTTGACAATACCGCTGCAGACGTCCTCAAAGCCGGGAAAGGTAAAGGGTGTCTCCACAGGAGCTTTCTCCATAGCGAAGGTATAATGGCCTCCCTGGAAATGCTCATGGGCCAGAATGGAGCCGCCCACAATAGGCAGATCGGCATTGGAACCCACAAAATAGTGCGGGAACTGCTCTACAAACGCCAGCAGTTTGGCAAAGCAGGAGCGGTCAATCTTCATGGGGATGTGCTGCTGATTGAATACGATGCAATGCTCGTTGTAATAAACATAGGGGGAATATTGGAGCGCCCAGTCCGCCCCCGCCATTTTGATGGGGATGATCCGATGGTTCTGCCGGGCCGGATGATTCACCCGTCCGGCATACCCTTCGTTCTCCTTACACAACAGGCACCGGGGATAGTTGGATGCGGGCAGATTCCGGGCGGCGGCGATGGCCTTGGGATCCTTCTCCGGCTTGGAGAGGTTGATGGTGATGTCCAGCTGGCCGTACTCCGTTTCCGCTTTCCACTGAATATCCCGGGCGATGCGGTCCCTGCGGATGTAATTGGTGTTCTGGCTGAAATCGTAGTACCAATCGGTGGCCTCCTTGGGGGATTGGTCATACAGCCCCCAAAACTTTTTGGCCACCTGGGAGGGGCGGGGAGTGAGCCTTCCCATCAGCTCGGTATCCAGCAGATCCCGGTACACCACCGAGTTCTGCTCCAAAACGCCCCGCTGGGCGGCGTCATCCAACAAGCGGTCCAGCACCTGAGCCAGATGGATTTCTCCCTCCGGCAGAGGCTCCGGCGTATAGCTGTCCAGCTTTAAAGCGTCCAGCAGGCTGTTGATGGCCCACGTCACATCTCCATCCTCAATGAGGCCCTTGCGTCGGGCATATTCCACCAGCGCGGCGATCTCTTTGTCAACCATGACTTATACCTCCTCAAATCCGTGGGGATGAGTGCGGTGCCACTCCCAGGCGGTGGCGATAATGGTTTCCAGATCGTTGTACTGAGGCTTCCAGCCCAGGACCTTCATCGCTTTTTCGGAAGAGGCGATCAGCTGTGCGGGATCTCCTGCCCGACGGGGAGCCATCTCCTCCGGAATGGGATGACCTGTCACCTTCCGGGCACAGTCCACCACTTCCCGCACCGAGAAGCCCACGCCGTTGCCCAGATTGAAGACGTTGTTCTCGCCGCCCCTGAGGAGATAGTCCAGCGCCAGAATATGAGCCTGGGCCAGATCGGTGACATGGATATAGTCCCGGATGCAGGTGCCGTCTGGAGTGGCATAATCATTGCCAAAGACCATGATTTTCTCCCGCTGTCCGTTGGGGACCTGAAGAATGAGGGGGATCAGATGGGTCTCAGGATTGTGGGCTTCGCCGATCTTCCCGGAGCGGTGGGCGCCGCAGGCGTTAAAATACCGCAGGGCCACAAACCGCAGACCATGGGCATGGGAAACCCATTTCATCATCTTTTCCATGGACAGCTTGGTCTCGCCATAGCAATTGGTGGGCTCGGTGCGGTCACTTTCCAGGATGGGTACCCGCTCCGGCTCTCCATAGGTGGCGGCAGTGGAGGAAAAAACGATTTTGTCCACCCCATGGGCCACCATGGACTGAAGCAGCACCATGGTACCGTAGAGGTTGTTGTCATAATACTTCAGCGGCTGGGACATGGATTCCCCCACCTGGGAGCAGGCGGCGAAATGGATCACACCTTCGATGTTTTCCTTCTCAAAGATCTCATCCATGGCCTTCCGGTCCCGGATGTCCGCCTCATAGAACTTCGCCTTGGGATGAACCGCCGCCTTGAAGCCGGTGAGAAGATTATCCACAATCACCACATCCCGGCCCGCGTCGATCAGCTCATACACCGTATGGGAACCGATATAGCCCGCGCCGCCCAAAACCAAAACAGACATGACACAAACTCCTCCTTTATTCTGACAAAAGCCTTTTCAGACCATTCCTGCAAACTTCACCGTCAGGGGACCAACACCGCGCCGCCCACAGGACGAATGGACAGAACATGGCACCGGCCCTCTCCCAGCACCCGTTCTACCTGGTTCCGGAACTGTTCCAGCATATCCAGAGGCACAAAGGCCTGGATGGTGCCGGCAAAACCGCCGCCGTGAACCCGGAAAGCGCCTCTGCCCCCCAAGGCCCGTTCCGCTGTGGCCAAAGCGACCGCCATCTCCTGATGGTCGGTCCAGCCGGCGGGAATGACATTTTGCAGGTACATCCAGGAGGAATAGCCGGACTCCTTGGCCAATCCCAGGAAGGCGTTGAAATCACCGGCGGCCAGAGCGTCCGCTTCAGCAGCTGCCCGACGGTCATCCTGGTAGAAGTGCATCGCCCGCAGCACCGCACGATCACCATAATCCTGCCGCAGCTGAGGCAGGCGGTCATAAAACTCCTCCTGAGGCACTTGGCGCAGCACCTCCTTGCCAAAGGAAGCGGCGATGGCCTTCATTTCGGCAGGAATGGCGGCGTACTCATCGGTCAGATCGGCGTGGTCCGCGCCGGAATCGATGATGCACAGGGCGTAGCCCTCTTTTTCCAGATCCACCTTCACCTGGCGGACAATGGGATTTTTCGCGTCCTCAAAATCGATGGACACTGCGCCTCCCACCGAGGAGGCCATCTGATCCATCAGGCCGCAGGGCTTGTCAAAAAAGACGTTCTCGGCATACTGGCCCATCTGGGCAATGAGGACGGGATCAAAAGCGTCGCCGCAGAACAGATGGTTCAGCAGCACCCCTACCAGCACCTCATAGGCGGCGGAGGAGGAAAGCCCGGAACCAGGCAGTACATCAGAAACGGCATAGGCGTCAAAGCCGGAAATCTGATGGCCCAGCTGCGCCGCCCTGGCAGCCATACCCCGCACCAAAGCGGCGGTGGTGCCCTTTTCTTCCTCCACCGGCTCCAGACGGCTCAGGTCCACCGTCACCATGGGCCAGCCCTCGGAAAGAATGCGGATGGAGCCGGTGTCATTAAGAGCGGCACAGGCCAGAATATCCAGATTCACCGACGCAGCCAGCACCCGGCCCCGCTGATGATCGGTATGATTGCCTCCCAACTCGGTGCGGCCAGGAGCGGAACAAACCGTCACCTCCGTGCCGTCATCCCTGCCGAAGGCGGCGCAGAACTGATCCAACACATGGGAAAGACGGCTGCGCTCCCCTGCCAGCGCCTCGCTGCCGGAAACGCACCGCAGCCGGGACAGGCCCTCGTCCAAAGCGCCCGCAGACAGCTGTCCTTTGAGTTCTTTCATGGAAATCATGGTCATCATCCTCCACTTGTTATTCCTCTCGCCGGAAGGTAACGCCCACCCTTACCGGGAGCATATTTTCTCTGTTCTCCATTATAGCACCGCCATCCATTTTAAAAATGGATTTTTTCATCATCTATATGGAATTATCCCGTTGTTTGCTCTTCCAAGGGCCAAAACGGTTTAAATGGCGATGTTTTTCTATTCATTTGGCGATTTAAACAAACTTTTCCGTTCTTTTTCTCCATACTTTCTCAGACCATTTTAGTGGATCCCCGCTTTTTACGCTGCTGAAAAAGCATAGATTTTTCCGTCAATCCTCCTGTGGCCGGGAATCCTGTTCCCGGCTGTATTGCCGGGGGGAAACCCCTTTGAGCTGACGGAAAACCCGGGAGAAGTACAGCGGGTCCTCAAACCCCACCGAATAGGCGATCTCCCGCACCGACAATCCTCCCCGGCGCAGCAGTTCGCAGGCCCGCTGGATGCGATATTCCAGCAAAAAATGTTTTGGGGACTTGCCATAACGCTCCCGGAAGCTGCGATAAAGGCTGCTTTGGCTGACCGCCATAAATTCCGCCAGCTCCTCCACCGTCATGGGCCGCTCATAATGACTCATCATATAAGCAGCCGCGGCCTGGGCGCAGTCCTGGCGAAGGGCGGGATTGCCGGTGCGCACCAGCCTGGAATTCTGGATCATAAACGACAGCAGCAGATATAACCGCCCGGTGATGGCCACACGGCTCCAGGGGGCAGTCCCATAATCATCATAAATGTCGGTGAGCAAACCGGCGATTTGTTGGGGCGCGAACTGCCGCGCCACCGGGCAGCGGGGAGAGAAATCTGTCTGTTCCACCAGCTGCCGGGCGTCCACTCCGCCAAAGCCCACCCACACATATTCCCATGGGTCCTGCTGGTCGGCAAAATAATGGATGGTGGTGTTGGGAACGGTGAGGAAAGTGTCTCCTGGCTCCAGCAAATATCTCTCCCCTCCCACCTCCAGCGTTCCCCGTCCAGCCAACACATGGTGAATCAGGTAATGGTCGCGGATCCCGGGGCCCCAACTGTAGCCGGGAGAACACCGCTGGCGACCAGTGTTTTGTACATACAGGGAGGACATCTGGGGGGCCAGTTTGTAAGAATATTTGTAGATCTGCTCCAAGAGCCGCCTCCTCTCCATGATGATTTCTCTGCGGCCGTATGTTTGCCGCTCCATATGTTACCATTATACCCGAAAGAAACAAAAGAGAAAAGGGCGAAGGAGGGATTTTTAAGAAAAGTGCTGAAAAACCGACCCCTTCCAGGGTTCCCCTTTCCGTTTCAATCTGAGGCAGATGCAGGAAAATGTCGGCACAAAAAATCTCTCCGTCCCAGAGAAAGGTGAAAAACAGTGAGAAACACCCCTCGGGAAATAATTTCCCTCCCTTCAAAAAGCAACCGCCGCCATTTCCGTGTTTGGATGAGAAAAGGACATTTTCTTTCTTGGGAGAAAATTCTGCTTGTCCTGAACATCCAAAATAACCACCGGAGCGTGGGAATAAACTTTCGCCCCTATGGTTATTTGGCAAATGTCCCCAGGAAATAAAAGGCTCCGGGTTCTGTTCAGAGCCCGGAGCCTCAATGAATCTGCCCAATGGAAGCGTCTGCCGGCGGTAGAGCGCTGTCAGCAATCAACCGGCCAGGCGTGAAGTGCCTCCCGCCTTAAAGCATATAATGCTGGACAGTGGTGGTGGTGACGCTGATGAGGGTAAAAAGGACGGACAGAGCGATTGGGCCCAGCCAGTCTTTCCCGGTGCGGCGATAAAAATACCGCAGCAGCAAGGGAGAGATTATCAATACCCAGTTTTTCAGCGCTACGCTGGCCACGCCGTTCATATTGCTCCAAAGAACCGTTCCGGTGAGGAAAAGTTTCCCGTACTGAATGGCCCACACCAACAATCCTCCCAGGGAAAAACCGATCCCCAGGAGCAGCAGATGCCTCCGCTCTTTTCCTGTCTCATCGCACCAGAGGTGGTTGGTCAGCAGGGACATGGACAGCATAAACAGCAGCCAAACCGGCAGGTACTGGATGAAATAAATCAGTTTTTCGTTATTGAACTGTCTGACAGACACCTTCCAGAAGCGGAAGTCCACCTGGAACATCCATTTGCTGAAAAAGACCAGCAGGTACAGCAGGCCAACCACAATCGCCGCGGCGCCTAAAGTCTTGGCAAAATCTTTGCCGCTGAGCTTCAGTTTTGCCTCTGTATCGCCCCCGAGGCCGGCCTTGCGCAGCTGGTGGGTCCGCAGTGCAAACCACAGCAGATTGCCCGCGGCGAAGATGAGCATCCAGACCATAACGATGTTACATTCGTTCAGGGGAAAGATGGAGGCGTTGGATTGGGGACCCACCTGGAAGATGAGAATATTGGTGTCGATGTAATTGGTAATCAGGAATCCGATGAGGGAGAAGAGGGTAATCATCAGAAGCCCTTCGCAGATCATCTTCTTTTGAGGCTCGCAGCCGCCCTGAATGGTTCCGTCATTGCGGATGGACGCAAAAGCGGGGAGACTCAGCACCAGTTCTCCAAAAGGAATCACCAGGAAGAACAACCCGATGAGGGCTGCCAAATTAAACAGCTCTTTGATGAGGTACAGCTGGTTGGAGGGGGAGAGGTCTGTGGAGAGGTGGAAAACGTCGGTGAAGAATTGGATACACTGGGCGGTGACGGTGGGGGAGATAAAATCGGTGAGATGGGTGGTGTTGGGCTGATACAGCACCCGCAGAGTTCCATCTTCGATGGAGCCATAATAGGTTCCGTTGCCAATCTTGGTTACCGACGGGTCGGCGGAATGGATCATCTCCAACCCTTCCGTGGATTCCAGCAGATAGCCGTCTCCGGTGGAGGTGGTGAGATTGAGCTCCTCATAGATGCCGAAGACAAAGGCGATGTTGATGCCGGAAATTCTGTCCCACACACCAGTCAGGGTGCCGGGAGCCATGCCTTCGCAGAAAGCGGCTTTGATTTCCACAAGGCGGTCAGCGTTTGCCTGTTCCTCCTCGGTGACAGCGGCGCCGCCGGGGGAATCCGGAGCTTGCGCAGCCTCTATGGCCGCCTGATACTGATTGGCGTAGTTTGTGATGACGGCGGAGCAGGCCAGGGTTCCCATAGAATGTCCCATGATGGCCACCTGATTTAAGTCAATAAAGTCCATGTTGCCGCCCATGACATAATCCACCATATCCCCCAGACCAATGCCATTTTCCATATAGATGGAATTGACAATGCTTTCCGGAGCGTTGCTGGACATCCCGTGGCTGTAGGTGTCGATAGCGATAACCACAACGCCCCGACGGGACAGCTCAATGCAGGCTGCATCCTGCATTTCTGCGCTGTGGAATCCTCCGTGAACGGTGATGACGCAGGGCAGCTGATGGTCGCTGGAGGCTTCTTTGGGGATAAAGGCCAGGGCGTGAAGCTGCTGCTGCTTGTCGGTCAGCAGATAGATGTCCCGGATTCTTACCCGGTTGAAATCGGTTTGCAGACAGGCTGCCATCAGATGGGCGATCAGGATGACCGCCAGGGCGATGCACAGCTGTTTGAGATATTTCTTCCGCATAGAAACGCTCCTTTCTCTTGTTCAGGATGGATGTTGCAGGGATTCTTTCCGCAGCCGCTTCCGGGGAATGTCTGGGGAGATTGGCAGAAGCGGGCCGCGCCTCCGGGACCTGGGCAAAAAAGTTCCCCACTGCCCGGATCCGGACAGTGGGGAACTTCTCCTGACGGTTCAGTCAGCCAGCGCCGGTCAGATTCCGAAGAAAATTTCCGAGAAGGTAGTTCCGGTGTAAATGAAGTTGATACCGGTGCTGGAGACCAGGAACCAGCTGGCCATGAAGCTGTTGACAAAGGTTCCTACCCAGACGTTGTTGGTCAGCTTGTAGAATTTGCGGCTGATGTAAACGGTGATGGGCACATAGAGCAGAGTGTAATAATAAGTGATGAAGGAGGCAAAGAACTGAGCCTCGCCGCCGGGGGTCTTGGCCTGCATTACCAGCCAGTTGATGAAGCAGCAAACCCAGATGCCCACGGAGTTGATGAGAACCACATTGAGGGTATCTTTCCACTGGGGAATGTCGTCCCGAACATTGTAGTTGATGGCCATACTCAGGATCAGGAAGCAGGGGATAAAGGTGACGAAGTAACGAGGCAGAATTCCCCAGTACTCCAGCTTCATCTGAGTGAAGATCACCTGCCACCACCGGAAGTCCTGGCTGAACAGGTATTCCACAATGGCCAGCATCATATAAGCCACAAACAGCAGGATGGCGCCCAGGAGCAGGCTCTTCATGACATCCTTGAACTTCATGCGGACATTGAGGCACTGAAGATCGGTGCTGCCATACTTCTTACGGTTGGAAAGGCTCCAGCAAATCAGACAGAAGATAGCCAGGATGCTGGTATAGGACAGCAGCTGCGTCGCAGACCAGCCGCTGATGTACAGTGGGAAGAAGCGGTTGGTGGGCAGATCAATAAAGCCGAAATACTTAAACACAGGGCTGTTGGACTGGCAGGGATAGTAGATGCACCAGAAGGTGCCAAAGGCGATGAGAGCGCCCCACAGCCAATAGCTCTTCTTGTTGATCTTGGATTTCCGGGCGATGGGAGCAGAAATACAGGGGGCGAAGAATGTGCTCTTTGTCAGCAGTCCTGCCAGGGGAACCAGCATAAAGAGCATAAACAGCATAGCGATGGTGTTGGCGGCGTGACCCCATCCCCACAGCTGACTGCTGGAAGCCAGAGGAACGGTATTGGGATCAGACAGCTCGCCCCGGTTGTAATTGAACACTGCGGTGAAGAACTCGCAGGTGTTTGCATTGGTGGTGTTGGAGTAAAAGTTCTTGGAATGGGTTTCCGCCGGCTCGGTAATCATCCGCAGGGTTCTGGATTCCAGCGCATCCTTAAACTCTGTGCTGGCATAGACAGAGGAGTCGGGCCAGTCGCCGATCTGCACGCTGGATTCAGTGGCGTCGTCAATGACATACCAGCGATCCACATCGATGGTTTCGCCGTTGGTAAACCAGCTGTCCTTGGCCACGTCGTCGGTGATGAGGTTGCAGTAGCTGTCCCACTGACCGATGTTGTAGCCGATATTCACTTGACCGTTGCGCATCACCTGATAGCCGCCTACAGTCACCTCTTCACGGGTCAGCAGCTTATATTCCTTCATGCCCAGGCAGAACAGGGCGAAAACACTGTTGTCGATCTTCTCGTGGGTTTCGGCGGACAGATAGTTATAATACTCCAGTTCATCCGCATTCAGGCGCTCCGCCGCCATGGCGTCGGCGTCCATATCGATCTCTTCCCGGGTGAATGTTTGACCAAAAACATCACAGAGGATGTTGATCATCTGATCGTTATAGCTGAGACGTCCGCAATCCAGGTCCACAGCGTAATTGGAACGGCGGGCGCCGGCGGAATGGCCGGTAACGCCGATTCTGGTGGAGTCCACAAATTCCAGACCCCGGACAAAATCGATGGCGTCCCAAACACCGTGAGCGGCGCAGCCGCGGCCGTCGATCCCCTCGATGCCCTGACCAGATTCATCGTACATGGGCTGTTCGCTGAGACCGGAGCCATAGGCGCTGACATTGAACACCACGAAACCCCGGCGGGCCAGCTCCTGAGCCAGGCCCCGGAACACGCCATAGTCGCAGCCGCCGCCGTGGTTGACGATCACTGCCGGCAGGCTGTCTTTGTCGGATGTGGCCTCAGGATAATACAGCTCGCC
>CASFXA010000080.1 GCA_949298535.1 uncultured Oscillospiraceae bacterium
AGGACGGGCTGTTCCGCTTTTGGAGCCGCCGGCGAGGAGCCGGAAGGGATGCGCCCTCTATCGCGCGCAAAAGTGGCCGGGAAACCGGCAAGCTGGGTGGCACCGCGGAAACCTTCCGTCCCATGTTGATGGGATGGGGGGGCTTTTTCTTTTGTCCGCTGGCTGTCTGAGGAGCGTCTGAGCTTACAAGGAGGAAAACAAAAGATGCTGGATTTGAAATTTTTACGCGCCAATCCCGATTTGGTCAAGGAGAACATCAAAAAGAAATTCCAGGATGAAAAGCTGCCTTTGGTGGACGAGGTGGTGGAGCTGGACGAGGAGTGCCGCCAGGTTCGTACCCGGTGCGAATATCTCCGCAGCCAGCGGAACACCATCAGCAAGCAGATCGGCGGACTGATGGCCAAGGGCCAGAAGGAGGAGGCGGAGGAGGCCAAGAAGCAGGTTTCCGCCATGGCCCAGGAGCTGACCGATCTGGAGACCCGCCTGGACGACCTGACCGCCAAGATCCGGGAGCGGATGCTGGTGATCCCCAATATCATTGATCCTTCTGTTCCCATCGGAAAGGACGACAGCGAGAATGTGGAGCGGGAGCGTTTTGGTGAGCCGGTGGTTCCCCCCTTCGAGGTGCCCTATCATGTGGATATTATGGAGCGCCTCAACGGCATCGATCTGGACAGCGCCCGGCGCACCAGCGGCAACGGCTTCTATTACCTCAAGGGAGATATTGCCCGGCTTCACTCCGCCATCCTCTCCTATGCCCGTGACTTCATGATTGACCGGGGATTCACCTATTATATTCCCCCCTTCATGATCCGCAGCAGCGTGGTCACCGGCGTGATGAGCTTTGCTGAGATGGAGAATATGATGTACAAGATCGAGGGAGAGGACCTCTACCTCATCGGCACCAGCGAACACTCCATGATCGGTAAGTTTATCGACACCATTCTGGACGAGGACCAGCTGCCCCAGGCGCTGACCAGCTATTCCCCCTGCTTCCGCAAGGAGGTGGGCGCCCATGGCATCGAGGAGCGGGGCGTCTACCGGATCCATCAGTTTGAAAAGCAGGAGATGGTAGTGGTTTGCAAGCCGGAGGACAGCCCCATGTGGTTTGACAAGCTGTGGCACAACACGGTGGACTTCTTCCGCACCCTGGACATCCCTGTCCGTACTCTGGAGTGCTGCTCCGGCGACCTGGCGGATCTGAAAGTGAAGAGCCTGGATGTGGAGGCCTGGTCTCCCCGTCAGAAAAAGTATTTTGAGGTGGGCAGCTGTTCCAATCTGGGTGACGCCCAGGCCCGCCGTCTGGGGATCCGTATCCGCAGCAAGGAGAAGGGCAACTACCTGGCCCACACCCTCAATAACACCGTGGTGGCTCCTCCCCGGATGCTCATCGCCTTCCTGGAAAACAATCTCCGGGACGACGGTTCCATCGCCATCCCCGAGGCCCTGCGGATGTATATGGGCGGCAAGAGCGAAATCCGCGCCTGAGCAGATTCTTTTTCCGGCGGGAAGGGCGGGATCAGGTCCGGCGCTCTTTTGCGCCGGCATCGTTCCCCAGCGCCGCTTCCCCCTCAGAAGCAAAAGCGGGAAAATCTCTTTCCGACAAACGACAAAACCGGCGCCTTTTCCGGAGCGTTCAAGCTCTGGAGGGGCGCCGGTTTTTGGTTCAGACTGTTCAGGGGGGATCTCAAAGGGAGATGAATGACAGCTTCAGGGTGGAACGGCCTCCCAAGCGCCGCCCTGTTTGCTTTCTTTTTTGAAAAGAGGCGAAGCCGCACGCCGGGGAACGGGTCCTTTTTACAGGAACAGGGATACAGCACAGTAAACCAGCAGCAAGGCCATAATAGTATTGACTGCTTTGGTGTGCTGGGAAAAGAGCCACTTGAAGAGGGATCCGAAGGCGGACCAGCAGAGGGTGAAGGCAAAGCCGATGAAAGCCAGCAGCAGGGCGAAGGCCAGAAGGGGCCCCGGCTGCCCCTGGAAGACGGGAAGAATGTAGGCCTCCATGGACATGATGCAGTAGATATAGATTTTGGGATTGATAAATTGCAGCAGCAGCCCGGACCAGAAGTCCCCTTTGGTGTGTTGATGCTGGATGTCCCCGGAGCTGCGGAAGGTTTCCCAGGCCAGATACAGCATATAGGCTGCCCCCAGGATCAGCATCGGCAGCTTTATTTTGGGAATGAGGGCGGAGAGAAGGCTGCAAAAGGCGGTGCAGGCAATCATCACCAGAGAAAAGCCTGCCCAGATTCCCAGATTAAAGGGGAGGGCTCCCCGAAAGCCCTTCCGGCTGCCGTTGGACATGGAAAGGATGTTGTTGGGACCGGGGGTGGCGGCGGTGATGACGGCATAGGTTAAAAAGGAAAACCAACGGAACATGATTTGACAACTCCCTTTTGCTGTGATAGGATAATGACGAAAAATCCATTATATCGGATTTCCATTATACAATACTACAATTACAATATATTGTCAATACAGGGAGGATATTTTATGGATGTCACCAATGCTGTGGCCGTCAACGCCAAAGAAATCCGGGAACGGAAGAATCTGACCCTGGACAAAGCCGCCGCCGTCACGGGAGTTTCCCGGAGTATGCTGGCCCAGATTGAAAGGGGAGAGGTCAATCCCACCATTTCGGTTCTTTGGAAGATGGCCAACGGCTATAAGGTGTCCTTCACCTCCCTGGTGGAGAGCCGGGGAGAAGCAGTTTCGGTGGTGCGGGGGGAGGCCATCCAGCCCTTGAAGGAGGACGGAGGCCGTTATCTCAATTATCCTGTTTTCCCCTTTTCCGAGAAAACCCTGTTTGAAAGCTACCGCATTGTGATCCAGGAGGGAGGCAGCCTTTCCGCCCAGCCTCATCTGAAGGGGGCGGAGGAATATATCACCGTTTTTTCCGGAACAGTGGAAATCACCGCCGGCCAGGAGCGGTTTTCCCTGGGAAAGGGGGATTCCATCCGGTTTCGGGCGGATGTTCCCCATGGCTACCGGAATGTGGGAGCGGACCCGGTGGAGCTGAGCATGGTGATCCACTACAGCCGCTGAGGAAAGCCTTTCACAGAAAAATAATCCTCCCGGGACTGTTCCAACCCTGCCTGTAAAGAGGGTCGGCGGGACCGGAAGCCGGAGCGCTCCCATCCCCAATGGGCCTGAACGGGGAGGACAAGGGAAAGAACGTCTGGAAAGGGGAAAATGGCCGCCGCCGGAAAGGCGTCCCAACCGGAGGAGAAAAACCGGCGGCGGAAGACGCCCCATCCCGCCGCCGGTTCTGCTGCTGCAGCAGGGGGCCTCTGCGCCGGTCCCCGACGGGAGAAAAGCCGTGAAAATCAAAAAGACGACGCCTCCAAAGAGACGTCGTCTTTTCGTTTTGCGCAAAACTGTAAACAAAAAATCAAGCTCAGACAGAAGCGTTCAGCTTGTTGGCCAGGCTGGACTTCTTTCTGGCAGCGTTGTTCTTGTGAAGGAGACCCTTCGCGGAAGCCTGGTCGATCTTCTTGACCGCCAGCTTGACAGCTGCCTCTCTATCCTCAGCGGCGTTGGCGATAGCGGCCTCAGCCTTCTTGATGACAGTCTTCAGATTGCTCTTGAGCGCACGGTTCTGAGCGGTCTTGGTCTCAATGACCTTGACTCTCTTCTTGGCAGATTTGATGTTCGGCATAGTGACACCTCCTTCACACTTCTTGACAGTACAAGTTATCCTATCATTTTTTAAAGAAAAATGCAAGAGCTTTGACAAAAAAATTTAGAAAATCCCTTCCCCCTCCGCCCTTTCACCAGCCAATTCTTCCCTGGATTTCCAGCTTTTCCGGAGCAGTCCGCCTTTTCTGCCCCTTCTGAAGCGGTCATAACCTCCTGACCGGGACGCATATAGATAAAAGGACAGGCGAGACAGGCCGGGAGAGGACGGAGGTCGGGAGTATGGAACAGTATAAGGGATTGACCAGCCGGGAGGCGGCGGAGCTTCTGGCGGAGCATGGAGAAAACGCCATCAGGGAAAAACGCCGCAGCGGGGCGCTGGCCATGTTCGCGGGGCAGTTCCGGGACGCCCTGATGATGATTTTGCTGGCGGCCACCCTGGCGTCGGCGGCCATGGGGGAATTTTCTGAGGCGCTGACCATTATTGCCATTGTGTTTCTCAACGCCGTGCTGGGTTTCCTCCAGGAATACCGCACCGAACGGACATTGGAAAAGCTGGGGGAGCTGTCCGCCCCCACGGCGGAGGTGATCCGGGACGGCGCTCGCCGGCAGATCCCCGCCCGGGAGCTGGTGCCGGGGGATGTGGCCCTGGTGGAAGCAGGAGACCGGATCCCGGCGGACGGCCGGGTGCTGGAAGCCGCTGCCCTGTGCTGCGATGAATCCATGCTCACCGGGGAATCGGACGGGGTGGAAAAAATTCCCTCCACCCCGGAGCGCCCCTGCAAGGTGTATATGGGCTCTCTGGTGACCAAAGGAAGGGGCGTCATCCAGGTCACTGGCACCGGCGGCAGCACCGAAATGGGTCGGATTGCCGGGATGCTGGGGAGCATCGAGGTGGGGCAGACCCCCCTTCAAAAGCGTTTGGCACAGTTGAGCAAGGTCATCGGCCTGGGATGCCTGGGGGTGTGCGCCGTGGTGGCGATCACCGGCATCCTCCGGGGGGAGCCTCCCTTTGAAATGCTGCTGACGGGAGTATCCCTGTCGGTGGCGGCGGTGCCTGAGGGGCTGCCCGCCATTGTCACCATCGCCCTGGCCCTGTCGGTGGGGCGGATGGTCAAAAGAAACGCTTTGGTTCGCCGCCTCCACGCGGTGGAGACCCTGGGCTGCGCCACCGTCATTTGTTCCGACAAAACCGGCACCCTCACCGAAAACCGCATGACCGTCCAGGAGCTGCGGACCCCCCAGCAGATCATCCGCCTGCGGTATCAGCGGAAGGGGGACAGCTTCTTTTGCGGGGAGAATCCCGTTTCGGTTCGGGACCACGCCGGCCTCCGGATGATGCTGACCGTGGCGGCGGTGTGCAGCAGCGCCCTCCTCACCACCACCAGGGGCGCCGACGGAGGAATCCGGAACCAGGCCTCCGGGGAGCCCACCGAAGCCGCTTTGCTGCTGGCGGCGGCCCGGGGAGGGATCACCCGGGAGAAGCTGGGATGGGAGGTGCTGCGGGAGCAGCCCTTCGACTCCACCCGAAAGCGGATGACGGTCTGCGCCAAAGCCCCTGACGGCGTCCTCCGGGTCCTTGTCAAGGGGGCGCCGGACGTGCTGCTGGAGCGGTGCACCCGGTATCTGACCCAACAGGGGGAACAGCCTCTGACCCGGGAGAAAAAGGAAAAAATTCTGGCCCAGGTGGCGGAGATGGGACAATCCGCCCTCCGGGTGCTGGCCTTTGCCTGGCGTCCGGCAGCGGGCCCGGGGGATGTCCAGGAGCGGGATCTGATTTTTCTGGGACTGGCCGGGCTGATGGACCCGCCCCGTCAGGAGGCCTTTGAGGCGGTGCGGAAATGCCGCCGGGCCCATATCCGCCCCATTATGATTACCGGCGATCATGGGGTAACCGCCCGGGCCGTCGCCCAGCAGCTGAAAATCTGCCGGGAAGGGGATCTGGTGGTGACCGGAACCCAGCTGGACCAGTGGGATGACCGGCAGCTGAAGGAGCAGCTGGACCGGATCTCGGTGTTCGCACGGGTCACCCCCGCCCACAAGCTGCGGATCGTCCGGGCCCTCAAGGAGCAGGGGAATGTGGTGGCTATGACCGGAGACGGGGTCAACGACGCCCCCGCCATCAAGGAAGCGGACATCGGCGTGGCCATGGGGAAGGGAGGCACCGACGTCACCAAGGAAGCAGCCTCGGTGATCCTTCTGGACGACAACTTCGCCACTCTGGTGGCGGCGGTGGAGGAGGGCCGCATCATTTACGGCAATATCCGCAAGTTTATCCGCTATCTGCTTTCCTGCAACATCGGCGAAGTGGTCACCATGTTCTTTGCCATGCTTATGGGGATGCCGGTGCCCCTGCTGCCGATCCAGATTCTCCTGATTAATCTGGTCACCGACGGACTTCCCGCCATCGCCCTGGGACTGGAACCGGGAGAACCGGAGGTGATGTTCCGTCCGCCCCGTCAGCCGGATGAATCCATCTTCTCCCATGGTCTGGGAGCCACCATTCTGCTGCGGGGAATCCTCATTGGCCTGACCACCCTGGGGGTTTTCGGCTGGATGCTCCGCCAGGGGGCGCCCCTGGAGGCTGCCCGTACCGGCGCCCTGCTCACCCTCATTCTCACCCAGCTCATTCACGTCTTTGAGTGTCGCAGCGAGACCCGCAGCATCTTTGCCGTCCCCCTCTCCTCCAATCCCAAACTGGTGGGAGCGGTCACCGTGTCCGCCAGCGTAGCGGCGGCGGCGGTTTGGTGGGCCCCCGCCAGGGAAATTTTCCTCACCGCCGCCCTTTCAGGACAGCAGCTCCAGCTGATTATCCTTTGCTGTGCCATTGTGCCGGTCATTTCCGGGCTGGTGCTGGCGCTGCGCAGCGGAAAAAGCCGCAGGCTGGAGGAGTGAAAAGCCCGGATGAAGATAGGTGCCGACAGAGGGTTGCGTCAGGGGATGCGGGGTTACGCCCAAAGGGACTCGTCCCTTTGGAAACCCATTGTTGAGGCAATCACGATCTGGTTAGTCAGAGATCGTGCCTGCCGCTGTTTTGGTTGGTACCTTTCAGTGTTAAGGGGAACGGAGTGGGGGGATGGTTTTTGCTCCGGGGTGGGTTGAGGCAGAACCGCCCGCTCGCCGGTTGCCCAGATCACCTGGACAGGCCCGGGTAAAGCCGGACAATCCACTCGCTGCTCTGGTGAATGATTCGCCGCCTTTAGGAAGCCGGGACAGTGTACAGGTATATATGAAAATCCCGGCAAAAGGAGATACGAAAGCCACATCCAGGACATCTGTCCTTTGGGATAAGGCCTTCGTATTTCCTTTTTTATCAGCGGATTCACCAGAAAGCGCCTCATGGTTTGTGGCAGGTATCAAAGGCCCTCGTTCTGTAGGGAGAAATGTATCAAATCCCCCGCAGCTTTGCCGCCCCCAGGGCCAGCAGCAGCAGCCCCGCCGCCAGTCCCGGGTCAGCGCGGTGGAGGGCGGCGGCTTTGCGGCCCAAGGCGGTTCCCGCCCATACCGACAGACAGCCGGCCACCAGGCAGAGGAAGGCGGTGAGGGGCAGCCACCGGAGAGGAAAGGCCGCCCCCACCCCTGCGGCCAGACTGTCCAGGGAGAGGGCCAGGGAGAGGGGCAGGGCCTCCGCGGGGCTGATGCTCCGGGAGCGGTCCACATCGGCTGCGGCGCTGTCCCGCCACACCTGGAGAAGAAAGCTGCACCGCAGCAGGTGAAACTGCAGTTGGGCGGGAGTATCGGTTTTGCCGGTCCAGCCCCGCAGCAGGCCGTCCAACAGTCGGGCCAGGCCCAGACCGGTGAGAATCAGCCAGGAAAGGCGGGCGGCGGCAGCGGCGGGAAGAAGGTCCGACAGCTGCTGTCCCACAGCGGCGGAGAGGGTGAGGGCCAGGGCGGAACCTCCTCCCAGAATCAGGGTGGCGGAGAGGGGCAAACGGATCTCCCGGCCGCCCAGGGTGGCGGCGGCGGCCAGGGTGTCCAGAGAGAGGGCCAGAACCAGCAGCAAAATTTGACAAAGCATAGGCGATCATCCTTTCGGCGGAGGCTTTCCCCCCATCCTATGAAGCAGAAAGGAGAGAGGTGCCCCCGCTTCCTTTTCGGTGGCCTGTTGGGGATGTTCCCCTTTTCGCTGACACCGGGGGAGTCCCCTCCAAAACGGGGGAAGGAAGAACGCCGGGCTTCCATGGAGACAAGGCTGCCCGGGGGAAAACGGCGCCCCCGCGGCAGGAGACCAAGGGGAGGCGCCCAGGCGTTCCCCCTCCCGGCCCTCCCCCTTCCGGGACCGGAATCTCCTTCCCGGAGGAAAGAAAAACATTCTCCCGGCGTCTCCCTTTCGACAGAAAGTCCTTTTTATAGGACAGGCTGGCAGCTATACTGTGGTTATGGGGACCGGAGAATGGCTTCGGCCACAGAAGAAGGGAGGAAATCAGGGATGGCGGCAGTATGGGGGATCATTCTGGCGGGGCTGTTTCTTTGCCGGCTGGTGGGCAGACGCAGCCGGGCGCTGAAAGCGTTGTGGGAGGACCAGCTGTCTGCCTCCGTCTGGCCGGACCGGGAACTGGAACTGATCGAAATGAGCGAGGAGGAATTTTCCCGGGAATACCATTCCGTTACAGGAGAAAACTGGCGGATTTTGCGGAATGAAGACGGGGAAGGATGGCAGAGACGCCGCTGCCATGGGATTGAGGAGATCGCCCGGCGGGAGGGATGGCATCCCATAGCGGCTGAGGAGGCTGCCGCTGAGGAAAAACAGGAGAAAAAAAGGGAACCTGCTTCCGGGGAAAACCAGGATCCCCGCCTTGCAACCGCATCGGTTTTCCTGTACAATAGAAACAGCGGGGGAAAGGTGGTTCCCTTCCCCTTGGATCACCGGGGCGGAGCATGAGCCGCCCGGACGGAAAGGAGCATAGCGCATGAATTCACAGGTTGTGGAGATCGCCTGCCGCATCCGGGAGCTGCGGGAGGTATTGGAAATGAGAGAAGAGGACCTGGCTGCTCAGCTGGGGGTCTGCGTAGAGGACTACCGCCGTTATGAGTCGGCCCAGTCGGATATTCCCGTGGGGGTGCTGTATGGGATTGCCGCCATCTGCAAGGTGGACCCCACCCAGCTGCTGACGGGGAAATCCCCCAAGATGCACTCCTATACCCTGGTGAAAAAGGGCAGCGGCGTGGAGGTGCAGCGGTATCCCGGCTATACTTTCCGGTCCCTGGCCACCAACTTTGTCAACCGGGAGATGGAGCCTATGGTGGTTCATATCGACCCCATCGAGGGCCCTCCCAAGGAGTGGTTCTGCCACAGCGGCCAGGAATTCAACTATGTCCTGGAGGGCAAGGTGAAGGTGATTCTGGGAGAATCGGAGCTGCTGCTGGAGAAAGGGGACAGCCTCTATTTTGACCCCCGGATCTCCCATACCCAGATCGCTGTGGATGAGCCGGCCACCTTCCTCACCGTCATCAACGAGCAGGCTACCGCCTACGGCAACGCCACCCGCCTGGAAACCCCTGAGAAGCGGGAGTACCACTTCCGGGAATGAAGGGACGCGGGACATTTTCCCGATGATCGAAAGAAACAAGCGGCGGCGGTTGAGCCGCCCTCCATTTATCCCCCGGAAGGACAAAGCTCCCATTTTGCTGCGGCCTCCTGGCAGGGAAGGGTTCAGTTGCCCCTTGCAAAGACTTCGGGATCCGAAGCGCTTTTGCAGGGGGCACTTTGTTTTCCCAGAGGGGAGGCAACAGGCGTCAGCTGATCCGCCGCACCGTTTGGCGTGAAGGTTTTTCATTTGAATGATCCGCAGCAAAGCGGCAGGTTGACCGATTGCTGCCTTGTGATGTTCGGCCCCCTCCATTTAAACGCTATGTGAGCGGAGGGGGAAGGGCCCCTTTGGAGAAGGAAACTTACTGCTTATAAATTGTTGGCCTCACCGCCGTCAGGGGTTGCAGTTTTCCTTCCGGTGGATTATAATAATCCCCGGTCCTCCGTCATTGGCGGAGGATGACCAGTCGCAAGTTCCTGGTCTGCGGCCCAGCGCCGCAAAAACATACTAGGGGCGGTCCGCCGACGCGCCCTACGAAAGAAGGAAAACTGAATATGACAAGTCAAAACCTGAGAGGGCTGGCCCGGAACGGTCTTATCGCCGCGGCCTACGCAGCCCTCAGCCTTGCGCTGACCCCCTTTACCTTTGGACAGGTCCAGTGCAGGGTGTCTGAAGCCCTGACCCTTCTGCCGGTCCTTTGCCCCTCCTCGGTGTGGGGCGTTACCCTGGGGTGTGTGGTGACCAATCTGGTGGGTGCCTCCGCCGGCACCAACTTCCTGGGGATCGCCGATGTGTTCCTGGGCTCCGCCGCTACGCTGGTGGCGGGCCTGATGACCGCCCGGCTGGGAAAATACCGCTGGAAGGGACTTCCTGTATTGGCCAGTCTTCCCCCTGTGCTGCTCAATGCCATTGTGGTGGGAGGAGAATGGTGTTATGTGATGACCGGAGGACTGGCGCCTCTGCCTTTCCTCACCTTTGGCGGTTTTATCGCCCTGGGGCAGCTGGTTTCCTGCTGCGGTCTGGGGCTTTTGATGATCTACGCCCTGGAGAAAAGCGGCGCTTCCCGCGTTCTCCAATAAACAAAAAGATGATGAACTTGCTCTCGCCCCCGGCTTTATGCCGGGGGCGTTCCAGCGTGGCGAAGTTTTCCGGTACCCTTTCTGAGGAGGGGGTATTCTTTGGAAATACGGTTGCCGTCCAGATTTCAGCGGCCATTTCGCTGATTAAAAAACTTTCCCGGAAAACCCATGACAAATAGTAGCCGCAGTTTGACCGGATGCCCACAGATGGCAGATTCAGACAGAAATTGTTTTCTCGGGGTGAATCTTACTGCCGGGACAGGGCAAAGGAGTATAGGGCAACTGTGTTATTTGGAGCAACCCTTTTGCCTGCCGCCTTTTTCCGTAGTCCAGCAGTTTTTTGGCGTTGCTGCCGGGGCGCCATCCATAGGCAATAAGAAAATCCGTGTGATCTACCATATATCGGTTGGCTCTGACAATGGCAAATCTCCGGGGTACAGATTCCATATCAGGTGGGTAAACAGTGCCGTCAAAACCATCGGGCGTATCGATGGGACGTTCCCATGGATGGTATGGCAGCAGCAAATACAGATGAAGGGAGGCATTTGCCTGCTTGGCCTTGATCACCGCTTTTGCCGCCAGGCGGTCAAAGTGACCATAATGTCCCACAATAAATTCTGTTACCCCCAGTGTTGAAATATGCCGATTTACTTCAGCCGCCAATAAAGGGAAAATTTCATCATTTGCATCCCGGTGTCCAATGAAAAAGCAAAGTTTTCCGTTCATAGCAACTAAATCACCTCTTTTGGGTTTATATTAACTCAAAAGAGGTAATCTTTTCAAGGGGAAATGGGTATCATTTTTCTCAAGAAGTGAGGTGATGCCCGTGGACATCGGTGAAGCGGTACAGGCGCGGATTTTGGAGCTGTGCCGGCAGCGGAATATTTCCATCAATAAGCTGAGCAGTCTCAGCGGCGTCACCCAGTCTACCGTCCACAACATTGTCAGCGGACGGAACCACAGCACCACCATTTCCACCATCAAAAAGCTGTGTGATGGTTTGGGAATCACCATCGAGGAGTTTTTTCATTCCCAGCTGTTCCGCCAGCTGGACCAGGAGTTAAAATAAACAGGAAAGCCGCCGGCAGAGAGAAGCCATCTCCTGCCGGCGGCAATTTTGTAATGATTTGTGAAGAATAGGGTGTCCAAAGCAATCAAAGGGTTGTGACCCTTTGGGCGTACCCCCCCGTATCCCCTTCGCAACCCCTGGCACCGACTTCCGCCCTGTATTTACGAGGGGGCGGCGGTTTACCCGCCGCCCCCCTTTTGGCCGCCTTGGGCGGCCAATCCCCGCGCTCCATCAGCGAGTGGATTGTTTGGCTTTACCCAAACAACCGGCGAGCGGGCGATACTGACTACGCCGGGACAGAAGCAGAAACCCGCCCTCCATCCCGTTCCCCCAACACTGAAAGGTACCAACCAAAACAGCGGCAGGCAGATTCCCGGACTAACCAGATCGTGATCGCCTCAACGACGGGATTCCAAAGGGACGAGTCCCTTTGGGCGTACTCCTGGCACAGGCTTTCGCTCTGCACCTATCCTGGGAAAGAGACGCAATCTCAGCCCTCCCCGCCCTGAAGAGCCAGGGCCATCCGGTACAGTTCTCCTTTTTTGTAGCCGGTATCGGCGGCCACCTGTTTGGCGGCGTCGGAGAGGGAAACGCCGCAGCCGTTAAGCTGGACGATCATTTCCGCCGCCTGCTCCTTGGTGACGGGGGTATTTTCCGGTTCCGGGGCCCCTTCCACCACCAGGACAAATTCCCCCTTGGGCTCCCGCTGGGCGTAGAGGGCGCAGGCCTCTCCCAGGGTGGTGGGGAGAATCTCTTCGTGGACCTTGGTCAGCTCCCGGGCCAGGGTGATCCGCCGGTCAGAGCCAAAGACCCGGGCCATATCCTCCAGGGTGGCCCGCAGCTTGTGGGGAGCTTCATAAAAAATCAGGGTCCGGCGGTCATTTTTTACCGATTCCAGATGTTCCATCCGGCTGGAAGCCTTCACTGACAGAAAGCCCTCAAAGGCAAAGCGGCCTGTGGGCAGTCCTGAAGCGGCCAGAGCGGCAATGGCGGCGCTGGGGCCGGGCACCACCTCCAGGGGCACCTGATTTTCGTGACAGAGGGCCACCAGATCCTCTCCGGGGTCGGAGATGCAGGGCATCCCCGCATCGGTGATGATGGCGCAGTTTTCCCCCGCCAGGATGCGGTCCAGAATCTGCTGGCCCCGCTGGCGGATGTTATGCTGAAAATAACTGACCATGGGCTTTTTGATCCCCAGATGGTTGAGGAGCTTCAGGCTCACCCGGGTGTCCTCGGCGGCGATGAAGTCCACCGATTCCAGCACCTGGGCCGCCCGGGGGGAAAGGTCCCCCAGATTGCCGATGGGGGTGCCCACCAGATACAATTTACCCATCCTGTCTTTCCTCCTGTGCTTCCGCCGGGGCCGGTTGCTGCTCCAGGCGGTAGATTCTTTTCATTTCCGGGGAAAAGCCTCCGGCGCCATCCCCCACCAACAAAGGGGCCTCCACCTGCAAGAAAGGACGCCCTCCTTTTTTCCCCTCCACCAGCACCAGCCAGGGGGCTTTGTCGCTTCCCTGCTGAACCATCCGCAGCCGCTTGGGTTCGATGCCGTGGTTCCGCATGGCTTCCATCACATCCGGCAGCCGTTCCGGCCGTTGACAGACGCAGAGGCGGCCCCCAAAGCGGAGGAGCCGGGCGGCGGCGGCGCAGACGTCCTCCATGGTGCAGCTGACTTCATGGCGGGCGGTGAGGCGGGCCTCCTTGGGGGAGGGGACCCCATGCCCCGCCGGCTTATAAGGCGGATTGCAGGTGACCAGATCCAGTGTGGCCAGGGGGATGGATTTCCCCAGCTGCCGCAGGTCCTGGTGGATGGGAATGAGGCGTCCCGCCAGCCGGTCTTTATTTTCTTCCGCCGTCACCGTCAGCTGCTCAAAAGCCTGGTCCTGAAGCTCCACGGCGTAGGCGGTTTGCGGCTCCAGACCCCAGCGGAACCAAAGAAGGGGAATGATGCCGCAGCCGGCGCCCAGATCGCAGACCCGCTCCCGGGGGCGCCCCGCGGCGAAATCTGCCAGCAGGAAGGCATCGGTGCCAAATTTATGAGCGGGGCTGACACAGATCCGGTAGTCCGGCCCCAGCTGCTCCAAAGAAAAGGAATGGGAAGTCATGGCAATCTCCTGATGAAAAACTTGTGCCGATACCAATGGGTCCTCATTTGTAACGGCGCCCGTCGGCGGCCCGGTCAGGTTCCGGAAAAATCTTTCCTATATATATGGAGAAAAAACCAGCCAGGTCCGCTTTAGGTTGTATCCATATCATAACATAAATCCTGGCGGGGGACCACCGGATTTTCTCCGCAGGTTTCGGAACAGAAAGAAGAAGAAGGGATTTTCCCCAGGGGATAACCGCCTGGGGGAGAGGTTTTTCCGCTGAAAAGGGAAGAAGAAAGGCTCAGCAGAAGGGGAAAACAGGGAGGATTTTTTTACCAAAAGTAATAAGAGAGGTATGATATACAGCCAAATGGGACAAACTGGAAGGGAAGCAACTTTTTTCGGAAAAAAGTGAAAAAACTTGAAAAAAGGTGTTGACATCTCTATGGGGGTGTGGTATTATAACTAAGCTGTCTCGCGGGGCTGCGAAAAAACAAGAAAAAACCCCACGAAAACAGCAGCTGGCACCTTGAAAATTGAACAACATTTAGCTTACAAGCGAAACCCTTGTAAATGATTTTTGAAGTTTTTTAAAAACTTTGCAGCATACTCTGATTCCGATTTCAGGAAAAAGAGAATGCCAGT
>CASFXA010000081.1 GCA_949298535.1 uncultured Oscillospiraceae bacterium
CCGCTGAAATACTGGGCGGTAAACTGTCCCGCCGTCAGCTGCGCCACCACCGGAATCCGGTAAAACAGGGTGTTTTCCAGGGGAAATCCCAGCAGCGCCGACAGCACAAACGCGCCGGTGCAGAGGATGCCGGGGAGATTGGCCAGCAAAAGGCTCCTGCCGGTTCCCTTCATCCGGCGGCGCCAGAATCCCCCCGTCCAGTACCATGCCGCCAGCAGCATCAGGCCCTCCACCGTCTCCACTGCCCCCAGATAGGCGGAGGAAAAGATGACGTTCACCTGGGGCAGCAACCAACCGGCGGCGCAGGGGAGCAGCGCCGCCAGCAACAACTTCAGTCCCTTCATGGCCGTCCCTCACTCCAGCTCATAGGAGAGGTCCTCCCAGCGGAGCCGCGCGCCTTCCATCACACCATCCGGCAGCAGGGCCAGGGCCACAGGATTCTCCCCGCCGCTGCCGTCCGCCGGCACCAGGATGGCGTAATCCCCGTCCAAACGGGCGACGATATAATGAACGATTTCCATCTTATTGTTCCTCCAGTCTTTTTTTGACCCGCTTCACCGCCTGCTCCAACTCCTCCCGGGTCACCACCCGGGAAAGCACGCCGCACAGGGCGTTGGCGCTCAAAGCCCCCGGCAGCCCCAGCTCCCGCTGGACCTGGCGGCGCAGGGTGCTGCTGTCCGGTCCTCCGGAAAGGCCCAGGGCAAAGAGATCCTGCTTGGTGATGGGATCCCCCCAGGGGGGCGGGTTCCCCTCCTCCAGGGCTCCCGCCTGTTCCAGCGCCCGGCGGAGAACCTCCTCCGGCATTCCTTCCACCCCCAGGGTTCCCTGGGCGGAGGGGACGGCCTTGCGCCGCTCCTTTCCCAAAATCTCCGGAATATACACCTGGATAATCCGCTCCGGCGGAATGGCTCCGGAAAGGTATCCCCGGATGCGGAAGCCCGCCCGGTCGCTGTCGGTGAGAAGAACCACCTTTCCTGCCGCCGCCAAACGGCGGATGAGGGTCAGCTTGTCCCGGTCCCGGAAGATGCGGAAGCCCTCGGTGGTGATGATCTCTCCCTCCACCAATCCCCGGAGCTTCATTTTATCATATTTTCCCTCCACAATGACAGGATATTTCAGCCGGATCATCGTCTTCCCTCCCGATCCAGAATCATAAAAATACGGGCGATCACCGTCTCCAGCTGGACGGTGGCGTCCACCCCGGTCTCTTTCAGGCGGGCGTCCTCCTCCGCCAGCAGGGTCACCACCGCTCCCAGGGCCTCCAGAGAGAAGCGCCGCTGATTCTCCGCCGCCCGCTGATACCGGAAGGCGCTGCCCCCAAAATATCCCAGCTCCTTCTGGGCCTGGGCATTGGGGATCCCCGCCCGTTTGGCTACGGCAGCCCGGTACAGGTCGGCAAACCCCATGGAGAGAATAAAGAGGATGGACATGGGACTCTCCCGCTGAAACAGCAGGTCCCCTACCACCGCCATCGCCCCTTCCCGGTCCCGCCGGAGGATTTTGTCGGTCAGATCAAAGGCCCGGGCCTCGGTCACCGGCTCCACCAGCAGCCGCACCGTCTCTGTGGTGATGGGCTCCCTCCCCCGGTAGGCTGCCAGCTTGTCCGTTTCCTGGAGGGCCCGGACGGTGTCTGCGCCGCAGTATTCCGCCAGCAGCGCCGCCGCGTCCCGGTCCATGGCGGCTCCCAGCTTGGCCGCCCGGGAGAGAGCCAGCCGGGCCACATCCCCCTGGCCAGGCCGGGGGAAGGCGCACACCAGCCCCGCCTGATCGCACAGCTTCCGCAGCTTTTGGCCCCAGCCGCTTTTTTTCTTCAGATCCAGAGGCACCGTGCGCACCGTGATAATCAGCGCCGTGGACTCCGGGGGAGCCTGAAGCAGCTGCCACAGCCGCTCCATCTCCTCGGCGGACTGCTGGGTCAGATCCAGGTCATCCAGCACCACCGCCCTGCTTTCCGCCAGAAAGGGGAGGGAAACGGCGGAATCCGCCGCCTTTGCCATATCCACCTTCTGGCGCCCGTCTGCGGTATAAAGATTGAAGTCAGGGAAGGCGGTGACCGCCATCTTCACCAGCTTGTCCCGCTGCCGCTGAATCTGGTATCCGTCATCCCCGTACAACAGCGCCACCAAAGGCAGGCCGTGTTCTTTGCACCAGCCTTCCAGCTGCCGGTCCCCGGTCAGTTCCATTCCTGTTCACCCCTTTTCTCCCGGACATTCCCCTCTCCCGGGGACAGGCGTCCCACGGCAAACGGAGGGCTTTTCCGAAAAGCCGCTCCCTTTTTTCCATCCCGTCACCCCTGCAAAGGCCCTGGAAAAATTCCTCCGGACCTCTCCTTCGGGCGGGAAAGGAGGGATTGCTCCTCCATCTCCTTCTTCCCCAGCACCCACCAGACGCCGGCGGGCCGGGGAAGGGCTGTCGTCCCCCGGGGCAGCCAGAGACGGCCCTTCCGGTCCGCCACCAGGGCCCCTTCCTCCACAGCCTTCAACAGGCGATTATGGTCCATTATAGCATAACCGCTCCAATATTTCAGCAATTTTGTTTGAGCCAGCTCTATCTCCGTCAGCTCCCCCTCCTCCTGCCTGATCTCCAGACGGTGGAAGGGGATGGTCTCCTTTCCCAGCTCCACACCGGCGACGGAGGAAGGGAGCAGCCGTTCCACCGGGGCGAGGGTTTCCGCCGGAGCCGCCAAAAAGCGGGGTCTGATGGTTCTGGCGGCTTCCAGCATCATCCCCGGTTCTCCGCCGCCCCAGATCAAAAGATCCGGCCGGGTGATCCCGGCGTCCAGCAGCTCCTCCTCCAGACGGCGCAGCTGCCACAGTTTCTCCCCGCCGGCAACCACCACCTGCCGCCGTCCCTGGAAAAGCGCCAGGGCATCGCTCTCAGGAAAAGCCAACAGCTGAACCCGGTCCCCCAGCGCCAGCGCCCCTGTCAGCTGGATGGTCAGCCCCACCGCCGCTGCCGCCAACGCCAGCTTCCGCTTTCTCCGGCGGGAGAGGGGAAGGAGGGGCAGAAGCGCCAGCAGCAAAATGATCCCCAGAAGCAAAACCCGGCCAGGATAAACCATGGACAGGGTGCAGCCTGGCAGGCGGGACCAAAAGCCAGCCAGGGCCAAAATCCCCTCTCCGCACCAGCAGGCTCCCCGGAGCAGCAGCTGGCCGGCCATGGAGCAGGGAGTCATCAGCAGCCCCACTCCCACTGCGCCCAGGAGCATCGCCAGATAAACAAGGGGCAGCACCAGCAAATTGATAGGCACGGACAAAAGGGGCACCGTGGCCAGACGAAGAGCCAGGATGGGAGCGGCGGAAAGCTGCGCCGCCTCCAGCACCCCCAGGCAGGAGCAAAAACTGCTGCGGCCACGCCGCCACCGGCTGCCCAGAAAGCGGACCGCCCATTCCTCCCAGAAATTTTTCAGCGGACCGCTGAGGGCAAAGATGCCCGCGGTGGCGCAGAAGGAGAGCTGAAATCCCAGGTCGGTCAGAAGCAAAGGGGAAACGGCCGTCAGCAGCATCGCGGAAAGAACCAGGGAAGTCCAGGGGTCGCTGCGGCGGTTGAGGCATCCTGCCAGAACCGTCATCATCCCCAGCACGCCGGCCCGCATCGCTGCCGCGCCGTATCCCGCCAGCGCCAAAACCGACGCCGCCAGCCCCAGGCAGATCACCAGTCTCAGCCCCCGTCTGAGACGGGAACGGGGCATTTTCAGCGCTGTCCAGCCCAGCACCACCGACATATGGAAGCCGGAAACTGACAGCAGATGGCTGATTCCTGCCCGCCGCATTTCCAGAAGGGACTGACTGGAAAGCTCCTCGTCGGCGGAAAAGAGCAGGCCCGTCACCAGATGGATCCCCTCTCCGGTTCCGTGAATCCGCGCCTGATGGAGCAGCTCCTCCCGCATCGCCGCCACATCAGCCAGCGGGGCAAACCATTGTGGCGTCAGCGATTTCGGTTCTCCTTCCACCGTCGCCAACAACGTGATTGCGCCGGTGAAGAAAAAATTCTGCGTATCCTCCTCCACGGCGGTGATGACGGCTGTCGCTTCCAGCCAATCTCCGGAACGCCAGTCCCCGCTGCCGGCATCCAGCCAAAGGCTGTAACTTCTCCCGGAAATCCGGGTCCGCAGCAGCAGGCGGGAGGGATCCCAGGGATCGGTCCGGCAAACATAGCCCTGGAACGAAACGGATTCTCCCTCCAGGACCCGCAGCTGTTTAAGCTGGTGGTTTGCCAGCCCTACCCACCCCAGGGCCGCGATCCCCGCCACCAACAGCACACAGCTCAGAGTCCGTTTTTTGGGACGAAGCAGGCCCACAGACGCCGTTACCGCCAACAGCGGAGCCGCCGCAAGGGGATACGTCAAAGCGACCGCCATGGTGGTGAGGAATCCTGCACCAAACACACATAGCGGCCGCTTCATGGACCATCTCTCCATTCGGCTCAAAAGTGGAAACAGAAAAAACAGATCAGCCGGGGGGCCACGCCAGGGACCGTCCACCCAGCACATGGAAGTGAAGGTGCCCCACCGTTTGCCCGCCATCCTCTCCGCAGTTGTTGACCACCCGATAGCCCTTTTCCAGCCCCAATTGGGCGGTGAGCCTGGCGATCACGGCGAAAATATGGCCCACCACAGCGCAGTTCTCCTCCTTCAGCTGATCGGTGCCGGAGATGTGCTCCCGGGGCACCACCAGAAAATGGACCGGCGCCTGGGGGGACAGGTCGTAAAAGGCCACGCAGAGATCGTCTTCATACAGTTTGTTGGAAGGGATCTCCCCCGCGGCGATTTTGCAGAAAATGCAATCCATCCTGATTCCTCCTTTCCGGGCCCTTGGGCCCTGTTCCGTTTTTATTTTACTCTTTTGGGACGGATTTGTCCATCCCGCTCTCCTCCTGCTCCCCTTCCGCTCCCGGCAGGGGAATCCCACCCAGATCCACCACCCGGGTGTAGCCCAGGGCCGTCAGCCGCAGAGCCGCAGGAGCGCTCCGGGAGCCGGTGTGGCAGAATACCCCGATGGGGGCGTTCCGGTCTGGCAGGAGGGCGCGGACGGTGTCCTCTTCAATCTCAAAGCAATCCAGGCGGATACTGCCCGGCAGGGTGCCTGCCTCGTATTCCTCCTGGGAGCGGACGTCCACCAGGATCATCCCCTGGGGCAGACGCTTCATACCGTCACCTCCTTCCCCCATCCTATTCCGGGAAGGGAGGAAGGGATACGGCGGCGGTCCCTCAGTTCAGCGGCACCCGCCGGCGCAGGGGGGTCTTGTTTCCCTCCTCATCCACCAGGCTGGTGTTGTCCAGGGTGCGGATCAGATCCGCCCGGATCTCCTCCAGATATTCCTGACGGAGGGCCTGCTGCTCCTCCTTCTCCTGGGGGGTGAGGCCCTGAGCCTTGGATTTTCTGGCCAGAGCGTTGATACGCTGAATCTTCTCGTCGGTCATGGCGTTCTCCTTTTTCTCATCATGAAAAAAACAGGCCCCGTCCCCGGCGGAACAAGGGCCTGCCCATCCGGGCGCACCGCCGGCCTGCTCCCCTTCAGGCAGGGAACCGGCCGGATCATCCCGAAACGTTTTTCTTACTCCGCCACAGCGGCGTTGAGGGCCTCCATCAGGGCGGGAATATCCATGCCATGGGCGGCGGCTCCCTGCTCGATGGTCTCAAAGTGGGCGGCAGCGCAGCCCAGACAGCCCATACCAAAGCTGCGGAACACCTGGGCGGTCTGAGGGTACTGGGTGACAACCTCCATAATGCCCATTTCCTTGGTGATCGTCATGACAACATCACATCCTTTCTCTCCCCCGGCACACCGGGGATGGTGGGGGATTTTTTCTGTCATCAGTATAGTACGAAGGGGGATTTTTGTCAATTTATCCGTTTTTACAGAAACGCCGGGGAAAAACATTCCCGGCAGCCTCCTTCCCTGGAAACAATCCGGGGCTTCCGGTTACCCTGCCCCCTCCAGCAGGAAAGGATCCCCCCAAAAGGAGCGCTGCCCTTCCTCTGTTTTTCATTCCGTCCCCTTTGGCAGCTGTTGATCCCGAAAGGGAAAAGGGGAAATTCGCTTTCTTTATCCCTTTTCCCCCAGGCAGGCGGCGATAAAGGCCCGGAACAGAGGGTGTGCCCGGTTGGGGCGGCTCTTGAATTCCGGATGGTACTGCACCCCCACAAAAAAGCGGCAGGAGGGATCCTCCACCGCCTCCACCAGCCGTCCGTCCGGGGAAACTCCGGCGATGGTCAGCCCCGCCTCCTCCATGGCCTGGCGATAGCGGTTATTGAACTCATACCGGTGGCGGTGACGTTCCGAGATCTCCCGGCAGCCATAGGCCTGGGCCAGCCGGGTGCCGGGGGTCAGCAGACAGGGGCAGGCTCCCAGGCGCATGGTGCCTCCCTTGGGGAGATTCCCCTGCTGGTCCGGCATCAGATCGATGACCGGGTGGGGGCTCTGGGGATCAAACTCGCTGGAATTGGCTTCCCGGAGCCCCAGGCTGTCCCTGGCAAAGCCGATGACCGCCGTCTGCATCCCCAGACAGATGCCGAAACAGGGCAGATCCTCTTTCCGGGCATATTGCCCCGCCAGGATCATCCCCTCCACTCCCCTGTCCCCGAAACCGCCGGGGATGATGACGCCGTCGCAGCCTTCCAGGCGGGAGGCGATGGTTTCCGGGGTCAGCAGCTCTGAATCCACCCAGCGGATCTTTACCGCCGCCCCCTTCTCCCAGCCTCCGTGGCGCAGGGCCTCGGCCACCGAAAGATAGGCGTCATGGAGCTGGACATATTTCCCCACCAGGGCCACCTCCACCTGGCGGTCCTGATGCTCCATCCGCTGAAGCATCTGCTGCCACTCCTCCAGATCGGCGGGAGGCGGCGTCAGGCCCAGGCGATGGCAGACGATGTCTGAAAGATGCTGCTGTTCCAGCATGACGGGGGCCTGGTACAGCACCGGCAGGGTCAGATTCTGGATCACACAGTCGGGGGAGACGTTGCAGAACAGGGAAATCTTCCGCCGCACCTCCGGCTCCATGGGCCGGTCGCAGCGGCAGACAATAATGTCGGGGGAGATGCCCGTTCCCTGAAGCTCCTTCACCGAATGTTGGGTGGGCTTGGTCTTGTGTTCCCCGGAGCCGGAAATGAAGGGCAGCAGGGTGACGTGGAGGAACAGACAGTTCTCCCGTCCCTGCTCCAGAGCCACCTGACGGATCGCCTCCAGAAAGGGCTGGCTTTCAATATCGCCGGTGGTGCCCCCAATCTCGGTGATGATAACCTGGGCGTCGGATTTCTGGCCCACGGCGTAGATAAACCGCTTGATTTCGTCGGTGATATGGGGGATCACCTGGACGGTGGAGCCCAGATATTCCCCCCGCCTCTCCTTGTTGAGGACATTCCAGTAGACCTTTCCTGTGGTCAGATTGGAGTAGCGGTTCAGATCCTCGTCAATGAACCGCTCATAATGGCCCAGATCCAGATCGGTCTCCGCCCCGTCGTCGGTGACAAACACCTCCCCGTGCTGATAGGGGCTCATGGTGCCCGGGTCCACATTGATATAGGGATCCAGCTTCTGGGCCGCCACCCGCAGCCCCCGGGATTTCAGCAGCCGCCCCAGAGAGGCAGCGGTGATCCCCTTGCCCAAACCGGAAACCACTCCGCCGGTGACAAAAATGTACCTGGTTCCCTGCGTTGCCGACATGATCCATCATCCTTTCTCACACCATCGCTCCGGCGGGGAACGCCCCGGAATAAAGGCCGCGCCGGACAAAAAAAGAGACGTCCACCAGGGGGAACAGGAACTGTCCTCCCGATGAACGCCTTTGCTCATGGCAAATATTATACGGCCCGGAGGAGCCCCTGTCAAGAAAAAATTGCTCCAGCGGGGTGTCTCCTTTTCTCCCGCTTTTCACCTTTTCAGTATGTTCCTTTTCCGGGCCTTTCAAACAAGCGGCCCTTCCTTTCAAAGCGCCGGCGTTCTTCCCCTTCCCTGCCTGCTTCCCGGTTTCCGCTTTCCCGGAAAAATTGTCGGGGAAATGGAAAACGCCGCCCCTGAGGAGATGCTTTGACGGAGGCCGCAGTCTCTTCCCCGCCCATTTATTTCCGCTTTCAAAACGAAGTCCAGGGGGAAAAACGCTTCCTTTTGGCTTCCATCAAAGGGCTGCCTTTGACAAAAATGGATTTCACGCTCCCTTTTCACCAGAACCAGACAAAAATTTCCTTTCCTGCGTGGACATTGGTTGTACTGGAAAGAAAAATATGCTATTGTTATGGTAACAATCCCCATTTTTATACAGCAGGAAAGGAGGGGTTTTGTGGCCAGCATTTCTTTTCTCTGGGTTCCTGTAACAGCGATGATCTGTTACCTGCTGCTGTTGGCTGCGCTGTTGCCGGTGGCAAAACAACGGGCTGTGGGCGCTTTCTGCTGGTTGTTGGCGGGCCTGGTTTGCTGGACCGGCGGTTCCATGCTGATGCGGATGTTCGCCTGGCCCGGCTCTATGTTTTGGTACGAGCTCTCCCTGGCCAGCCTGCTGTGCCTGCCGGCGCTGCTGTATCACTTTATCGCCGCCTTCTTCAGATGGAAAAAAGCAGGGGAGCGGCAGGCGGTGCTGCTGCTGACGCTGCTGGCTGTGCTGCCCGGGGCAGCAAACGTTTATCTGGATCAACCGGTGGTGGAATACCCTTCGGCAGGGCACGCCGTTTTTTTATATAATCCGGACTGGCGCATCCTGATCCCCACCCTCCTGTGCGGCGCGGTGCTGCTGCTGGCTGTCCGGATCATCTGGAAAAATTCCGGGACCGCAGGCTTTTCCACCCTGGTGCTGGGAATGATGATTCTGGCTATCGGAAATCTGGCCAGCATCCTTCCCGCCAATGTTTTTCCCTTTGACACCCTGGCGGGTATTTTCAATGCCATCCTGCTGTTTTGGGCGCTGTATCGGCAGCGGCTGTTTCAGCTGCGGATTTTTTTATCGGTCAGATCGGTCAGCCTGATGGCAGGATTGGTGGTTTCTGTCTGCTGCCTGCCTGTTCTGCCTTTCATAGAACAGTTTCGCCCCTTGAGGGACGCCAAATCGATGCTCTATCTGCTGCTGTGGAGCGCCGGCGCGCTTCTGACGGTGCTGTTGACCCAATTGTTCTATTGGATGGCCCAGCGGTTCATTCTGGCCCGGGAAAAGCAGCGCGCCCTGGTCCTGCAACAGCTGAGCGCCTCCATCGCAGCCAATCCTGGCCGGGAAGGTCTGCTCCGACAGCTGCTGGAGGGCCTGGAACAGCTTTATGGCGCCATCCCGGCGGGGATTTTTCTGCTGGATCCCTCGGGGGAGCATTTTGTTCCTGTTTATCCCCCCAAACTGGCGGAACTGACGGAACCCCTGGACCGGAATTCCCCTTTGGCCGCTCGTCTGGCAGAAGTAAAGCAGTGCGTCAGCCTGCAGCAGCTGTGCCGGGGGAATCGCCTGCTGCCCCCTTCCTGGGAGCGGCAGCTCCGTCAGATGCGGATCAGCTATATCCTGCCTTTTTTGGATCAGGAACAGATGCTGGGAATCATGTTCCTGGGCTTCCGCCAGGGGGACCGGAATTACAGCAGGGACGACCTGATGTTTTTTGATTCTTTGGGAACCATTGTTTCTGTGGGGCTCAACAATGCCCGGCTGTATGACCAGCTTTATCAGGAGGCCAGGACCGACCAGCTGACCGGTTTGCTCAACCGCCGGGCCTTTTCCCAGGCGCTGGAAAACCAGATTGCTCTGGGAGAGCCTTTCGCGCTGGTATTGCTGGATTTGGATGACCTGAAGCTCTACAATCAGGTTTACGGCTTCGCCGCAGGGGACCGGGCCCTCCAGAGAATCGCCGGAATGCTGCGGGAGCAGGCTGGGGAAAACAGCATCTGCGCCCGGTATGGCGGAAAAGAGTTCATGGTGATTCTGCCTGGCGCCTCGGGGGAAGATGGGCTGACCATGGCCCGGAATATGGGAACGGCAATAGGCGCCCCCACGGATGAAACCCTCTGCGGCCTGACCTTCAGCAGCGGCGTTTACGGCTACACGGGGGGATCTGTCACAGCGGGACAGATGATCGAATATGTGGACATGGCGGTCTTCCAGGTGAAGGCCACCGGGAAAAACAGCGTCCGGCTGTATGGGAAGGAGGATGTCCCGGGAAAAGTTGCCATTGGGCAGCAGAGCTATACCTCCACCATATACGCCATTACCGCGGCCATCGACGCCAAGGACCATTACACCTTCAGCCACTCCCAGAATGTGGCCAACTACGCCCGTGCCCTGGCTCAGGCTTTGGGGATGGACGAAGTCCATGTGGAAATGCTTTACCAGGCCGGGCTGGTCCACGATGTGGGCAAGCTGGCCATTCCGGAGCATATTCTCTCCAAACCCGGCGCCCTTACAGCGGAAGAATATGAAATCATGAAGGGCCATGTGGAGAAATCCGTGGCCATCATCCGGAACCTGCCTACGCTGGACTATGTGTTGCCCGCTGCGGTATCCCACCATGAGCGCTGGGATGGAAAAGGCTATCCCCGGGGGTTGGCGGGGAATGCGATTCCCCTGGGCGGAAGATGCCTGGCCCTGGCGGACGCCTTCGACGCCATGACCAGCAGCCGTATTTATAAACCTTCTTATCATGTGGAGGCTGCTGTGCAGCAGCTGCGGGATTGTTCCGGCACCCAATTTGATCCGGAGCTGTGCCAGGTGTTTATCCGCCTGGTGGAGGAGGGGGTCATCCGGCCTGACTCCTCCAACGCAGCCGCGGCGGAAATCATCCACAGCTGAACGGGAGAAGTCCAAAGGCCCCCAGAGCCGTCACACGGGAGGCTGCCGGGTTCAGGGAAGCCAGGAAAATTCAAATTCCCTCAAAAATCTTTATAAAAAATCCCACCTGTACCACTTACAGATGGGATTTTTTGTCAGCGCATCGGGCCGGAAAGCTGCAGACTCCATCAAACAAAACCAAACTGAAGCCCGCTCCGGCTTTTGCAGAAAAACCAGAGCAAGCGAATGGATCGCTTGCTCCAACATGGGCGTGGCAGTCAGTTTCAATTTGCCGGGACGCGGGCGCTGATTTTGGGCAAAGAAAAAGACCTGGAGCGCGAACGGCTCCAGGCCCTAGCCTGGCTAACCCGGTCAATTCAGATCGGCTGGGACGCGGGCGCTGATTTTGGGCAAAGAAAAAGACCTGGAGCGCGACTTGGCTCCAGGCCCTAGCCTGGTGCGGCGGATGGGACTTGAACCCACACGTCATGGACACACGCACCTCAAACGTGCCTGTCTGCCGATTCCAGCACCGCCGCAAATGCAAGTATTATTATACCATTCTTTTGGAGGTTGTCAAGACAGATTTTCCGTGGTACAGAACAAAACCGAGGGCGAAACTGCGGGGGAAGTTTAGCGGTTTTTACTCTTGCATTACAGGCAGTTGATTTTTCCTTTTCCTTTTCCGCCGGCTTTTTTCCCGTGGCTGTTGAAAGTTTTCCCCCGGTTCCACGGCGGTTTTAAACGGTTTCACCGGGTTTTTCCCCTGATTTTATCCTTTTTGGTGGAAAACTCGGTGGAAACGGTGAAATACTTGGAGTATAGTGGAAAAATACTCGTTCAATCAAAGTATCCGGTAAAAAATGCCCCTCTCCCCGATTCCATCCCGGAAAATCGTGATGGAAATCCAGCTTTGGAATACCCTGTGAATATTTTGTGAAATATCTCCCAGTGATAGATTTCACCTGCTTTTTTTGCTATAATACCCTCAGTGGATCGGGAGGGCCTATAAAGTCCTCTCCCTTTGGGGTCCCCGCAGCCGGCACGCATCCCTCGTGGGAAAGAAACCGGCTGCGCATCCCCTGTTTTGAGGAAAGCAGCGTCTGATGGAGTGAAGCATGAAAGAAAATCCTTACCTCATTGATTTTTACAACGGTTACGATGAAGACGGCCGGCTGTCTTCCAGACATGGTTCGGTGGAATTCCTCACCACCATGCACTATATCCACAAATACCTGAACCCTGGGGACCGGATCCTGGAAATCGGAGCCGGAACGGGACGGTATTCCCACGCCCTCGCCCGTGAGGGGTATCAGGTGGACGCCGTGGAGCTGGTGGAACACAATATTCAGGTTTTTCGGAAGAATACCCTGCCGGAGGAGAACATCACCATCACCCAGGGAAACGCTCTGGACCTGGGGAGCTTTGCCGACGAGAGCTATGACGTTACCCTTCTGTTGGGGCCCCTCTACCATCTGTATACCCCGGAGGACCAACGGCAGGCCATTGGGGAAGCCATCCGGGTCACCAAGCCCGGGGGCCTCATTTTTGCAGCTTATGTGATTTCCGACGGCTGCCTTCTGGATGAGGGATTCCACCGGGGAAATGTCAATGTGGCGGAATATCTGAAAAATGGTCTGCTGGATCCGGAGACTTTCGCCGCCAGATCCCAGCCAAAGGACCTGTTTGAGCTGGTGCGGAAGGAAGATGTGGACAACCTGATGTCCGCCTTTCCCGGCGTGACCCGGCTGCACTATCTGGCCTCCGACGGCTGCGCTCTCCTGCTGCGGGAAGCGGTGGATCAGATGGATGAGGAAACCTTCCGGCTGTATCTGCATTATCATCTGGTCACCTGTGAGCGGCCGGATCTTGCTGGAATCACCAGCCACGCCCTGGATATTTTTCAAAAACAGCGGTAAGAAAGGACCCTTTTCCCGCCGGGATCCCCGGAAGGGAACCCCTTTGCTGTTTGGGCCGTTTCTTCAGCGCTCTTTCTGAGACGTTATTTTCGCCCCCATGGGGGAAGCTCGTTTTATTTCAACCATTTCCCCTGCCCGCCGTCAACAGGCGTCTCCCCCTGTTTCCGGGGAGACAGGGGGCAGCTTTGATACAAGGTGATCTATTGATGAAAAATCGCAATCAAAAACCCCGGGGCTACCGGGGACATAAAAAACGCGGCTCCGATCTTTTGCCGGTGCTGACGCTGACGCTGGCGGTGGCCATCCTGTCCGCTTTGGTGGCGGGAGTGTGGCAGCTGGCGGACCCGGTGGACTATATCCCTCCCCAGCCTGAAAGTTCCTCCCAGGAGGTTTCGGAGGCTGCCTCCCAGGAGGAGCCTTCTTCCCAGGAGGAATCTCTGCCGGAGCAGTCCTCCTCCGATACCACCGTGGTGGGCGAAGGGGAGTGGACTGCTTCCACCTACTTTGACGACGCCCTCTTTGTGGGGGACTCCATCACCGAGGGCATCAAGCTCTATGATGTGATGAGCAACGCCACGGTGCTGTCCTATACCGGCATCAATCTGGACAGCATCTTTACACGGGAGGTCATCCCCATGGAGGACGGCTCCAAAAAGACCATCATCGACGCCTCCGCCGACTACAACCCCGGCAAAATTTACATCCTCATGGGGGTCAACAGCATCCAGATGGCCAAGGAGGATTTTGTAAACGCCTATGGGCGGCTGGTGGATACGCTGCAGCAGCAGCATCCCCAGGCCATCGTCTACGTCCAATCCATCCTGCCGGTCACCGCGGACTATGAAAAGCGCTCTGACGCCGTCACCGATAACGCCACCATCGACGAATACAATGAAGCCCTTATGGCCATGGCGGAGGAGCGGGGAGTCTATTACCTGAATGTGGCGGAGATCTTCAAGGATGAAACCGGGGCTTTGTTCAGCGAGGCCAGCCCCACCGACGGCATCCATTTCGGCGCCACCTGGTACCGGAAATGGTTCGATTACCTCCGTACCCATGCCGTCACCGCCGATCAGGCGTAATACCGACAGAAAAGAGTGATCCCTTTGCTGAAACATTTTGGTCTGCGCCTGATGGCGGCGGTCCTGTGTCTGCTGCTGGCGGCGGGCTGCGGAAAAGGCGGCGCCTCCGGGGCGGCGGCTTCTCCCGCTTCTTCCTCCCTGGAACAGATGGAACCGGCGTCCCCTTCGGCGGCGGAAAGCTCCTCCGCGGCTTCCTCCCCCTCTGAAGCCCCTTCAGCGGAGGAAGCCGCCGGGGAAACCAGAGAAAGCGCCCCGCCCTCTTCTTCCAGTCCGGGCAGTCAGGAAACATCTGCCGGGGCTTCTTCCGGCGAAAGCTCCTCTCAAAGCCAGCCGGAGGAGAAAACTATGGCTCCGGAAGAAACCAGCGGGGCTTCCTCCCCGGAGGAGGATCCGGAGGCCATCGATACCGCCTGGTTTGACGACGTTCTCTTTGTGGGGGATTCCATCACCGAGGGCATCAAGCTCTATGATGTGATGAGCAACGCCGCGGTACTGTCCTATACCGGCATCAACCTGAACAACATCTTCACCAAAGAGGTCATCGACAAGGGGCTGGGAGACGGCTCCAAGGAAACCATCATCGACGCTTCCGCCAGATATGACCCTGGCAAGATCTACATCCTCATGGGCATCAACAGCATCCTGCTGGAGGAGGAGGACTTTATCTCCGCCTACGGGCAGCTGGTGGACACCCTGCATACCCAGCACCCCGACGCGGTGATCTATGTTCAGTCCATCCTGCCGGTGACTGCCGCTTATGAGCAGTGGTCCCAGGCTGTCACCGACAACGCCACCATTGACCGCTACAATCAGGGGCTCCGGGCCATGGCCATGGAGAAGGGGGTTTATTACCTCAACGTGGCGGAGGTATTCAAGGACAGCACCGGCGCTCTCTACGACGAGGCCAGCCCCACCGACGGCATCCATTTCGGCCCCAGCTGGTACCGGAAATGGTTTGCATATCTGGACACCCACAAAGGGGTGGCCCAGCAATAATCCGCAGGCGCGCCCGGGGAAGAATCCGGCGCCCCCGGCAGCGGGCCTTCGCTGTGTTCCGCATTTTCCCGCAGCGGGGCGAAATCGGACCTTTCCCCGGAACAACCTTCAACAACAAGATGAAAGGAAGATTCTAAAATCATGAAACGCATCGTATCCATTTGTCTGGCGGCAGTGATGGCCCTGGCTCTTCTGGCCGGCTGCGGCGCCTCTCAGCAATCGGAAGCAAAAGCCCTTACCGCCACTCCCCAGGAGCTGGCGGACCAGATGGTGGCTGCCCTGGCTCCGGTACAGGAGCTGGTAGAGGCGGGGGAAAAGGTCATTGACAACTATTACGCCATCGACAGCGATGTCATCACCGGCTACAAGGTATACATCAGCCCAGCCTTCCAGGCGGAAGAAATCGCCGTTTTCTCGGTGGCTGAGGGGCGGATGGAGGATGCCCGGGCTATGGTGGAAAAGCGGGTGGAGGATCTGAAAGCCAGCTTTGACGGGTATCTGCCGGATCAGCTGACCCAGCTGGAGGAGAACGCTCAGGTGCTGGAAAACGGCAACTGCATCTGTCTGGTGACCGGTCAGGCGGAGGGGGCCGCCGCGGCTGCCAAGATCTTTACCGACGCCCAGTAAATCCCCTGTAAAGAATGGAAGGGAGGCATGGATTAATGTTCACCGAATCCTTTGTGGTGGTGATTCTCACCCTGGTGATTGCCTATCTGTATCTCCGCAGCGGCAAACGGGGCCTGGCGCTGGCGGTGCTGCCGGTGGGGGTGCTGCCTTTGGTGTATCTGGCAGGCTCCGGCCTTTGCCGCAAGCTGGGTCCGGTGACTCCCCTGAGCGACCTGCAATGGCAGGTGCTGTTTCTGTTCCTGGGGCTGGTGGCCGGCGCGATCTGTCAAGGGGTGGTCAGCTATAATATCAAACGTCCCTCTGCCCGCCGGGGATATATCATCCTCTGCGGCAGCTTTACCGCCCTGTTCGCCTTTGCCATTCTCCATTCCATTATTCCCATTGTCTGATTCCAGCTGCAAGGGCCTGGCCGCCGTCCCGGAAGGAAATCTTCCCCTGGGTGACAAAAGGGGCCTGAAGGGACCGCCGGCCCTCCCTCTTTGAGGCTGACAAAATTTTTCCCAGACAAAAATATTCCCCGGACACCGCTGGAGGTCCGGGGAATATTTTTATGGAGAAAAAGCCCTTCAGCCGCGGCTTGACTGATGGGACAAACGGGAGAAAAGGCGTCCCAGCACAATAATGGCGGCGATGGAGAGGATCACCTCGGCCACGCACTGGGCATAGGCCAAACCGTAGAGGGGGAACAGCCAGTTGAGAATACACAAGGCGGGGATCTCCAGCAGAATCTTCCGCAGGATGGCGAAGGCCAGCGCTTCCCGGCCCATGCCCACCGCCTGAAACACGCCCACCGCCAGGAAATCCACACACAGGAAGGGCAGGCCCAGGCAAAAGCCGTGAAGGAAACGGGAGCCGTAGTCAATGATGGTCTGGTTATTCATAAACAGGGAGACAAAGAATTCCGGGAAGAAATAGTAGAGGGCAGCCACCACAATAATGAGGCTCAGCGCCGCCCGCAGGGCGAACCCCACCGTCTGCTTCATCCGGGGGATATTCTCGCTGGCATAATTGTAGCTGATTAATGGCATGATCCCCTGGGAGAGGCCCAGGGAGACATACAGCGGCACCATGTAGATCTTGTAGGTAATGCCCATGGCGGCCACAGCGTCGGCTCCGTAGGCGGAGGTGAAGTTATTGAGGATGGTCATGCCGGTGACGTTGAGGAGGTTCTGGATGGCGGCGGGAACGCCCACACCGCAGACTCCCAGAAAAATGGCTTTGTTGAGGCTGAATTTTCTGGGATCAATGCAGACATAGGTCCTGCCCCGTTTGATCGCCAGCAGCACAAAGAAATAGCAGCAGGCCACGCAGTTGGACAGGAAGGTGGCGCAGCCGGCCCCTGCCGCTCCCAAATTCAGCCCCCAGGGGAGGACAAAGATGGGATCCAGCAAAATATTCAGCAGACAGCCGCTCATGGTGCCGATGCTGGCGTGAAGCGCGGAGCCTTCCGCCCGCACCAGATAGGCCATCACCACATTGAGGATGGCGGGGGTGGCCCCCAGGGTAACCGTCCAGTGAAGATAGCCGGCGGTGGCCTCCCAGGTGATCTGGTCCGCTCCCAGCAGCTTCATCAGCGGCTGCTGGAACAGGGTGCAGCCCAGGGAAAACATCAGTCCAAAAGCCACCGCGCAGCAAAAGCCGAAGGAAGAACTGCGGGAGACGGTTTCATAATCCTTTCGTCCCAGGGCCCGGCTCATCATGCTGGAGCTGCCCACGCCGAACAGATTGTTTACGGCGTTGAAGGCCAAAAGTACCGGCGCCGCCAGGGTGACAGCGGCGTTTTGGACCGGATTTCCCAACATTCCCACAAAATAGGTGTCTGCCAGATTGTAAAGAACCATCACCAGGGAGCTGAGGATGGTGGGAACGGCCAGCTGGGCCACGGCCCGGGGGATGGGGGCCTGTTCAAAAAGGGCGGTTTTACTGATTGATGGGGCCATGAAGTCATCTCCTGTACTGATTGATCCCAACCTTTGGGGCAGGTTGGCCACCCGCCTGGAACAGCCGCTAAAAAAGAAGTCCTGGCTGCCGGAAAGCCGCGCCGCAGCGCCCCGACGCCGGGACCTTGATGCCAAAAGGGAAAAGTCTTGTCACTTTTTCGCAGGTCTTCAAGAACATTGTAGCACAGAAAAAAAATTTGTATACCCCCTCCCTTTTGGAGAGAAAAACCTTGGGACAAGGAAGACGATTCTTTTTTCCCGGAGGAACAGGTATTTTTTTACACTGGAAGAGAAAAAATGTTGCACATAACGCAATAATTTTAGTAAAAATGATGATAGATGCTATCAGGGGACAGATGAGAAATCGTTATATTGGAATCAAATAATTCATAACCCCCAAAGGAGGATGTTTGCGGTATGAACAAGTATTTCCCCACTCTCTTCAGCCCCTGCAAGATCGGCAACGTGACCATCAAAAACCGTATCTGCAAAGCTCCCCAAACCACCGGTCTGAGCCATATGGACGGGACCGTTTCCTCCCGGCTGGTTCGCTGCTATGAGGATCTGGCCCGGGGAGAGGTGGGTATGGTGATCGTGGAATATGCCTTTGTGGACCGGAAATACAGCAAGTCCGCCTCAGCGGCACCGATTACGAGCCGGGGGGCATGACCATTGAGGACACCATCTACTATGCCAAGCGCCTGGAGGAGCTGGGCTGCGCGGCCATTGACGTCAGCGGCGGGGACCATCATCAGATGATCCATCAGGTCACCCCCATGCAGCTGTCCCGGGGGCACAACGTCTGGGCCGCCGAGGCCATCAAAAAGGCGGTCAGCATCCCTGTTTTCGCCACCGGCTCCATCACCCAGCCGGACTACGCCGAGGAGATCCTGGCCAGCGGCAAAGCGGACTTTATCAGCATGGGCCGTCCCCTGCTGGCGGATCCCTACTGGGCCAAGAAGGCCATGGAAGGTCATCCCGAGGACATCTCCCCCTGCATCCGCTGCAACGAGGGCTGCCTGGACCGGGGCAACCATCTGGGCAAATCCATCAACTGCACCATGAACCCCACCCTGGGTTTCGAGGACGCTCTGGCCATTCGTCCCGCTTCCAATCCCGGTAAAATCGCCGTGGTGGGAGGAGGCCCCGCCGGCCTGAAAGCCGCTGACACCGCCGCCCTCCGGGGCCACGACGTCACCCTCTTTGAAAAACGTTCCCTGGGCGGATACCTCCATGAGGCCTCTTATCCAGAATTCAAGGCGGACATCAGGGACGCCTTGAAGTATCTGGTGACACAGGTGGAAAAACACCATGTTCATCTTGTGGAGAAGGAGGCCACCCTGGAGGATCTCAAGGGGTATGACGCGGTGATCGTCGCTGCCGGAACCACTCCCGCCGGGCTGCCGGCGCCTGGCGCGGACCGCCCCAATGTCACTCTGGCCCTGGACGCCCTGAAACCCGGCGGCGTCAAACCCTCCGGGGAGATCACCGTCATCGGCGGCGGCCTCATCGGTGTGGAAACCGCGGTGCTGTTCAGCGGGGAGCCGGGATGCCATGTAAACATCGTGGAGATGCTCCCCCAGATTATGAACGGATGCAGCGACTGCGATCACATCGTCTACAGCGACAAGATCAAAGAAAATGGCATCACCGTCTACACCTCCTCCCGGGTCACCGCCATCACCGACCAGGGAGTGGAGATGGAACAGGGCGGGCGGAAGATCACCGTCCCCGCCGATCATGTCTTTATCGCCACCGGCATGAAGCCCAACCGCTCCCTCTGCCAGCAGCTGGAGGACAGCGGCGTGCGGGTCTTCAACGTAGGCGACAGCCTGACCCCCGGCAAAATCTACGACGCGGTACATACCGGCTGCAAAGCCGGCCTGAAGGTATAACCAGTTCCATCTCTCCTTCTGACAGGAATGGAGCCCAGGGGGAAATTTTTCCCCCTGGGCTCCACGCAGTCTGTAAAAAAAGATGGGAAAGCAGTGACGTTTTTCCCGCGCTCCATGAAACCGGCATCCAGGTTCATCGGGGCCGGTTCCGTCGGGCCGCCGCCCGGAGCCAGCGGAAGGTTTTTCCCCTGGGTTCCGGCAAAAGCTGAAAACAGCCTTCAAAAATGTCAGTTCAGGCTCCTTTTCCCTCTCAGGGCTCCTTCTCCGGAGAGGCAGGGGCCTCCGGGGCGTCTCCGCCCTTCTTGCCGCCGCTGAACAAGCCGCTTACCTTGTCCATCACTTCCGGCACCATGCCCACCATCCGGTCCGCCGTGTTGTGGAAGCTCTGGAGCTGGAGCAGTTTTACCTCCCCCTCCCGAATCACCAGAAAACCCATGGGGGTGATGGTGACGCCGGCCCCTGTGCCGCCGCCGAACAATTCCTTCTGGGAGGCGGGCAGATCGCCGCCGCCTACGCCGAAGCCAAAGGCCACCTTGGAAACGGGAAGAATCATGGTTCCGTCAGGGAGGTTCACCGCCTGTCCAATGACGGTATTGCTGTCGATGAGGGTTTTCAGGTTCTTCATGGAACTGTCTGTAAGGTTGCCCAGCTGGTTTGCTGCCATGGCACACACCATCCTTTATCTTTTGTGAAAGTGGATCCCTGGGGATCCCTTATTTATTTCCAGCAAGGGAAAGGTTCGCCCCCGCTTTTTTTCTTTTTTGGCTTCCTCTCTGTTTTTTCCGGCTCCCTGATTGGACCAGAGGCCCTTGGAGCAGCAGAGGCAGGCTTCTCAGGGCCAGTATCACCCCTCCTGCCAGCAGCGCCGCCGGCGTGATGGCGCCGTGGAGTTCCACCGCCCCTTTTCCCCGCTCCGCGGCAAAATCCGGCAGCACCTGGAAGTGAAATTCCCGGAACCGCACCACGGGGGACAAACAGCCATAGGCGCTGTATCCCAGGGCGTAGGCCCTGCCCCAGGCGACCCCCACCTCCGCGGCATCCTCCCCCACCACCGAAAGGGTAATCCAGCAGCGGGTGACGGTGAGACGCCGCAGCAAAAAACCGGCGGCATGGAGCGCCTGAGGCAGCAGGTCGTTGATGGTCTGGAGCAGATCCATGGGAAAATTGGGGTCCCGTCGGGGCGTTTTTTTCTCCCCCTGCCCCGTTCTTTTGCCGGAGGCGGGAACCGGCTTCTTCTTCCGGGGCAGCAGGGTGATGGGAATCAGTCCCAGCACCTTTACCCGCAGGGAGTTTTCGCCATCCAGCCAAATCCACCGGAGCTGCAAGGGAAAGAACAGCAGCACCGCCAGCGCCCCCAGGACAATCACAAGCCCTGCCAACTCTCCCCCTCCTTTCTCCGGCTGTTTCCTGTTCAGGAAAGCGTCTTGTAAAACCGCACCTCTGTCACCGGGGAATCCGGCAATACCTGCCGCTCCCGGCCATCCTGCAAAAAGCCCAGCTTGGTGTAAAAGGAGGCGCCAATGAGATTGCCCTTGAGGGCCCACAGCACCAGCTTTTGATAGCCTCCCTCCCGAACGTTGGAGAGGATGAAGCTCATACATTGGGTGCCGTAACCCTTTCGCCAGTGGTCCGGGGCAAAGTAGATCAGCAGCAGCTCCCGGCTTCCCTCCTCCCGGTCCTCATCCCGGGGTTCCCCCAGGGAGAAAAATCCCACCGCCTGAAAGCCCTCCAGGGCGATATAATGGTCCGCCTGGGGCGCTTTCAGCTCCTTTTCCCAATATTCCAGCCAATATTCCGTGCTGCCCAGCTTTTCCAGGCTCTCCGGGGGAAGGAGCTCCCGGTAGGCCTGCCGCCAGGCTTCCCCCTGGATGGCGGCGATGGTCTGGGCATCCTGGGCTGTCGCCCTGCGGATATACAACATCTTTACTCCTCCTGTTCCCATCTGTCCGTCCCTCTCAGCAGGACGTCCCCGCCCCGGAGGGAACGGTCTCCGGGCCTTCCATCAGTTTCCTTGGGGAGCCTCTGCCACATCTTCCAGCGTCACCTGGCCGTCTCCGTCCTCTTCCTCCTGACGGACCTCCTGGTCGTGAATATCCGGCAGCTGGCCCAGTTCCTCCAGGCCAAAACACCGGAGGAAATTGGCGGTGGTCCGATAGGCCACCGGCCGTCCCGGCAGCTCCAGCCGTCCCGCCTCCTCCACCAGCCCCTTTTCCACCAGGGAGGAGACCACCGAGGAGCTGTCCACTCCCCGGACCTGCTCCACAAATCCTCTGGTCACCGGCTGGTTGTAGGCGATGACCGCCAGCACCTCCATCGCGGCGGCGCTCAGGGGGATATTCCGGCGGATCTCCAGCGCCCTGCGGATGATCCCGCCATATTCCGCGGCGGTACACAGCTGGTAGCTGTCCCCCAGCCGCCGCAGCTCCAGCGGCACTCCATCCTCTTTCAGCGCCGCGGCCAGGCCCTGGGCCTGCTCCACCGTCTCCCCCATGGTCAGCTCCAGGGCCTCTCCCAGTCTGGACGCCTCCAGGGGGGCGCCGCTGGCAAACAGCACCGCCAGCATCTGTTTTTGTTTCTCTGTCAGTATCACAGCATTATCCTTCCTGCCCCCCGGGGCTTGATCCTTTGGAACGACGTGGTCCGGAGAACACCACCGTCTGATCCCCATCCTCCAGGTGAATCCGTTTGGCTTTCAGCAGCTCCAGCACCGCCAGAAAGGTGGCCACCCGCTCGCTGCGGCTGCCTGAATCCTCAAACAGCCCCTGAAAGCTGAGACGGGTGCGGCGGTACAGTCCCCGGAGAATATGGACGATCCGGGAGGACACCGACACCACCGGCTTGGCCACCAGGGGGGTGAACACCTCTGACTGGGGGGGCAGCCGCCTCCGGCCTTTCCCCACGGCGTCCCAGTAGCTTCTGGCCAGCTCCAGAGGATCGTGACGGCGGGTATAGGTCAGATCCGCCTCCAGCTCCTCCGGGGCCCGCACAAAGGTGGAAAAGCCGCTTTGCCGCTGCGCCAGCAGGGCAGCCGCTTCCTTGCAGGCCTGATATTCCAGCAGCTGTCCCACCAGTTCCGCCTTGGCCTGCTTTTCCTCCTGCTCATATTTGGGCAGCAGGCTGACGGTTTTGATGTACACCAGTCTGGAAGCCATCTCCAGAAATTCGCTGGCCACCTCCAGATTCTGCTCCTGCCAATCCCGGATATAAGCCATATACTGTTCCAGCAGACTGGAAATGTTGATCTGCTGGATATTCAGCTGATGCTTGGCAATCAGATGGAGAATCAGATCCAGGGGGCCCTCATATTGTTCATTGACTTTAAAAGAAAGTTTTTCCATGGGCTCTCCTCTTATACCGCCGCCGGTCAAAAAATCGTGCCGCCCACAAAGATGGTGACCAGATCCAGCCCCCTGAACAGATAGTACTGCAAAAAGCTCAGCGGCAGGGAGAGGCCCCCCGTCCACAGCAGCAAGAACAGCACCAGGATAAAAATCCGCTCATGCTGCATCAGCTTGTAATAAAGGCGGTAAGGCAGCAGGGCAGTGAGCAGCCGGGAGCCGTCCAGCGGAGGCACCGGCAGCAGATTGAAGACCGCCAGGCCGATGTTCAGGGTAATCATCGTGTCCAGAATGATGCCCATGGCGAAAAGGCTGTTGCTGGCTGTCAGCAGCCCCATGCCTCCCACCACCAGGAAGATCAGCTTATAGACGATCATCACCGCCAGCGCCAGGGCCAGATTGGAAAGGGGACCGGCCACCGCCACCAGGATCATTCCTTTTTTGACGCTGACCCCTTTAAAATTCCGGCTCATCACCGGCACCGGCTTGGCCCAACCGAAACCGGTGAGCAGCAGCAGGATGGATCCCAGAGGATCCAGATGGGCCAACGGATTCAGTGTCACCCGCCCCAGATTCCGGGCAGTCTGATCCCCCAGGCGGGAAGCCACCATGGCGTGGGCACATTCATGAATAGGCAGCGCGGTGAGCAGGACGATGGCCTTCACCAGCAGCTCAAAAAGTCCTTGTTGGGTCATGCTGCTCAAAAACAGATCAGCTCCTTTTGGTTTCCTTCCGGACAGGCAAAAAGGACGCCCGCCGCGGCCACGGCAGGCGACGCCCCGGAGGTTCTGTTTTTATTATACTTTGCGGCGGATAAAAAAACAAGGTTTCCCGGTCCTGCGGAGGTGAACAAACCTTGAACAATCGCCTGTTTTCAGGCCTTTTGGGCCTGCCGCCTTGCCTCCTTTGGAAAAAACTCTCACCAGGAAGAAAATTATCAAAAGGGCTTGATTTTTACCGGCAAAGCTGATAATATACTAATGTTACTTTACTACTAGTAGTACCCCTATTAGCAGTCTTGAAAAGGAGGTGCAGACTCATGGCTAAATGCGACATTTGTGGAAAGGGCGTTACCTTTGGCATCAAGGTTTCCCACTCCCACAGAAGATCCAACAGAAGCTGGAAGCCCAATGTGCGGCGCGTCAAGGCGATGGTGAACGGATCCCCTTGCCACATCTACGCCTGCACCCGTTGTTTGCGTTCTGGCAAGGTTGAGCGCGCTGTCTGATCTGTCAGACAAAACACCGGTGAAGCGGACAAAGCCCCTGTCCTTTGGGATGGGGGCTTTTTTCGTTTGCCTGGATGTTCTCCTTGGGCCAGAACGCTCTCCCGTTTTTCCGGAATCACCAGAGGACTCCTTCACCTTCCAAAGGTCTTTTAAGCAGCGGAATGAGCCAGAATCACAGCCTCTTTCACCGGTTTGCAATCAACCGGACAGTCACTTTTCTGCGCTCTCCCCCTTCCATATTGCCTTGGATCATGGTATACTGAGGATACATATCCGGGGGTCCGGAGAAAGGCAACAAAAAGTAAGGAGAACTGTGATGAATATTCTGATCATCGGTTGCGGCAAGGTGGGCTCCGGCCTGGCCAATTCTCTCTGTCGGGCAGGACATGATATTGCCATTGTGGACGCGGATAAAGAACATTTTTCCCGCTTGGATGAGGATTTTACCGGTTATGCCGTGGTGGGGGTCCCCATCGACCAGGAAGTGCTGGAGGAGGCGGGAATCGAATCCTGCGACTGTGTGGCGGCAGTCACCGAAGACGACAACGTCAACGTAATGGTCTCCCAGATCGCCCGGGAATTTTTCCATGTCCCCAAGGTCATCACCCGGGTTTACGATCCCCGGCGGAAGCGGGTTTTTTCCCAGCTGGGCCTCAACACCATTTCCCCCACCTCCCTGACGGTGGATGTGATTGAAAAGATGATCCGCGGAAAGGACGAGGAGACCGCCAATCAGGTCACCTTGGGACAGACAGTTTTCAGCGTTTTGCGTATGCCGGTTCCCAAGGAATTTTACGGAGCCGCCATCCGGGACGTGGGCCACGATGATACGGAAACCATCATCGGCATCCAGCAGAGGGATGGCACCACCATGCTGCGGGAAAGCTGCCAGGATTACGCCTTTCAGGAGGGAGATCAGCTGCTGTATGTCAAAATATTGTGATTTCCCAGGACAAAATCCAAAAAGAGGAGCAATCATATGAAAGTATTAGTCATCGGGGGCGGAAAGGTGGGCTATTACCTGTCCAAAACCCTGTTGGAGCATGGATATACCCCCGTCATCATTGAGCAGGACCGGAAGCTGTGCGAACACATTGCCGACGACCTGGGAATCACCGTCATCTGCGGAGACGGCAGTTCCCCAGACTGCCTGGAAAGCGCCGACGCCGCTTCAGCCCAGAGCTTTGTGACCGTCACCGGCTCAGACGAAACCAATCTGGTTGCCTGCCAGATGGCCAAAAAGATGTTTGGGATTCCCAAAACCGTCGCCCGGGTCAATAACCCCAAAAATTTAGGGGTGATGAAGGCTTTGGGGGTGGACATCCCCGTCTGCGGAACCGACAGCATTGCCCGCCAGCTGGAACGGGAAGTGGATTTCGCCGCCATCCGTCAGGTGATGGCCCTGAACCAGGGGCAGGCGGTCATCAGCGAAATCCAGCTGCCGGATAATTTCGCTTTCAGCGGCGCTTCTCTGAGCCAGATTAAACTGCCGGATGAATGTGTCATCATTTCCATCACCCGCCGGGGCAACCTGATTATTCCCCGTGGTAAAACCTGCCTGCTGTCCGGAGATAAGATCCTGGTGCTGGTGAGCAATGAGGACGCCCACCAGCTGCGGAAATGCCTCCAGCTGGACCGGTAAGGCCACCGGAAAATCTTTGAAACTTTGTTGGGGGATCTGCCTTGCCTGAATGGGGGCAGATCTCCTTTTTTAGTGAAAGGCTGCTGAGGAAATAGGTATGTTGTCCAGGTATGTATTTAACAGAAATTTGTGTCAGGAGTTACGCCCAAAGGGACTCGTCCCTTTGGAATCCCATTGTTGAGGCAACAGCGATCTGGTTAGTCAGAAATAGTGCCCGCCACAGTTTTGGTTTGTACCTTTTAGTGTTAAGGGGAACGGGCTGAAAAGCTGGTTTGTGTTGCTAACAATATATTGCTGACACCGCCCGCTCGCCGGTTGTCTGGGTAAAGCCAGACAATCCACTCGCTGCCCACAACCGCAAAATCCGCCCAGCTCTGGTTCTTGGGTGAAGCTATCCGTCCCCTTGCGGCATTTACACCCTAAAAAGCACACGGCAGTTAACCTCCAAAATGTCCTCGCGGACGCGATGCTCCTTCAAAAAAAGTCATGTTTTCATCCGGCTAAAGACTTGCCTGTGCCTTTTAGGGTAGCAAGTGTACTTTTTAACGTGGTCTGTCCGTTGTCAACTTTTTTCGGGCGGCGATAATTTTCTTTTCATAAGGAAAAAAGACATCTGGCCACCGACAAACAGTCAAAGGGGGCGGCGGATAAACCGCCGCCCCCGAAACCGCCCTCCCCAATCTGTCAAAAAAGCTCATCGCAGCAAGTGTGATGATGGAAGGACCGGAAGATGCAAAAAAGCCTGACGTCTGGTTAAACGTCAGGCTTTCTGTTCCGGCAACGACCTATTTTCACAGGCGGCTTCCCGCCAACTATCTTCGGCACTGGTGAGCTTAACTTCCGTGTTCGGGATGGGAACGGGTGGAACCTCATCGTTATAGATACCGGATTATTTCCATGGCTGCGCCATGGTAAAGACAAAACAAAAACCACTCTCGCGAATGGTTTTTGTGGATGCCGGCGAAGACCTATTTTCACAGGCGGCTTCCCGCCAACTATCTTCGGCACTGGTGAGCTTAACTTCCGTGTTCGGGATGGGAACGGGTGGGACCTCACCGTAATAAACACCGGCTATTGCGCTGTCCTCGTGTCGGCTCCGTTATTCTTTGCGCCTTGCCTTCACAGGGAAGCTATTGTATTACCAGGACTTTCGTCCGGATAAGCTAAGGGAAAATGGTGACCCGTGCGGGAATCGAACCCGCGTTACCGGCGTGAGAGGCCGGTGTCTTAACCGCTTGACCAACGGGCCGTCTCGCCGTGGTATCTATCTGATCCATGGCCTCGCCTTCCGGCGCGCCTTGGGACCTTCCTTTGGTGCACCATCAGGGATTCGAACCCGGGACCCACTGATTAAGAGTCAGTTGCTCTACCAACTGAGCTAATGGTGCAGGTCTGTGGCTGTTCCGACTGGAACGCGCCTTCAAAATTGAACAACGAACTTCCTATTTACTCACCTAAAGATTCGCTTGACCTGGTCAAGCCCTCGACCGATTAGTACACGCTAGCTACACGCGTCACCGCGCTTCCACTTTGTGCCTATCTACCTTGTAGTCTTCAAGGGGTCTTACCTGATTGACTCAGTGGGATATCTTATCTTTGGGCCGGCTTCACGCTTAGATGCTTTCAGCGTTTATCCGATCCGCACATAGCTGCCCAGCTGTGCCACTGGCGTGACAACTGGTGCACCAGAGGTGCGTCCATCCCGGTCCTCTCGTA